>NZ_WSFU01000138.1 GCF_016820635.1 Anaeromonas gelatinilytica | reverse complement strand
TAGTATTTTTTCATTATAAATTTTTAATTTCACTCAATAATCATAAGATTTTCAGTGGCCTCCTATTTAGTAAGAAGTTTTGACAATATATATTATTATATACTATTTCTACACTTAATTTCTATTTCCCTATCATAATTAATGTATAATTCCCGACTCTACTAATACAATTTTTTTATATTCACAATTAATTTCTGCTTCTATTCCATAGGGTAGAATACACATTGGAAAGGTATGTCCAAAATTCATATTATATAATATAGGTAAATCATCTCTTCCTACTTCTTCTCTAATTACCTGTAGATATATCTTTTTATACTCGTTATAGTATTTCTCATTATTTGGTTTTCCAATTATAATACCGTTTATCCTATCAAACACTCCAATAGCAGCATAATTTCTAAGCCAACAAGTTAACCAATATGGATTTGGACTATCTTCACTAGTTTCAAAAAATAATATTTTATTATTCCATTCTTCTAAATTAGGCCATAATTCAGTTGCTTTTATCATTTCTAATACTTCTAAACAACCTCCTATCAGTTTTCCTGTTACTTTTCCTGTTCCTTGTAATATCTCATACCCATATTTTTCTGTATTCATTTTTCTTGTATTTTCAAAAGACTCTGCTTTTAATTTATTGAACTTATCTGATGTCCATACTTTACTTTGCTTTATTTCTTTTTTATTATTAATATTAAATATACTATCATATATTTCTTCTTTCATATAATTTGGTAATTTCCCTGGCTCAGCTAGTGCAAATATATCAGGTCCATAGAAACTTACTAGTCCAGCTTTATAACACATAAAATGATTAACCGTGGCATCTGAATATCCCATGAAAATTTTAGGATTATCTTTTATTATATTATAGTTTACATATTCCATTGTTCTTAATGTATCTTCTCCACCAGTATTAGTTATAATTGCATTTATACTTTTATCTTCAAATGCCTTCATTAAATCTTCTGCTCTCGCTTCTGGATGTTTATATATATACTCTGATCCTTTTTGTGAATTTGGCATTTCAACAACTTCAACATTATATAATTTTTCTAATCTTTTTTTACCTAGTTGATAACGATGATGCATCTTACCTCCAGCATTACCATCAGAGAGACTCACAGTGGCAATCTTATCCCCTTTTCTTAATCTTCTTGGTTTTATCATATTGACCTCCTTATCATATTTTCTACAGTAGATTTTATATACCTCTTAGGACTCCCTCTGAAATTGAAGTGAAAAAGAGATTTTGCTCTTAAATAATATCTTATTGACACCTTTAATTGATGTCTAATGTTATATTCTCAATTTCTAGTGCAGTTCTGGTGAACCCAGTAACATCGTCTAATACAGGTTTTATCAACTCTAAATTCATATTGATAAAATAGACACAATAAATTTAATAAAATTCATTCTTAAATGAATTGAAATATCTCTCCATAGGAGCATTGTCATATGAACAACCAGCTTTACTCACACTTTGTGTAATATTTTTGCTTTCACAAAATTCTATGAACTCTTTAGAAATAAATTAAGAACCGTGATCATTATGTAAAATTGAATTTTTATAGTTATTCTTATATATAGCAAATTCTCGAATAATAACTGGTTATATATTAAATTTATTATCTCACTTTACATATACTGATAATTCTTTCTGCTGTTTCTGTCTCTAAATCAATAATATAGTTAATACGTTCGAATACATTGTCTAGTAACTTTTGAATTTTCACTTCATTCATCATATAAGCAACTTTTGTAAACTTTAACCAAATAATTCTCCATTCTTTACTAGATTTTATTAATAACTCTACACATTTATTTAACTCAGTAACACCTGTTTTTTCAGCAATATATTTAATAAATTGACCATAATTTAATCTACTATGCGAAATATATTTCATTTGATAGAATAATTCATAAGAATATTCGCTGTTTTGTTTTCTCATTTCATCAATAAAATTATCTGGATTTTTTATTTCCTCAGCAAAGTCTTTTAATTTTTGAAATATATTTCTTCCATCAGTTTCAATGAATTTAGATTCTGCTCCTAATAATAAATCTTCTCTCCAACTTTTAAAACTTTTCTCAGGTGTTTCTTTCCTAAAAATAAAGTATCTTGTAAAACCTTTCTCTAACTCATCTATCGAAAAATCTTGTAAATCTTCAGTAACGTATGGATCTGAACAGATAAACTTTCTATTTGTTTCATCGTACCCTACAATTAAACAAAAGTGTTTTAATTCATACTTATGATAAACTCCCGCCCAAGGGCAATGATAAGCACTAAACTCTATACACACGGGATTCCCTAAAGTTAGCTCTTCTTTAACCTTACTAACAAAACTTCCATATGAATCTCCATCACAAGTTATTAGATTAATTCCGTGATATAATCTTAATTGCTCATGAGCATCAACAAGGCCAGGTATAGATAATCTTTTCCAAAAACTCGTTTCTTCATCATTTTTTTTATGATAGTCAAACACCCAAACCCCTTTAAATAGGTATTCATATTCGCTACCATAATAACATGCTGTATTGACAAGTGATGCCATCATACAATCACATATTTCTGTTTCTACTGTTTCATAATTTAATAAAATCATAAAATACCTCCTACATAATTAATTATTCAAATCAAATTCTAACTCTAAATTTAACATTCTAAATATGACTATAATACTTAATAAACTTATTAATTCAACACCAGATCTACTAAATAGTTACCCGCCAGATGAAAAAGTGAAATTAATAAAAGAACAGTAGTGAAAAAAAAATATCTCATACTATCTAATATCCAAACTTTAATATTCTTCCAATACTCATATTCCCAAAATGATTTCACACTAATTTTACTTATAAAAATTGCGATCAAAAAATCAACTATCATTAAATAATCAAGATTTAAGAGCAACTTTATCAAAATAATCATTTCTATTATTAAATATACTTTGAAAGTTAAATCTTTTTTATCTTCTTTATCCCGCTTTGAAATCTTACTATCTTCCTTTTCGCCTTTTACTACTTTAAAAGTTTTTTTTGCAATCAAAGAAGTTTTACTTGATAAATTGTTATTCAATATACATACACCTGAGTCTATATTTTTAGAAAACATCACGTAAGAACTAAAAAATGGATTCATTCCATCATGATAGTAAACATTTTCATCAATATTCTTATACCATCCAAAACCATAATAAACTTTGTTTTTTTCTGTCTTAGCATAATATAACTCATCTTGACTTTGTTTTATAATAGCTTTAAATTCCTCAGATACTTTACTGATGCCTAACTGTATTTTTATCCACTTACTCATATCTTCTGGTGTTGAATAAAGAAACCCTGCAGGTGCAAATTCATAATATGGTTTTATAATTTCTTTTCTATACCAAAGTTTTCTTTGTGTACCACTGATCATATTCTGTGCTTTTGATAGGGTGGCATAAGTATTCTTTAAACCTAGAGGTTTAAATATTGACATTTCCATAAATTGATGATAACTTTTCCCAGAAATACATTCTATCAAATACCCTAAGAGACAGTAACTAGCAGTAGTGTATTTAAAAATACTACCAGGCTCTTCAATTATGGGTTCATTAATAACTTTCTCTGCAATTGATTTTAATGAATCTTTTTTTTCACAAGAAGACATAAACTTATACGTATTGCCAGGTAGTCCTGAAGTATGATTTAGTAATTGTAATATAGATATATCCACTTTTTTACCATTCATTTTAAAATTCCATCCCATAGGAAGATACTCTGATATATTATCTTTAATATTCAGGTGACCTTGACTATCTAATAATAGAATTGCTAAAGCTGTAAAAGCTTTGCTATTTGACGCAATTTCATAAGTAACTTTCCTTTTTTCTAAACATTCTTTTGAAACTACAGTAAGAGCTATCTTAAAATTTTTACCTTGGCTTACATCTTCTAACAACTTTTGAATTTTATTATTATCACACACAATTTTACTCCTTAAATTTTTTATACTAATATATGATTATTTGAATCTGGCAATTTATATCTGTTTTCTCGTATGCTCTTTAACCCATCCCATTTCTCTGGTATATGATCAAGTAGTGTTTGGTAGATATCACTAATTACTTTTTCATGGTCTGTTGATATATCCTTTTCATATCTACTAAGTAGTGGTATATATACACTATTTAGAAAATTTACAAACTCTTCTGATTCTTCGTTTTCGACTTTAAGTTTTTTAGAAATTTTATTAATAACATCAAGAATACCACTACAATCATTAAGATCCTGATGAGCTCCAAAATCAATTAGAAATACACTATATTCTTTTCCTCGGATTATTTGTTCATAATCTTCAGAAATCATGATGTTCCTTATAGTTATATCATGATGTCCAAAACCTAAGCTTGTTGCAACCTTTAAAGTTCCAACAATTGAACATAAAATAGTTACCAATACATAAGGGTCAATTTTTTTAGACATAATTAATTCCTCAACTGTAACACCTTCAATATATTGCATTTTGAAATATTGTACATTCTGATCGTTGTAGTTGATATTACCACTTTCAATAAACGTAGTTGTAAATGGTGTTTTTCCACTTAAAGCTTTAACTTTGTATATCTCAGCATTAAGTGAATTTTTATCTCTAATCGGATGAAAAAACTTTATAGCCTCAGTTTCACTTGCTCGATAAACGATCCCGAACCTACCTTGTCCCAATAATTTCTCATAATTTGGATCTAGCATGTGACTACACTCAAAAGACTCATCTAGTATAGTTAATTCTTTTTTTTGCACTGCCAAATCTATATAATTTATTAACTCTTGAAAACTCTCATATATTTTAAAGTCCATCATTTTAGTATCAAATTCAATGTCATAATAATTTTCTAACTCAATGATGATTCTTACAAAGTTAATTGAATCAACACTTAAACTTCCTAAATTTATATCACCTTTACCACCATCAACATCCTTAACAATTGGAACACCAGTAACTTTTTCTATAATTGTCAAAACTGGTTCATATTTTTTTGAACTTTTTTTTCGTTTTTTATACAAATCTTCAAATTTAGAATGATCTACTTTGCCATTGCTGTTTAATGGAATCTCATCAATAACAAATATATTTTGAGGTACCATATAATATGGTAATCTATTTTTTAAGAATCGTTGCAAATACTCAACTTGTATAAGTTCTTGGCATACAACATACAAATCAAAAATATTAGAGTTGTCAAACTTTTTGAAATAAACTATAGCATCCCTTATTTTATTATTGAACTGTAAAGCGGTATCTTCTATTTCTTCTAGTTCAATTCTATAACCATTAATCTTAATCTGACGATCACATCTACCAATGATTTGTATATCTCCATCTTCAGTCATTTTAACAACATCACCAGTACGATAATAACGTTTATTCTCTCTATGTTCTAAAGTTTTAAAAGCTTTTTGAGTTAACTCAAGATTTCCTAAGTATCCATCTGTTAAACAATTTCCTGCAATTAATAACTCATGTGTATTATCCTCAATATATAGTTCTGAATTAGAAAATGCTTTTCCTATGCTTATCGTATTAGTATCAGTCAAATCAGCACAACTTACCCATATTGTTGCTTCCGTAGGTCCATACATATTAAATATCTTTGCATTAGTATATTTTTTAACCTTTTTCAAAAGAAACTTGGGAAATGCCTCTCCACCAATCAATAAATACTTTAATGACTTTAAAAATACAGTATTTTTTCCATCTTGAAGTAATAATTTTAATCGGGAGGGTGTGAGTTGAAGAAAATCCACTTTATTTATAGCTAAAAATTTGCTAATATCTGAATGACTTTGTTTTTTATTCTCTGTCACCAATAGTGTTTTTCCATTTACCAATGGGAATATAGTTTCTACCAGGTGAATATCAAAAGAAATTGATGTTAAAAAAGCCACTTTTTCAAAATTTTCTACATCAAACACATCTCTCATAGATTGTAAAAAAGTCCAAAAAGATTTTTCGCTAATAGCAACCCCTTTAGGACTTCCTGTAGTTCCTGAGGTAAATATGATATAAGCAGTTACTAGATTTTTAGAACATTCAAATACTTGAAGTTTCTCGAAACAATCAAACTGCAATATTTCACAATCAAAAATCTGACTCATTCTATTCTGATTATTTGTGATAATATTTTTGCAATTTGATTGATTTATAATTGTTTGAATTTTTGCATCAGGAAATGAGCTGTCTATGGGTAAGAAAGTTCCACCAATCTTCATAATTGCTAATATGTAAATAATATAGTGAATGCTATTATCCATAACTACGGCAACAATATCATTGGCATTAATATTGTGATCTAATAACTGATTTGCAAGCCAATTAGACTTTAACTCTAATTCTCCATAGCTTATTTTAGTTCCTTCACAATCTATTGCAATTCCATCTTTATTTTTATTCACTTGTTTTCTAAACGCCTCTATTATCACAATTAACAAATCCTTTGCTTTTTATTTTATGTCATTGTTTTTGTTGACTTGTATTTCTCAGAAATTTCACTATTATTAATATAAATTACTTTAGTTATTAACCTTGTCGGATAATTTCTCCCATACTTCACTTTCAATTTTCGAAATTTTACTTAAATACTGATTAACCTCTTTAGCATAACTTTCAGTTTTTTTATAACTTGATATATTTACAATTTTTTGAATAATTCTCCACACATACCCCCAATATTCTTTGCTGGTTTGAAGTAATCTCATCTCTTGATAAAAATCTGCTTCGGTATTTTCAGTAATGTATTGTAAAAACTCTATATAATTATATCGACTATAATAGTAAACTCTAAAGAAGTACGTAAATTCATATGCTTTATAAAGTTTCCAATCTAAATCTGCTAATTCTTTATAACTGTCTAATACAAACCCACCAAATTGTTTTATTTTATCAAAGCTTTCTTTATTATTTATTAATGCAGCACGAATATCTTCTTTCCAGTGGTAATTAATATCTTGAGGCTCCCCTTTTTTCTTAAATCGATGATCATAATAATATCCTTCAAGAAATTCATTATAAGGTAATTCTGCTAGTTCAGTATTAAAAAATGGATCTGAAATGTAGAAAACTTCTTTTTCTGTATCATCACCAATTATTAGACAGTTGTGCATAAATCTTAGTCTTCTATAAGCTATTGTCCATTTACAGTTACATGCATTTAAACAAACACATACTGGGTTACCTTCTTTTAAATCTTTCCTTATAATCTCAATAGCCTCTTCTGCCATTCGATCATATTCAACAATTGTTTCAAGTCCATGTTCTTTAGTTAATATTTCTCTTGTATCTACATATAACGGTACTTTCATAGAGTGAAAAATTAGATTTGAACTTTGGACATCATAATCAAATCCCCAAACGCCTTTATAAATACCTTGATAGTCTGTACCATAGTACTCTGCAACATTTATAAATACTGATGCAAGGCAATTTAACGCTTGTTGATTATTTATTTTAACGTCTAAATATTTTCCTTCCATAACTACTCTCCTTCTCTAAATCTTTGTTACCATGCCATATTTCCACAACTTCATTAGAGTTCTTTTTATTTCATCATTAGAGAAATCAATTTGTAATTGACAAAGTTCAATAATGCTTTTATCACTTTCATTAAGGTGTATAAGAATACATTTAAATAGTTCATAATTATAAACCAATCCATCTGAATCATAAGATTTAGGAATGTCTTTATTTCTAAATAGATCACCGACTTTAGTGATAGTAAACTTAGATTCTTCTGTAATCGTCTTTGTTGCATAATTTGAAAAATTGTTAAAATAGTCAGGTAGATATAATTTTTCAACATCAAACTCTTCATTACTTTTTTTTGCTAAAGCAATTTTATTTTTCCATAATTTATCATACTGATCTATGATTACTTCCCAAGAATAATTTTTAAGGGCTCGCTTTCTTGATTCTAATCTCATGTTTTTTAATAACTCGTTATCATCTATTAAGTTCTGAAAAGCCTCTTCATATTTTACTAAATCAACTACTACAGATTGTCCTAAAAGATAATGATGCATTTGATGTCGTCTATCATTATTACTTGGTAACATACCAAAATTATTAATGTCTTCATCACATTTTAACCAATATGTTGGAATACGGTAACCTGTAACACCATCATCAACAGTGTCTCTATAACCGTCCCAATCTGATACAACTTGAGGAATTCCACATGCCATAGCTTCAATTGGAGTTATCCCAAAAGTCTCTTGAACATTGTCAATAGGCGATGTAAACACATCTGACATACTATATAACTCATTTCTGGTTTGAATACTATGATTTTTCATAAACACAACTTCTTCTTCTATATCTAAGTTTTCAACAGATTTTTCTAATGCTCCAATATAATCAAAACGCTCGTCTTGATATCCGGCTAGTACTAGCTTTAATTTTTTATCTTTATTCTTCCTCACTAAATTTGAGAAAACATGTAGTAATGGATACAGATCAGCTTTATCACAAGCTGAAAATCTCCCTAACCATAAAATAACAAATTCATCATTAGACAACCCATATTTCTCTCTTAACGGCTCTTTTTCCATAGGTTTAAACTTATCTGTATTGATTCCTAATGGAATTTTTACCAATTTAATATTTTGTTTTGTTTTTGTAACAGTTTCAGTTTTCTCTAAAATCTTTTCAGCCGTTTGAAATACAGCTTCAGAAGTACATATTAAAGTATCATAACTCTTTAATGGTAATGTAATCATTGGATAAAAAAAGTTTTTAAGTAATTCTTGGTAACTTGCACAATGAATTGTAAATGTTACTGGAATATGTTGTCCTAATGCTTCTCTCAATGATACTAATTCGATGAATTCATTGCTTACATTATGCAGAACATCTACATTTAAATTATCACGACATTCTTGTGAGAATATTAGATCATATTCACTTATCATACTTATTTCCTTCTCTACGTTAGATTTGAATTGTATCTTTCTACTTTTTCTTTTTATCATATTTTGTTGAAATTGCTGAGGTTCTACCAAGCAACTAATAGTACTAGCTTTACTATATTCCAAAATTGAATCTAGTAATTCATTAACAGCAATATCATAGCCATAAACCATCTTTTGTTGCACTGGTGGTCTTAGTGATTCCCCCATTATCCCAACATTTAATCCAGTTCTACACATGTTATTCTCCCTCCAATAAGTCATCCTTAAAGTTTATTTTTTATAATTCATAGCTGTCAATAATTGAACCCATTCATTTTCTAATTCCACAATCTTTTCAAGTTCTAAAATTAACCTTAATTGCGTTTCATTTGTCATTCGATTTGAAAACATGATTTTTGCTATTAAATTTCTAATAAAAGTCCAAGCCTTTAATATTTGATAAACTTTTATGGTTACTTGTTCATCATTAGTATATAAATTTTCAAACAAATATTTTTCCCATTTTTTTTGTTTTACGATATCATTTATTCCATCCAACATCAATTCAAGTGCATGGTTATCTTGTTTTATTATTTTCAAATTTTTATTTATAGACAACTGGAATTTTTCTAAATCTAACAAACCTTTTTTTACAATTGATCTATGTGCTTCTCTATTGTTCATTAATTGTTGTTTTATAGTTTCTAAACTTAATTTAACACTCTTCTTTTTCTTAAAAAAGTATAGAAATTCCTTGTTACTGTAACTTTCATTACTCTCCTTCATCTTGCAATAGCTTATATGAGCTTGTTTTATGGATTCATAAGGTATTTTTTGTACATGAAAATCAATAGACTCTCTATTAGATTGGTCTAATACGTAGAGCTCTTTTGTAATATTATTAAATCCATGTATTAAAATACTATGTGGCCAATGAACTTTATGGAATAAATCCTGCCTATTGCTCAAATAAAAACAATCTACACTTAATATAACTAACATATCTTTTTTTATTAAATTAATTATTTCACTTATAACGGACTGAGAAACTCTTTGTTCAGCGACTTTTATACCTTCATTACCTAATAATTCCTCGTACTCGGTTTCGAATTTGATGCGAGTTTGTAATTTTATTATTCCATTTTCATAGAAATTAGAATAATAAGGAGTTCCATTAGACATCAAAGAAAGAATATTCCCTTCAAAATACCTAATGACAGGAAATAGAGCACTGTGTATACAAGAATAATAGAAACAATCATTAAACGCTTCTATTTCTATTTTCTTTTTTTCATTTATTTCTAAATCTCTGGAATCTAACACCTAACTACACCTCATTTTCTCAATGCCATACTTACTTAATAACATTTTTTGTATATCTATCTTTTTAGATGGTTTTATATTTTTTAGAGATAATACCTTATCCATTTCATCTAGTGCTAAATAGATTTGTTCTTTTGTAGGTTCTATTTCCTTATCAGATATTTTTGAGTACAAATTCATAATTATATCATATGATTTTTGTGCTTCGCTAATAGATTTTTCACTTATATTAGCTCTCCACTTGTAAGCAATCATTTGATGTAAGCACTCTCCAATTATTGGTGTAGAGTAGCATAAGTTTTTACTACTTTGTGTATACAATTTATCAAAATTATAGCTTGATACTTTTCTAATGGTTTCATAATTATCCCATGTTAAGGTCATACCTAAATGTGAATCGAAGGTCTGAAATAATGTACTTTCTGATACTTGTAGAAATCTAAGAACACCTTTTTTTATTAAATACTCCATTGCATCAACCCACTTAATAGGACTATAAATTTGCTCTGTTAAAATATAAGGAATACTCCACGATGCGGCATATGATATTCCTGTAGTGCTTGAAATAACAGGTATTTTTAACGGTTTATATTCGAATTCATGAACTAAATCTTGAAATTGCTTCTCTATATTTTTCATAATTGGTGAATGAAATGCACAACTTGTATTCAAATACTTGATATTAGTATCCTCTAGTCTCTGACTAACTAATTCTAAAGCTTCTTTATTTCCAGATATTACAGTCTGAGTTTGACTATTATAATTTGCACTTACAGCAATTAATCCTGTTTGTGCTGAAACAGATTTACAAATTTCATCAACATGCTCCTTCTTTGCTCCTATAATTGCCATCATACCTTCATCACTATTAGTAATGTCATTCATTAAACGCCCTCTCTCTTTTACAAGGATAAGTGCATCTTCAAATGCTATTCCTCCAGCTACTGTTAAAGCTGTAATTTCACCTAGGCTATGTCCCAAAAGAGCAGTAGGTTTTTCTTTAATCTTATTTGAGTAGTATTGATATTTTGAGTACTCTAACATAAATATTAATGGCTGTGCTAAATTTGTTTTAAGGTTTCCTATATTAGAAACTGTAAGTAGTAATTCTTTCAAAGGTAATCCAGTGATTTCTTCTGCAATTTCAAACATTCTTTTGGTTTCTTTACTATTCTCATAGATCTCTCGATTTGGTAAAGTATTATAGTTACCTTGCCCTTGGAAAAGTGTTGCATATTTGATAATTTACACCTCCCTACTTTTATTTAATATTAATAGTACTTTTTTAACATCAGCTCATAGTTTTTCAGCTCATTTTCAATAGAATTCAATTCCTCTATCCATGGTTTAAGGAAATTTTCATCTTCATATATGTACATAGCTTCACCTGCAATAATTTTCTTACATATATTAATAATATATTCTCTATCTAAAATGTATAATTTCTGAAAAAGCATCCTTATATCATCATCTACACCAAGGTGTTCATGTTCTTTTGAGATATAAGAAATATAATTCAAATTAAAAACTGGTGATACAAGGTCAGCCCACTTTTCTACTAAGTTATAACACAATTCTGTTCTCGAATCTGAAAAATCATAATTAAAGTCATTATTACGATACAATCGCTTGTTTTTAACGTATTCAAAAACTTCAGTTCCCGTTGTTGCAACAACACGACTACCAACTGATAATGGTCTTGTGATATTGTAATTTTTTTCATAATATTTCATATCTTTCATTCTATTACAAAATTCTAACACTTCCTCAATTGTACTTGTAGGATCAAAAATTAATATTCCTATTGTATAATATAACTCTAACTTCTCTACTATTTTTACAGCTTTTATATTTTGCTCAACTGTAACATTTTTTCTATAAAACTCTAATTGTTTTTGTACAAAACTCTCTATTCCAATGTTAACACTATAAAGGCCTATTTTTTTAAATCTCTCTACAAGATCAGGTCTTTTTACAATTTCATTTGCACGGAAATCACATAAAAATTTAATTTTTATTCCTCTCTCTAATATAAGTTTTTCAAATTCATCAAACCATCGTTCTCCAACTTTCGATGCTATATGAAAGACACCATCACTAAATGAAATAAACTCTATATCTGATTTTTTTTGTAAGTATTCGATTTCATCAACTACATTTAAAGGTGAACGACGACGATATTTTTTACCTTCACATTTATTCATAAACTCACTAATCCCACAATAGTTACAAACTCCATAGCAACCTCTTGAAGTAATTAATGAAGCAATTCTTCTGTCTTGTACAAAGGGTCTAACTGGAAACGGTATCATATCCAAATTATCAATTAACTTTCTCTTATTAGTGATTTTAACTTCTTTATCTTCTTTATACGCAATACCATCAACTGTTTTCCAATCTTTTCCCTCATACAAATTTTTAACTAACTCTAAAACTGTTATTTCACCTTCACCAATTACGCAACAATCGATTTGATCTTGGTTTTTCAAAACTAGCTCTGGTACTAATGTTGGTAAAAAACCACCTGTAAAAAGGAAAATATTTGGACATCGGCGTCTTATCTTACTAATTAATCTAGTGGTGTTGAGGTAATTGTAATAATAAGATGAAATCCCTACAACATCATATTTATTACTTTTAATTTTATCTACAATTTCATTCAATGTAATATCCTCAACAGGACATTCGATTATATCGGATTCGAAATTATCTTTACGTAATACCGATGCAATATAACCAAGTCCAAGATGTGATAAATTGTAAGGGTTAATAAAATATTTATTACGAGTACTTAATGGTGATGCATTTTTATTTTCATTTACTTTTGATGGATTAATTAAACATACTTTCATTTTTACCTCCTGACAAGTCATAGCTTCGTAAAGAATACAAATATATTGACTTTTTTACTTATTATCCACTTTCTTACAAACGAAATTAACTATATCTTCAACTGTTTGAAAAATAGCCATGTCCAATTCATCATCATCAATTTCTATATCGAATTCATCTTCACATGCAATTAGAAATTGAATATATGTAATTGAATTAAAATAACTACCTAAGTCACTCTTTAAATCAATTTTACTTTCTAATTGACATTTCTCTTTAATTAAAGTAAGTACTGTTTGACTAATATTTAGATTTTCCATAAAAATCCTCCTTGTATATAATCTCTATATCTCTTCAGAGATAAATTAAACAGTCTAATATTTCTTGATAAAATTTATTGAAAGTTTATGCAGTCATTTTCTTTTCTATTATAGAACATACACTTTCAAAACTTCCAAACATTTCATAGTTTAATTCATCATCGTCAAAGAATATCTCAAATTCTTCTTCGATAGCAACAACTACTTTAATAAACGTCAGAGAGTTAATCCCTATTTTTAGGAAGTCATTGTTGCCTAATTCTTCTACAGTAAGTGGTTTTTCTCCAATCTCACTAATTACTTTTGCTAATCTTTTTCTAATCATCTTCGTATACACTCCTTAATGTTATTTTTAAATTATCTATATATGACTGAAATACTTCTTCCTTAACTGCGGCACTTACTCGAATCCATACAGAATTACACATATCTATGTCTTCGCCACAAAAATAACTTTGACTTAATACAGTCATCTTCAATGACTCAGTTATCTTGTTACAAAAATCTATTTCATCAAGATTTATATCTATAGGAATTCTAATACAGAAATTATAACCTGACTTTAATTCTGTTATAGATAATAAATATTCGTTTAATTCTTCTTTACAGTACTTATAATTTTTAAATACAATTTCACTATTTGAACTTACTTCATTTTTAAAGTCTTCCATTAACAAATCTAATTTCTCGGTTTTGAAAATTGGTTTATAGATTTTTTGATATTCACTATTTCCCATAGTCAATAAAATAATATTTCTAAACTGACGTATTAATTTTTTCTTATACTGAAAACCTTTATAATGTAATAACCTAAAAAACAGATCAATAAGAACTGCATTTTCATACATTAGTCCATGATTATAATAGTTTACTTCATTTAAATAAGAAACATATTCTATTAACTCATTATTATTTGAAAAGATATAACCCAATCTTGCTCCAGCAAGACTTCGTGTTTTTGAAAAGCTATTTATAATAATTACTTCTTCTTCAGCTTTAGCCTCAAGGATTGCCTTACAAATATTCACAAATTCATATTCTGAGGCAAGCTCGTCCATCTGACATTTATCAATTACTAACAAACTATTATTTTCTTTACAACTTACTATAATTTCAACAAGCTCTTGATAACTGTAGATTTCTCCAGATGGGTTAAATGGTAGTGTTAAAACCACCACTTGATTCTCCATCATTTTTATACTACTTCTAACTTCTTCAACTGAAGGTGCGATAGTGTCTTTATTACTATTCATTAAAGTTTCTATATCAAATCCAAATCTAACTGCACATACTTTAAATAAATAGTAATTTAATCCAAGTAAAAGTACTTTTCTACAACAATGTTTTGCCGCTAAATAAGAAAACAAATAGTTAATGGCTGCTGTAGCACCAGATGTAACTGAGATATGTTTACATATTTTCTCATTAGGTTCTACACTTTCACTACATAGCACCTGTTCATATAATTGGATACCATAAGTTAATGAAGGATATCCTGATGTTGCTGTATAACCACACATTCGTTCTCCATTCATTATGTCTCTTCTTATCATTTTTCTATATAGTTCTGGTGCCAAGAAGTTGTTTATTCCATTGGAAAGACTGTGAGTTAATGAAATATTATTTGCAAAATTTGCTAGTGATTTTTGATCTTTTTTGTTTTTATTCATCAGAAACATTTGATACCAATTTTCCACAGAACTAATTCCTCCCTACTATTCTTACTTGTGGTTTTGGCTGAGAGTGAAAATTATTGCTATAACAAAGTGAATAAGCTCCATAATCAGTAAGCTGTAATCGATCATTTTCAATAATTTCTTCCCTCAAAATACTTTGAAATAATAGCTTTTTCATACTAGTAGTATCAAAGAATCTGTAGTATGTCCTTCTACTCTTTCGATTTTCTTCTAAGTTAATAACTTTCCCTGGTTTACGCATAACTCCAGTAGGTATACCTGAATCTATAAAAACATCTATGAATCCATTTTGTTCATAAGTGGAAATAACTGTTGTTATAACACTACCAGCTGTATTTATAATAGATGCTCCTAGTTCACACATCCACTTTAATGTATATTTTCCAGACATTACAATCATTTTGTTTTTCAACTTATCATATGTTTCCTCAGAACAGTCCAATTTATAACTTCCACCTATATTTACAATCATTTCTCTGTTAAATCTACTTAGCAATTGATCAATTTTATCTAAAGCATTTATAGCTGGCTCTAAATTAGCATGATTACTAATATGAAAACTTATACCATCAATGTGCATAGAATACTCTTCTAATATATGCTCCATTTCTTCATCTTTTATACCATAGCCAATAGCATCATCTGATAAGTTCGTTACACAAATTCTCATGATTTTCTTAGCATTTGGAGCAAGGATTAATAACAATTTTAGTTCTCTCATGCTATCAAATACAAAATGTCCACATCCAATTTGATAAATTTCTCTAATTAACTCTTCTTTCATAACAGGTAATCCACAATATATCCTTTCTTTCTCTATATTTAATTGTTTTAATGTTTTTGTTTCTTCAAGACTCGAAATTTCAAATCTAGCATTTAATTTAGACAACACACCTGTTACTTTACTATTAGGATTAGATTTCATTGAATAAAAAACCTTGCACGGCGACAACAACTCACTCATTTTTTTAAAATTTTCTTCAATAACTCGTTCATCGAACTGATAATATGGTGTTTTCATATGTCACTTCCTTTCTCAGTTTTCAATATTTTTTTGCGTAAGTGGCAAATGGTTTCGCTAAATTTTTCTTTTAATCTTAATACATCTTTTTCTGTGTACATTTCCTTTGAATAAGTAATTAAAATATTGCTATTTTTTCCTAGAGTAATGTAACTTCTAAGAGGTAATGCTAAAAATCCATAATCTTCGTAAACTTCAAATTGTCCTTTTTGTTCTACAATGCTATGATTTAGAAATACTAAACCATGATTGTTTATAGCTTTTTTAAGAATACTTGTATCTATTCCAACAGCTTTTGTAATGTCATCAATTGGCAATGGTTGTAAGTTTCTTTGCTTAAGTAAATCAGAATTAATCATCTTTAGGACATCCAATTCATCTTCACTACAGTTGACTCTTAAAGGTGTAATATGAGAAAAAATACCGATTGTATCAAGCATGCCTTCAAATTCTGCATTCCTGCCTGAGCTTGTTATTGCAATTATTACATCTCTTGGTTTTGAATCCTGCTGTAAAGCACATGCATAACAGAAAGAAAGTATAGAGGCTTTTGAAAGTTTGTAATTATGACTAATTTTTTCAACTATTTTAAGTTCCTCATTAGTTATATCAAAGACATTTGTATTTATTTCATTTACGATAGGTTGAGTATAGCTCTTCTCTTTAGACTCACACTGGAAATTTCCAAAATGTTGTTTCCAATAATCAACAGTATTTTCTTTAAAGCTTTTTTTGTTTAATAAATTTATATAAGATTGTCGATTAAAGTCTTCTTTACTTGTATCTGCACCATCATACAACATATTTAATCGTTCTAAGAACTTGTCCATACTCCATCCGTCAATTAAAGATGTATAATAGAAAATTAAAATTTCTGCAGTTCCATCGCTTTTTACAAAAATATCCATACACATTAGTGGTGGTGTTTCAAGTTTAAATCCTTCTTTCCTTCTAAGATTCTTTATTGCTTCAATATCATCTGAAACATCATTTAGTATCTTATGCACATTAACATTTGGTATTACTTTCTTATGAACAATACCTACAGGTTGTTTAAGACCTCGCCAATAAAAAGCTGTTCTTAAAAATTCGCTAGATATAATGGCTTTTTCAAAACTCTTCCGAAGTACATCAATATCTAAACTCTTAGGAGTTTTTAAATGGATGTATGAAACATCAAACTGTTTTCTTCGATTTACAATATTAGTAGTAATCATGCTCACTTCTTGATTTGTTAAAGCGTATACAGCTTCTGGTTCCTTTACTTGACTAAGTAATTTATTTAGTCTTTTAGAGTCATGTATATTTAAGTTTTCTGATACTCTTATGTCATTTTTATCTTCGCTGAAAATATTTTCGATTTCCATACAACATTTCTTAACTGTATCAATAAGATGATTCACATCTTCTTTCGTGTGTTCAGTAGATAAAAAACATGTTCCACCCTCCCATACATAAATTGAATTGTATATAAGTTGATATTGTAATAATCTGAGCTTTTGAATGTTTTTAGAAATAAAAATGAACTGTGAGCAGAAATGCTCTACTCTAATATCTATTTCATTTTCTAAAAACCAAATATTTAAATCTTCTGATAAATAAGTAGTTAAACTATTAAGTCTGTTGTAAATCGAATTACCTTCCCTTTTAAGTATTTTAATGACAGCAGAAACAGCAGCAATAGTTAAAGGATGTCCATTAAAAGTTCCTCCTGTATTCACTGTAAAAGCACTTTCCCCAGAATCCGATAACTTAGACCAACCTTTGTGATCAATCAAGTCCATATATTCACTCTTACCACCGAAAATACCTATTGGAAAACCTCCACCAATAACTTTACCATAAGCAACTAGATCAGCTTCTATTCCATAATAGTTCTGTGCACCACTATAACCGGATCTAAATCCAGTAATTACTTCATCAAAGATTAATAAAATCCCAAGTCTCTTTGTCAATTCCCTTAGGTTTTTAATGTACTCTTTTGGTCTTAAATCTGGATTTCTACTTTGTACTGGCTCTACTAATATTGCAGCCACTTCATTTTGATTGTTTTCTAAGAACTCAATTATCTCTTCGTCTCCAAATTTAAACATCAATGTGTCATCCACTAATTTTAATGGTGTTCCTAAGCTTTTAGGAAATACTCTATAATCTTGGCTCTGGTAATCTTTTTGAACAAATACAGAATCCATAGTTCCATGAAAAGAGTTTTCAAACAATACAACTTTATTTTTTCCCGTATAGGCTCTAGCAATCCTCATTAGGTTCATTATAGCTTCAGTTCCTGAGTTACAGAATGATAATCTTTCAACACCTGTAAGGTGGCTCAATTCTTTGGCTACTTTAAATGGGTCTTTATGCAATGGTCCTAATACAATACCTGTCGAAAGTGTTTTTTCAACCGCTTTAGAAATTTCCTCATTGTTATATCCAAATAGATTTGCACCAAATCCCATAGAAAAATCTAAATATTCATTTCCATCTATATCCGTTACTTTAGCACCTTTTGCAGCATCAACTATAATTGGATAAGAGAGCTTCTCTAGGTTTTTCGTCTGCCCCATTATAAATCTACCATTTGCCCAATGAATATTATCAGAATGTATTAATTCATATGATTTAATTGATCTTTCTATGTACTTTTTAGAAAACACTTCTATATAGCATTTAAGATTGTAATCATTCCAGCTATAAGAATTCTTTGTTTTTCTATCATGATACACTTGTACAGATCTATTTTTGTTTTTTTGTTTTAATTCAACTTCACATTCTTCTGGAACATTTTTAAAAATATATTCAGATAATTTTTCAATTGTGTTAAGTTCTTTAAATAAATTTTCAATACCTATTTCAACACTATACTCAGAAATGACAAACTGCTGAATTTGTATGATAGTTATAGAATCAAATCCCAGTTCGTAAAAATCTAAAGTTTTATCAATAGTGTTATTTGGAAATAGTTTTTCTACTTTATTATAAATTGTATCCACTATACTATCCAATGATTGAATAGTTATTACTTTTTTTTCAACACTTCTTTCATAACTACTTGTATACTGTGATTCTTCATCAATCCAGCATCTTCTCAAATTAAACTTTGGTTTGTTTTGTGTAGAATAAACTTTTACCTCATTAGACTCATATGGCCATTGTTGTAGTATGATATGACCATTAGTACCACTTAATCCAAAGCTACTTACACCACACAATCTAGTATTATTTGAGTTAACTTCCCAATATTGATTTTCAGTAGGAATGAAAAATGGTGATGTCATAAAGTCTATTTTTCTATTTGGTGCAATAATTTGATTATTAGGATAAAACTCTTTATAAGTAAGTGAAAGAACACCTTTTAACACACCTAATAAACCTGCTACCGAATCTAAATGCCCATATAATGACTTAGAGGCACTTAAAGCGCAGAATCCTCTAACATCCGTATCCTTACTGAAAGTTTCTGTTAAAGCTTGTAATTCAATTGGATCGCCTAATTTTGTAGCTGTTCCGTGTGTCTCTATTAATCCAATATCCGATGCTTCTTTATTAGCATTTCTTAATGCTCGGTATATAACTTCCGATTGTGCTGAACCATTTGGTGCTGTAACACTGCTAGAAAGACCATCATTATTAATAGCACTGCCTTCAATTGTTGCATAAATCTGATCATTTGCCACTTTTGCATCTTCTAGTCTCTTAATAACAAAACTGATACTTCCTTCACCTCTTGCAGTTCCATTTGCGTGATCAGAGAATGTATTTGCATGAAAGTTTGGAGATAATACATCTGCCTTTTGCTTTTCTGCTATATCAGAAAGTTCGATTAGGTTTACTCCACCTACTAATACCAATTCACACTCACCATTTTGTAAATGCATGCAAGCATTATGTAATGCTACTAACCCAGATGAACATGCTGAATCTACTAAATAAGATGGTCCTTTTAAGTTAAATAAATGTTGTAATCTATTTAACATAACTGGCTTTACATTGTTCAAAGCCCCTATTTTCGCTTTCGATGGATAATATGAATTTAAGTACTCACAAAATCCTATATCTTCAGGTTTAGCTCCAATTACAGCTACATTTAATCCATACAATGTATCTCTGTTATAACCAGCATCATATAAAGCTTCAGTAGATGTACTTAAAAATAGTTTAAATGATGGATCCATCGCCTCTGCTTCTTCGTAATTAATTTTGAAAAATTCATTATCGAATAAATCTATATCTTCAAGGTTAGCAGTTAAAGCCAATCTATAATCTTCAGTATCATACCCTCTTGTTTTAAGCATTTTCATCTCATCTTTTAGTCTCTGTCCTTTAGGAATAGACATCATACTGCTACCTCTAAGAAAAACATTTCTTAACTCTTCTAAATTATTAGCACCTGGTAATTTAAATGATAATCCGACAATCGCAAACTTATCATTATATTGTTTTGTTACTATTTCATTAGTCTCATCCTTTTCACAAATATATTGACTTAAACTTTTAATGGTTGGGTATCGGAATAAATCAGTTACATCAACATCATATTTTTCTACAATCAACTCATGTAACTTGATAATCGATAAGCTGTTACCACCAGCTTCAAAGAAACCATCATCTATACTAAATTTTGAATGGTTTAAGATTTTCTCCCAACATTCTGATAGGAATTTTTCTACTTCCTTAGTATTTGAAAATTCCTTCTTCCTACTTTCGCTTAATAATTCTATTGGTACTTTTAATTTTCCAGAAACACCAATTGAAAAATTATCTATTTTTATAATCTTTGTAGGCATCATATAATACGGCAATTTAATACTTAACTCTTTTCTAATGTCATTTTCACTCACATGTTGAGATTTTTCTATCGTATAGTATAAAACGATAATTTTACTTCCATTCTTGCCTTCTTCAACAATAGCTATCGATTCTTTAATTGCTGGCAAACTTTCAGCCATAAACATAATTTCTTCTAGCTCAATTCTAAACCCATTTATTTTAATTTGCTGATCTTTACGTCCTAAATATTCAACAATTCCAGAAGGATGCATTTTAACAATGTCACCTGTGGCATAAATTCGGTTATCAAATCTAGAATAATCCATATTTGTGATAAATTTTTCTTTTGTTAAATTTGGTAAGTTTTTATATCCATCAATTAGACCTATACCAGATATATATAGTTCTCCACAAGTTAGAATTGGACATTCGTTTTTATTTTCGTCTAAAATATAAATATTCATATTTTGAATAGGTTTCCCGATTGGAACAACTTTATCATGACTTTCTCTTTGATATTTATGACAAATGCATCCTACAACGGCTTCTGTTGGTCCGTATTCATTAAATAAATCTACTTTATACTTAAATAATCTATCAATTTTAGCTGCTAATTTTCCAGTTAATTGCTCACCACCTATAATAATTTTTTGTATATTCTCACTGACCAAGTGATTTTCTTCAATTAATTTTAAATGACTTGGTGTTACTTTAAAGATTGTTACTCGTTCACTATTAATAACTTCTATAATACTGTTAGTTCCATTTCCAAATGTACTTATAGAGTGTCCATACAACAATGGCATGAGCATTGATGTTACTGTCATATCTACTGCAGGAGATGTAAAGAAGGCAAAATTTTCCCTTCTATTAGAACAATACTCTTTGTTTGCCCAATTTAAATAATTGACAGCCCCTCTCTGAGTAATCACACAACCTTTTGGTCTTCCCATACTACCTGAAGTATATATACAATACACATCATCATTAATATTTCCTCTACAAATTGATTTGTCATTGTTCCACTTCACCAAATCTTTAAATTTAACATTCTTAATATCCGAAAAAGTTTCTCCTTCTTCTGAAATCAAAACTTGAGCTCCACTATCAGCAAGTACATATTCTAATCGTTCTTCAGGATATGTGTCATCTAAAGGTAAATAAACCCCTCCAGCTTTTAAAATTCCAAATGTAGCTATAAGAATATCAACTCTGTTTCTTAAATTGAATGCGACTATTTTACCCTCTACATCAAAGGTCGACAATCCATTTGCAACTCTATTAGCTTTTTCATAAATCTCTTTATAAGTTAAGGTATCTTCTCCATACACTGCAATTGTATCTAATATTTCTAGACACTGTTTATCAAATAATTCTTGTACTGTCTGTGGGGCTATTTCTACTTGTTTACCTCTAAAAAATCTGTCATCTATAGCAGAGGACGTTTTTAAGTCAAAATATCCTATCTCTTGGTTAATAAAAATCTGTTCTAAAATATATTTATAAGAATTCACATAAAATTCCATCATTTTTTTTGAGTAAAGGTTTTTATTATAATTAAAAGAAAATTCAAAGTTATGACTCTCTTTATATGATACAGAAATATCAAATTTAGCATGTTTTTGAATACTTTTTATACTTTCAAAATAAGTAGAATTGTCTAATTCTTCACCCATATCAAATTCCTTAAAGAACATCATCTCAAAAATTGGGTTTATATCAATATTCTTATAAGTTTCGATAGAGTTTACAATCTCGCCATAAGTGAAACTATTATGTTCTAACGCCTTACTGAATTTATCACTAAGTTCAATTAAAATATCAATAAAAGACCCTTTTTCGTCAATATTAATTTTTAAAGGTATTATCTGTAAATTCATACCTAAATCCGAAAATGAATTACGATCAACCACATTTGTACCAATTGTTAAATCTTTCTTATTTATAAATTTAGATGCCATAATAAAGAAACATGTATATAATACATGGAAAGTAGTTACCCCTTTATCTTTCGCAATTTTCTCTATTTTCTTTTTAGTTTCTTCATCAATTATAAATTTTAAAGAAGCAAACTCCTTAAACTTTGAGTTTATATATATATCACATGGTAGTGCAGGGGTCTGTGTATTTTTTCTAAATACATTCATCCAATAATCCTTAGAAGTTAATTTTTTGTCTTTTGATACTTCTTTGTATTTTACTTTTTCAATTTTATCTACTTTTTGACCATCTAATTTCTTTACTACATTTTTAATCAATATCTGAAGTGTCACATAATCGCATATAATATGATGTATATCAAATAGCAAGTATTTATCCTGTCCATCAACATTTAAGAATTCAAACCTTAATAATAATTCATTTAATTTGAATGGTCTAACAAATGCTTCCATATAACTTTGTAGACTCTCCTTAGTAATATTTGTCTCTTTAAACTCTAATTCCGAATAACTTAATTGTTCTTGTATTAATTCACCATTATTCCATCTAAATATCTTTCTTAAATAATCATTTTCCTTAACTAAATCACTTATTGTTTTCCAAACCTTCTGAGTAGATAAAGATGATTTTAATTTTATAGACACACCTAGGTTATAAGCTGTGTTATCTTTATTAATTAGTTGAATTGCCGCCATTCCCCTTTGGATATCACTGATTTTAAAATGAGAAAATTGATTAATTTTATTCTCTGATTTCTTATAGTCAATTAAGTAAGCTAATTCTGATAAGTTAGTAGTTATATAAACCTCATTAGTTGTTATCGAAATACCGAATTTTTTCTTAATCTCAGTAACTATACTAATAATCATTAGTGATGATCCACCTAACTCAAAAAAGTTTGATTGCTGCGTTATTTCAGTAGTAGTACCTAGAATTTTAGACCAAATTTCAATTAACAAGTTTTCTGTATCTGATAAATTTGAACCTTTTATTCTTTTGGATAAATAATTTTCATAAGCTTGAATCAATTTAGTTTTCAGTAGTTTTCCATGAATTGAATAAGGTAACGACTTCACTTGAAAAAAATCACTCGGAATCATATAACTGGGTAATTCTTTACTTAATTTAGTCTTTATTACTTGAGTATCAATTTTTTTTCCTGTGTAAAATGCAACTAGTTTCTGTGACTTACCTCTCTGACTAAATATAACCTCTACATCATCAAATTCACCACTATTTAATAGAATTGATTTAATACCCTCACATTCAATTCGAACACCATTATATTTAATTTGATTATCTAATCTACCTACAACAATTAACTCCCCCTCTAAATTCCAATAAGCTAAATCGCCTGATTTATAAGCTCTCAATCCGTCAGACAATGTTATAAACTGCTGGTCAGTTAAATCAATATTATTAATGTAGCCATCTGCTAAATTTGCTCCTATGATATACAGTTCACCAAATACTTCAGGAGGAAGATTTTCCTTGGTACTAGATAAAACCCTTAATTCTGTGTTATGTATAGGATAGCCGATTGGTACAGTTCCTACTTCAACATCTCGCTTACAGAGATAATAACTCACTTCGACGGCAGCCTCTGTAGGACCATATAAGTTGTATACTTTTATCTTGTAGTCTTTTGACATCTTATAAAACTTGTTTACAACAGCATAATCTAGTACTTCTCCACTACAAATTACTTTGCTTAAAGATCTTATTGCTTCATTTCGATTAAACACTTCAATATAATTAATTATTTCTTTAAACATTGAAGGTACAAAATGTATATAAGAAACTTTAAATTTTTCTACAAAATCTAATATTTTTTCTGGGATCTTTTCGTAACCTTCTGGTAAAATAACCAGTTTATGCCCACTAAAGAATATTGAAAAAATTTCAATTAATGAAACATCAAAAGTTATCGGTGTTTTAAATAATTGGACTTCATCACAAGATTGAATCATTTCTTTATGATTCCAACTTAATCTATTCATAATCGCCTTATGTGACACTTGAATTCCTTTCGGAACTCCAGAAGTCCCAGAAGTAAAGAATACATAAGCTGGAGTCTCGTTTGAAATAGAAATAGATGCCAATTCTGTACTTAAATCGTCCTGCATCATAACAGTTTCATAAGGAATTACTTGAGTAGCAAATCCTATTTGCCCTTCAGATGTTGAGTGTATAATAGCTTCAACCCTTGCTTGTTCTAAAATAGCTTTTACTCTATTAGTAGGGAATTTTGGATTTAGAGGCACGTATACAGCACCTGCCAGTATAACTGCATATGTTGAAATTAACATTTTATGAGATCGATTCATGGAAATTGCAACTTTACTACCATAACTAATACCAATATTTTTTAAGTGATTAGACAATTTTAGTGATTTTTGTAAAAGCTCTTCATAAGTAATTTCATGTGACCCATCAACTATTGCAATTTCATTTGAATATTTATTACAACCACATACAATAAGAGATGCTAAACTCCTTTTATCCTCAATATTAGATTCCCAAATATCTGACCGTTGCCATGCTTTTATTTTGTCTTTAATAGAACTTAAAAAAGATATCTTGTTAACATTTTTAACACCTTTAATAACAATATCTTCTAATATATTAATATATAAGTTGGCTATCATTTCTAACTGTCTATCTGATAAGCTGCCTTCAGCTGACAAATATAATTCAAAAGACTCTCTTCCCATTATCTGAGCTACTAAAGGATATGAAATACTTTCTTGAAAATCTATTTTTTCTATATTGAAATTTAAATCTTTATTTAATTGCTTTAATTCAAGGGGATAATTTTCAACTACTAAAATACTATCGTAAATAACTTTTCTTTGACTTACTTTTGTACTCTTAAAGATCTCCTTATGATTTGCTAATTCATTTTGAATTAAAGATGATAGTATGGTTGAAATTCTTCTAATCAATTGATCAATATCATTGGTCAACTTTACTCTAAGAGGTAAATTTCTTATAAACATTCCGATTGAATCTACATCAATAAATTCATTGTTTCGTCCTGAAGTTACAGTTCCAACACATATATCCTCTTTTCCTGTTAAAAAACCTAATAATATTGACCAAGCTAAATACAATACTGTAGAAGTTGTAACTTGCTTTTCCTTTGAAAACTCTAATAATTTATGAGACAACTCGTTCCTTAATACAATTCTATATTCTGTATTTTGCTTCAATGTATTTGTTGGAAAATAATCCATTATACTAAATGGCTCATATCCTTCAAAATAATCCGACCAAAAGTCGTTGACGTCATCTTTCCCTAACTTCTTTTTTTCTTTATATAAATGTTTAAGATACTTTCTTTCTCTGCAATCAATTATTTGTTTATTCTTCAATTGACTATAAATTATAAAAAGTTGTTTTAAAAAAACTGATGTACTCCAACCATCCATGATTATATGTGAGTAATGAAACTCTAATTCTTTACCATTATTATTTAATCTAATAAACCATGGTTCGTATTCAATTTGTAATTTTCTATCAAAATCATCAGTATAAATTGGTATATTGATATGATTTAACACAATTTGTAAAGGAATGCTTAAACCTTTCCATTTAAATACTGTTCGTAGAGAAGGATGTCGTTTTATCATATATTTTAGTGCTTCATATAATAAATCTTTATCTAGTCTATGAGATAACTCTAAAACAACCTTTTCATTATAATTATATTCACCTTGTTCAATAGAAAACAACATTTCGTGTTGTAAATCTGTTAATTCTAATATTTCTTGACTCTGTTCTTTTAAATTATCATAAAACACAATTTCACCTACCTAACATTATTACATTGTAATTTTCCATTATTGAAAATGATATAGAGCAATTCCTACAGCTATACCTAAGTTAAGTGAATCTATTTTATTATTATGTTTAATATAAACACTTTGACCTACTTTTGAGAAGGATTTATCCAAACCTGATGATTCATTTCCAAAAATTAATGAATACTTTTTTCCTAAGTCTCTATTTAAAGACTTTAGATCAACTGCACTATTCAAAATAAATGTGTACAAATCCCTTTCTTCAAAGTTTTCTTCATATTCTTTAAAGCTATCATAATACTTAAAGTTAATTTGAAATATTGCTCCCATTGATGCTCTTACTACTTTGGGATTAAATACATCAACAGCCGGACTAACTATTGCAATATCAGAAATTCCAAAACCTAAACACGTTCTCATAATTGTACCAACATTACCCATATCACTGGGATTAACAAGAACAACATGATTCGAATATGAATCTAATTTTCTTTCAAACTTTTTAAAAATACCTATTACATTATAACTGCCTTTTGTTCTAATTCTTTCAATAACTTTGTTACAGTTTTGATTGACAGAAATACCATGTTCCTCACAAACATCAAGTAAAGCTTTTAAGCTACTTTGTTCTAATTTCTTATGTACCAATACACATTCAACTACAATTGGATTGTGTTTAATCATATCTATAGTAGCATAGGTTCCAAATGAGTATGAGTAATCCAATTTATTACTGTACTTTTTATACTTTCTATCTTTTGTCATTTAATCGACCTTCTTTCTTTTTAATTTAATCTTCTGTTCTATAATCGAATTTATTATCTTACACACATCATTAGAATGTGATTCTAAGAAGAAATGATCGCCATCTATTATATGAATTCTACTTTTACTATTTGAGTACTGGCACCACTTCTTCATCGCCTCTATGTCAATATCAGAATCGAATAAGCCACAAAAAATATCAATATCTGATTGCAATAATTTCATAGACTGAAAATAATATTTTGAAACAAGTTTAAAATCATTTTTTATGGCTGGATAAAAGAAATGTTCAAATTCTTTTGTATAAACTAACGTTTTTGATACTCTACCTTGAAGAACTAAATTATTTTTTAATTTATCATCTATCTGAGTATAGTCTCCCAAGTTTGCAAAATCTTTCGGTGAATAACATGCACCCACCATTGTACATAATGGCTTTAAGAAGTAATCTTCTTCTAAAATTAAAGCTGTATGGTAAGCTACTATACCACCTAGGCTATGTCCATAAATACAAAATTCCTCTGTCTGTATATCAAATGTTAGAATTTTCTCAACAACATCTTTTACTAATTCTTCAAAATCATCTGCTAACTTTCCTTTGAAATACTTACCATGGCCAGAGTAATCTAATGGTATTAATTTAATATTCCCAAAAGAAAACTTCCAATCTTTATAACTAAAGGAACTACCACCAGCAAATGGCAGTGCAAATATTTTAATATCCTTATTCATTTTTCCCCTCCAAAACTTTTATTAATATTACTTACTAAAATAATTCCACTATATAATCCTATTGAAAATATATTTCATTTATAAATAATGGATTGTCTATATTTAATTAGGTATTTTTTCAATATAATGTATTTGTATTCTACAGAACTCATATAATGATATTTTTTAGCAAATACAATCTTGAATATTTTAAATGTTACCTCTGATGCAGAATCATCATAAGTAAATACATTTGTACTTAAAAAACAATTTTTTAAAATATATATAACATTTTATTAATTGTTTTGTTTTTAAATTTATTACCTCTATATGTATAAAAAATGTTATATACTCTAATATAGCTTCTACACTAAAAAACACTTCATTAAATTCTTTTAATATCTTCAATCCTTACATTTATCTACATATGTATTATATTTTTTAAAGATCAATATTTTTCTCCTTAAAAGAACCAGTAATTTGGCTTCTTTTGATTCAAGTTTAAAGAGAATTGTAACTAAATCGTACTCAGAAATGATTTTTATAACTTATCACATTCGTATAATTTCGCTATTTGTTATTTATATTAATAAGTAAAAGTTTTTCTTTCTCTTTTAGCCACATATTCTATCCTCCTTATGATACATTACTGTATTCAGTTTACATGACCTTATAGTTTATTGTAGCGAATTCAAATTTTCTTTAGATTCGCTTATGTGTTTAATATGTCTCTGAATAAAGTGGCATATTCTTTTAACTTACTATTAAAAACATCTGCATGTGTTCCTGGTCCATCATAAATATTAAATCTTTGACTTGTTATTTGTTTTGCTTTTTCTATACTATCAATATTCATACTAGAGGTTTTTACATAGCAAACTTCACAGTTCACTTGTAAATTCCCTTCTAAAGTTGTTAAAAAATTAATATATGATTCAATGTTTCTTCTTATATCATCAAAGAAATCCTCGTATAATAAATCGAATTTATTTTCTATATAATACTCCACCTCTTCTTTAATTTCTTCATCACTAAATTTATCAGTAGTATCGGTCAAGTTAGAATCAATGGTAATAATTCGCTCTACTTCATATCCTAATTCTTCTAGTCTTTTTGCCACATGAAGAGCAACTCTACCTCCAACACAAAAGCCAAATAATGTATATGGTTGTGAATTATTTGAATTAATAATGTCATTAGCATATTTTTCAATGATATCTTCATCATGAATAAAATTATATGAATAAAAAGCGTAGTCTCTTAGTGTCTTAGATACATTATGATAGTATAATCCATAACCGAATAATGGAGGAAATGCAAATATACTCTTTTCAGCATCCTCATTAAAAATTAATTTAAGACGTAAAATATTTAGCCCAACATGATTACTAAGATAAATTGCTAATTCTTTTATGGTTAGTATTTCCATAGAAATCGGAACATTCAAATATCGTGATGAAATGCTATTAATTTTATTGTATAAAGAAACTAGTTTAAGGGAATTTCCTCCTAATTCAAAAAAATTGTCATTTATCCCTACCTTTTCAATACCCAATACTTCACTCCATATTTTCGCTAAGGTTTCTTCAACTGAATTTCTTGGAGCTTCATATTCCTCGAGAGCATCATTTATGTTTAGCTCTGGCAATGCACTTCTATCAAGTTTTCCATTATTATTTAGTGGCATCTTTTCTAATTGTTCAAAGTATGATGGAATCATATATTCTGGTAATCTTTCTTTTAGATAACTTTTCAGATCTGATTTAGTAGTTTCATTCTCACTTACCACATATGCACATATATATTTTTCCTTTTCTTTATTTTCTATTGTAACAACTGCCACTTCTTTAATACTTTCATATTCCAATAATCTATTTTCTATTTCACCAAGTTCTATTCTAAACCCTCTTATCTTAACTTGATTATCCATTCTCCCTAGGAATTCTATGTTTCCATCAGGTAACCATCTAGCTAAATCTCCTGTTTTATACATTCTTTCCCCAGGCTCAAAGGGATTCTCTACAAACTTTTCACTTGTTAACTCTGGTCTATTTAGGTAACCTCTTGTAACTCCATCTCCTGATATATATAATTCTCCAGGTACACCTATGGGTACAATCTCATTATTATTTAAAACATATAGAGTAGTATTTTGTATTGCTTTTCCTATTGGTATGTTTTTACATTTCATTTTTTTATCTACTGAATACATTGATGAATAAATAGTGGTCTCTGTTGGTCCATATAAATTTTGTAATTTAATTTTGCTAAATTTATTATAAAAATCATATACTACTTTTGTATTCAGTTCTTCTCCAGCAGCAAATAGATATTTTAAGCTATCAAGCCTACCTAAATCATTTTTTATTATTTCATTAAAAATAATTAGCATAGATGGTACAGCGTTAATGTGCGTCACTTTAAATCTATCTATTGAATTTATAATTGCATGTATATCTCTCTGATAATTTTCCTTCATTACTGCTAAACTTCCACATCCAATAAACCATCCAAATAATTCTGTTACTGATACATCAAATACATAATTGGTTTTTAATAAATATACATCATTATGCTCTACTGGATAATTCCTTTCCATATGAGTTAATAGATTAATAACATTATGATGTTCTACCATTACACCTTTGGGTTTTCCAGTTGTACCCGAAGTATATATAACATATGCTAAATCACTTGATTTATTTATTTTTTCTAGATTGCTTGAATCTTCATCAAATAAACTCTCTTTATATAGATCTATTATTTCACCTTTAAATTCTATATTATCAGCCAAACTTTTTTTACTTAATAATATATCACTTTTACTATCCTTTAACATATATTCAATTCTTTCTCTAGGATATTTTGTGTCTATGGGTAAGTAAGCTCCCCCAGCTTTTAGTATTCCTATTATTCCTATAATCATCTCTAGAGATCTTTCTAGCATTACTCCTACTATAGAATCCCCCTTAACTCCTTTATTCCTTAATACTCTCGCCAAACTATTTGCTCTGTTATTTAATTCTCTATAATTTAACCTCTTATCTTCAAACATTACTGCAATATTATCTGGTGTCTTTTCTACTTGAACTTCAAATAACTCATGTATTGTTTTATCCTTTGAATAATTCACCTTTGTATCATTAAATTCATATAGTATTTGATTTCTTTCTGCTTCTGATAGTAAGTCAACTTCACATAATTTTATTTCTTTATTATTTACTATGTTATCTAAGATTCTTACATAATGACTACTTAATCTTTCTATTGTTTCCTTCTTAAATAACTTTGAACAATACTCTATGTTAAAATTTAGAGTTCTATCATTTTCTAGAGCATTTAATATCAAATCAAACTTTGATATTTTGTTTCCATTATCATATTGCTTTAATGTAACATTATCTAACCTAATATTCTCTTTGGTTACTGTATCAGCCATATTAAGCATTACATCAAATAATGGATTTCTACTTGTATCTCTTCTTATATCTAGTTTTTCTACTAAAGTTTCAAATTGATAGCTTTGGTTTTCATATGCCTTTAATGAATTTTCTTTTACTTCTTTTAAGAAGTCTATATATTTCTTATTTCCTTCTGGCTTATTCCTCAAAGCTAATGTATTTACAAACATTCCCATGATGTTTTGTATATGTGCATGCGGTCTTCCTGCTACTGGTGTTCCTACTACTATATCTTCTTGTCCACTATATTTTGACAGAAGGATATTAAAAACTGATAGTAATACCATATGCATTGTAGTTCCTGTTTCTTTTGTAAGTTTTCTTAATTCTAATGTTGTATCTTCTTCAACTTCAAAAGTTATACTATCTCCTTCAAAGCTTTGAACAGCCGGCCTTTCGTAATCTGTAGGTAAGTTTAATACTAGTATTTCATCATTAAATCTATTAATCCAGTATTCTTCTTGTTTCTTCATAGTTTCTGACTTTAAGAAGTTATTTTGCCATGCTGCAAGGTCTTTGTATTGGAGCTTCAAAGGTTCTAAGTCATCTCCATTATATAAACATTTAAATTCTTTTATTAATATACTCATTGATATACCATCCGATATTATGTGATGCATATCTATTAATAAGTAAACATTTTCTCTATTTTCTACAAACTCTACTCTAAATAATGGTGTTTTTTCTAGATTAAATGATCTTATGAATTCATTTATTATATTATCTATTTTCTCATTATCACTTCTTTCTCGTAGCTTAAACTCATATGACTTATCTAGTTTTTGTACTATTTCGCCTTCTACAGTTTCAAAATATGTTCTTAGTACTTCATGCCTTATAACTAGCTTTCTAAATGTTTCTTCTATCTTATCTTTGTTAACTTTTCCTTCTAACTCAAAAACTACAGGCATGTTATATGCTATGCTATCTCTATCAAACTGCTGAAGCATGTACATTCTCTTTTGAGCTGAAGATGTTTCATAGTATTCTTTTTCTTCTATTTTCTCTATTTTTGAATAAGGATTTTCTTCTGCACTTTCAATATACTTACTCAATTCTTTTATTGTTGGTCCTTTAAATAGTTCTTCTAATGGTATTTCTTTTTTTAGTTCTTTATGAATTTTAGATATAAGAACCATTGCCTTTAAAGAGTGTCCTCCTAATTCAAAGAAATTATCATTTATCCCTATCTTTTTAACTCCTAATACTTCACTCCATATTTCCACTAGCTTTTCTTCTACTTCATTTCTTGGGGCTTCATATTCAATTAAAGTTGCATCTAAATTTGGTTCTGGAAGTGCTCTTCTATTGAGCTTTCCATTAGCTGTTAGTGGCATCTTCTCTAATTTCACAAAGTAAGCTGGAACCATATACTCTGGCAAACTTTCTTTTAGATAGCTTTTTATATCTAACTCACTTATTTCTTTTTTGCTTATTACATATGCACATATGTATTTTTCTTTTTCTTTATTTTCTTTTACTAAAATTGTTGCTTCTTTAATATCTCCGTGTCTTAATAACCTATTTTCTATCTCTCCAAGCTCTATTCTAAATCCCCTTATTTTAACTTGATTATCTATTCTTCCTAAAAACTCTATATTCCCATCTGGCAGCCATCTAACTAAGTCTCCTGTTTTATACATTTTTGTACCTGGTTCAAAAGGATTGTCCACAAACTTCTCATCAGTTAACTCTGGTCTATTTAAATACCCTCTTGCTACTCCATCGCCACCAACAAATAACTCTCCATAGATTCCTATTGCACTTAATCTATAGTTTTTATCTAATATATAAGCTGTTGAGTTGGATATAGGTTTTCCTATTGGTATATTAGAACTATATTCCTTTTCAATTAGATAAGCTGTAGAGAATGTTGTATTTTCAGTTGGTCCATATCCATTTACAATCTTAAGGTTTGTAAATTGTTTTTTAATTAAACTTATATACTTTGGTGATAAAACATCTCCACCAACTAATAAATATCTTAGATTCTTAAATACATTTATATTTTCTTCAGCTATTTGATTAAATAATTCAGATGTTAACCATAATATTGTAATTTTATTTTTAATTACAAACGTCTCTAAAAGTTCAGGTAGTATAATTGTCTCATTTTTAGCTAAATATAACTCTAATCCATTAAGTAATGCTCCCAAAACCTCAAAAGTTGATGCATCAAATACCATAGAACCAGTTTGAAGAATTTTATCATCATCTCTAAATTCTACATAGTTTGAATTCTTAACTAATCTAACAACATTTTTGTGTTCAATCATTACTCCTTTAGGATTACCAGTAGTTCCTGAAGTGTATATAACATATGCTAAATTACTTGAAGTATTTATTCTATCTAAATTTGTTGATCCATTTTTAAATAACTCTTCATTAAATAAATCAATAACTTCACCATCAAACTTTATATTTTCTACTAAAGTATTTTCACTTAACAATACCTTACTTTCACTATCCTTTAGCATATATTCTATTCTTTCTTTTGGATAGCTCGGATCTATCGGAAGATATGCTCCTCCTGCTTTTAATATCCCCATTATCCCTATTATCATCTCTAGAGATCTTTCTACCATTATTCCTACTATTGTATCTGCCTTAACTCCTTTATTTCTTAAAACTCTTGCAAGATTATTTGCTTTTTCATTTAATTCTCTATATGTCAATTTTTCATCTTCAAATACTACTGCAGTATTATCTGGTGTTTTCTTAACTTGCTCTTCAAATAATTCTTGTATTGTCTTATCCTTTGGATAGTCTGTTTTTGTATCATTGAATTCATATAGTATTTGATTTTTCTCTTGCTCTGATAATATATTAATGTTTTCTATATTAATATTAGGATTGTCTAATAAACTCTCTATAATTCTTTCTAAATAGTTTCCTAACTTACTAACTATTCTTTCATCCATTGATAAACTATTAAAATTAAATTTAAACTCAATTCCATCAAAAGTTAATATTTCTAAAGACATGTTATAGTTCGTTTGCTCTATAATTGAAAAGTCTTCTATCACCAGCACATTTTCTTTATTTGTATTTAAATCTAATGGATAATTTTCTATTGAAACTATAGAATTGAAAAGTTTTTCATCTGATCTTATACCACAATAGCCTTTTATATCAACTAATGATGAGTTCTCAAAATCTTTTCTTTCATTAAGAACTAAATCTAATTCATGGATTAAATTTATAAATGTAGTATTATTATCCGATTTCACCCTTAAAGGAATTGTATTTATAAATAGTCCTACCATATTATCTATTGATTTAATACTATCTGGTCTTCCAGATACTGTTGTACCAAATATAACCTCATTTGTATTATTAAGTTTTTGAAGTAGTATGCTCCATGCCCCATATAATATTGCTGATAATAAAATCTTATTTTCTTTAGAAAAATCTTTGATTTTATTCGCCTTATTTTCATTTATCTTATATGATATTTCTTTATAATTTCCTACTTCCTTACAACTAAAGCAATCACCTTTATCATCTAAATTGTATAGATAATTTGACCAGTATTTTTTTTGTTCATCTTTATTCAGATTATTTATATATTTAATAAATTCACTAAACTTTGTTTTATTAACTTTTTTAATATCTTTACTCTTATACAAACAAGTATATCTCTCCATTAATTCTTTTAAAATTATTCCATTACTCCAACCATCATACAAAATATGATGATTACTTATAATCATCTCATGGATATTTTCATCTAACTTACATAAATAAATCCTTAAAGTCTCCCTCGTTATATCTATTCTATTATTTAAATCCTTTGATTTAATATTTTCTATTAATTTATGTTTATCTATTTCACCTGAGAAATCTATATACTGAATCGGAACTTCATGTTTTTTAAGAACAATTTGTACTGGTTTATCTATTCCTTTCCATCTAAAAACTGTTCTTAGCATTTCATTATTTTCTATTACAGAATTCCAAGCTTTCTGCATTAAATCTATTTTTATATCCCCTTTAATAGTCAAGCTTAATTGTTCATGATATTCTGTACTTAATTCATCACTAATATAATGAAATAATATCCCATGTTGTAAACTAGTTAATGACATAAAATTCTCTATATTATTTCTATCTAATTTATTTTCCATACTAATAAATTTCACTCCTTTGAACTTTATGTGCTTCTAATTTCCCCATTTCCATCTTTATGACTTTGTCAGCAAGCTTAAAATATCTGTCATCATGAGTTATAGCTATGATACACTTACCTCCTTCTTTAAGTTCTGGTAAAAGAGTCTCATAGAAAAACATTCTAAACTCTGGGTCTTGATCTGCTGCCCATTCATCAAATAAGTAAATAGGTCTATCTTCTAAATAAGTAACCAATAAAGCCAATCTCTTCTTTTGACCTGTTGATAGCCTAGTTGTACTAAATTTTCCATCTTCTATTTTGACTTTATCATCAAGTTGCAGTATATTTAAATATTTTTGCATTTCTTTTTCTTTGCCCTTATAATCTATTCCATAAAGTTTATCAAATAAGTAAAAATCAGAAAAAACTGTAGAATAGCTTTCATTTAGTAGTTTTTGTGAAGCTATTTTGTTATTTAAAGTTATATATCCTTTAGAAGGTGGATATAATCCAGTTAATAATTTAGCTAGTGTTGATTTACCACTACCATTACCACCTGTAATAAAAACTATCTCACCAGATCTAAATTCATAATTAATAGGTCCTACTTTAAATCCTTGTCCATCTTTTTTGTCATATTCATACTCTATACCATTTGATTTTAGGTTAAGATTGCCTTGTATAGCCACTTGTTTATCATCATAGTCTTTATAATTAGAATTTGATATTTGACTAATTAAATTATTAATTCTTTTTAAGCTTATTCTTGCTTCAATAGCATTAGGTATAGTATTTAATATTCCATGAACTGGACCTGTCATGTAGAGTAATATAAAAACATAGCTTGATATACTAGTTCTATCTAAATTTCTTAATATCAAAGGGAAAATAAATACTATAAATCCTATTGCAAGTGTAAATAACAATTCACCTATCACAAACATATTTGCAAAAGCAAGGGCTGATTGTCCTCTCTTAATCCTATATTTATTACTACTCTTTTGCATATCAATTTCAAATTCATTCTTTCTTTTTTCGTTAAGACTTAATTCCTTAAATCCACCTATTAAATCATTTATGAATTTAAAAAATATATTTTGAAGGTCTCTTGATTCTTCTCCAATCCTATTTGCATATCTACCAACTAAGTAATATATGCTTGCGATAACGAATATTATTACTACAGAAAGTAGTAATGCATATATATTTATAAATCCTAGATATATAAAACATATGATAAGTGTAATAGCGCTTGTTACTCCGCTAATTAGAATATTTGCAAATCTACTTATGGTTTCTGTATCATTATTTAATGTGGATTGAATCCTTCCTTCTTCAATTTTTTCAAACTTATTATAAGGCGATTTTAATAAACATTTAACAATTTCCATCCTTTTTGAATATACTATTTGATTTGTTAGTTCTATCAATTTTACTCTCATGATCTTTTGTCCATAAACATAAAGGATTATACCAAGAATAAAATATACTAATATCTTAACTTTTAAATCATTATTGCTATTTACAGCCATGTTAATAGTAAAAATTACAATTGCATTACCAAATCCACTAACAATACTTAATATTGATAGTATTAATAATGATCTATCATCTTTTTTTTTATAAAAACTTGTAATTAAGTAGTATATGTATACTAACCAAATACTTATATAGACTAAATAGAGCGCAACTTTTATACTTTTAGGAAGCCATACAAATACAAACTCCCATGATACCCCCATATATAAAATGTATGGAATCAAATATATGCAATAACTTATTCCAATCATGAAAACTAAAGAAAAACAAATCTTCAAAATATCTTTTGCATTTTTTATTTCTAATTTTCTTTCTTTTTTAACTATCTGTTTTAACGTCTTAAATATAAAGTATAGTGTGCTAATAATTATTAAAGTTATGATACATATGATTAAAATAGATATATTGTCTACAGTTTTATTTAAGTCTTTTATATTATTATCATAATCTTTACCCTGCAATATTTCATTAATTCCTTGAGAAATAGCTGAAACATATTCTGAATTTGTATTGCTAAGGACTGCAATTCCTAATTTATCTTCTGGTCTAAACAATATAAATGAAGAGTAATTAGGATTATTTCCACCATGGGAAATCTCACCTCCGTCTTTTTGGTAAACAAACCAACCAGCAGCATATGAAGATCCATCTCCTAAAGGTGCAACCCTACGATTAGCTTTATGTGACTCTTCAATTATGTCTTTATCAAATTTTGAATCAATTGATGTTCCTATCTGAATCTTAAGCCATTTTGCCATATTCTCAGCATTAGATATAATATATCCTGCTGGCTTATTCCCTCTATACACTGGTGCTTCATAAATCTGAGGCTTTAAAAAGTTAGTCTTATATCCTTTAGCCATATTTTCATTAACAGCTTCATTTCTATGAAGATACGTATTATTTAGTTCCATTGGCTTTAGAACATTTTCTTCGATATATTCTTCATATGTCATTCCTGTTACTTTCTCAATTATTAATCCTAAAACATCATAGTTTATTGTTGCATACTGAAAATTCTCGCCTGGTTCACTATCTAATTCTATATTAATCAATGTTTTGACCGTTTCATCAAGTGCATTGTCTTTATTAGAAATAGGGATTTTATCTATAGTTTTAAATGGTATTCCACTTGTATGATATAGTAATTCTTCTATGCTTATTGAAACTTCCTTGCCCTGATACTTAACTTTAAACCAAGGAATATGTTTAGATACTTCATCTTCAAGTTTAATCAATCCATTCTTTTGTAAATTGAGAATTCCTAGAGCTGTAAATGCTTTACTATTGGATCCGATTTCAAATAATGTTTTAGAAGTAACATCCTTTCTTAATTCTATATCAGAATATCCAAAACCTTTTTGATAAATAGTTTTATTTCCTTGTACTATGACTACCGTCATCCCTGGAATTTTACCTTTGTTCATCTGTTTTTCAATGAAATTTTCTATTTTTAAATTATCATTATCTGATAAACAAATTATTTCTCCACTATTATTACCTAAAGCATACCCCTTTAGTGATAATAAAATAAAACTAATAAAAATACTTACATTAATCAGTAATTTACTTACTTTCCTCATAGTGTTATTGCTCCTCATATCAAGATAATCATACTTTTTGCTTTTCTGAGTAAATAAAGTTATAAAAATACATATATTAATTAAAAAGACTGTCAATATCTTCTTGTGAAATGTCAACGGTATTAAAATCTGATGGTGTAAATTCTTTAAAAGATTTGCTAATACAGTGATCTAAAATTAGCTGCAATGTTTCCATATACTTATTAATAAATGTTTGGATGGTCTCATTTTTAAACCTCGTATTACTATATGTGATACTTATATTTAACTTTCTATTTACTATCATTACCTCTATATCCATTAAGGATGACATAGAATTTCTTTTATCGTTATCTAAACCAAATTCAATATTGTATACATTTAGTTTTTCTTTATCTATGATATTGTCAAAATCTCCAAGATAATTGAACCTTATATATTTTCTATCAGATTTCTTAAATTCATGATTTAAGAATCTAAGAATACCATAATTAAATCCTTTATCAGGTATATCTCTTATTTGTTCTTTTAGTGATTTAATATTTTTATCAAGTTCTGTATGTTCTATCTTAAAATATGCAAGATATATAGTTGTAAACCATCCTACTGTCCTAGAAATATCAACATTTTCAGCAATAGCTTCTCTTCCATGTCCTTCTAACTCAATAATTACCTCATGATTGTTTGTTATATTATTAATTGTAAGAGCTAATGCTACTATTAATACTTCTTTAAATTCTAGACTATAGATATCATTTGTTTTCTTAATTAAATCACATGTAGTAGTTCCATCAAGTTCACTATTTAAAACAGATATATTTTTGGTGTTATCTTGCTTATTGTTAAAATCTGCTGGATAAACCCAATCTCTGTTTAGAATAGAGTTCCAATAATCTTTTTCTTTCTCAAAATTCTTTTTTTTATAATCCTGTAGCTGTTCTGACCAATATTTATAAGAATAAGTTTTCATTGGTAACTGTATTTTTTTATTTTTATCTAATTGATTTAATATATTTAGAAAATCTTCTAATATTATTCTCCATTTATTCTCCATGAAACTCCATCAACTATTAAATGATGAGCTGTAAATAATAAAGCTTGTCTATCTTTATCTAAATCAAATATAGTTATATCAAACAAACGACTATTCTCTAAATTAAATTTAACATCAGCTTTATTAATTAAAAATTTTATGTTTTTATTTTGGTTATAGTCATAACCTTCAGATAAATTAAAATGCTTAACATTCTTTTTCTTATTTAAGTGATTATTATTATAATATAGTTTGTTGTTTTCTCTGTCATAATTAAATCTTAATGTATCATGGTGCTCAATTAATTTATTCATAGCAATTTCAATTTTATTAATATCTAATATTTGATTGTATTCTAGTAATACATAATGATTATATAAATTTTCATTGGTAAAGTTTTTATTAAAAAACCATTTTATAATAGGTGTATTATGTATGTATCCTTCAATCAGATCCTGTCTTATAGAGATTGTATTCTTATTTTCTTCTAAAGTGTTTGCTATCTCTTCAATAGAATCATAAGTTAACATATCTTTTACTTTGACCTCTAATCCTATGTTTTTAAGTTTTGAAGCTATTTGTATTGCTTTTATAGAATCCCCACCAAGCTGATAATAGTTATCATTCATACTTATATTTTCTACACCTAAAATTTCTTCCATAGCTTTAACTAGTTCTCTTTCTAGATTATTATTATACTTTATAAATTCTTTTTCAATCGGTTGTGGTTTTGGTAGTAAAGAATAATCTATCTTCCCATTATCAGTTAAAGGCAGTTTGTCTATAAAAACAAAATTATTAGGTATCATATATTGAGGTAAAAATCTTAAAAACCACCTTTTAAGTTCTAAAACTGTGAGTTCACTTTTTCTTACTATATACGAATTTAATAAATTATTTCCTGATAAATCTTCTTTAAATGTTACAACTACTTCTTTAACAGCTTTGTTTTCCAATAAACACCTTTCTATTTCTCCTAGTTCAATACGATGTCCTCTTATCTTAACCTGATTATCTACTCTACCTACATATTCAATTTCACCAGTTTCTAGGTACCTTGCAGTATCACCAGTTTTATACATTTTTTCACCTTTAATGAAAAGATTATTAATAAACTTCTCACATGTCAATTCTCTCTTGTTCAAATAGCCTCTAGCTACTCCAGCCCCTGATACATAAAGTTCACCAATTGTACCAGTAGGAACTATATTAAAATTCTTATCTAATATATAAACTTGAACATTATCAATTGAATATCCTATTGGTACAGATAATTTTTTATCTTTTTCTTCTTCATATTTGTGTATGATACAACCAACAGCCGTTTCAGTAGGACCATATTCATTATATATTTCTATGTTTTTGTTGAAATTATTATAAATTTCTTGTGCTAAACTTACTTTTAGTTCTTCACCACCCACAATGAATCTTTTTATATTTGATTTACTATTATCCATGCCTTTTAGTAGAGTTAAATGAGCTGGTGTTAATTTTATAACTGTTGCTTTATTTTCTTTTAACACTTTATATAAAATAAAGTCAGTATCATCTCTATCATATATTAAAATTCTATTTCCTGAAATTAACGGTGCAAATATTGAAGTCACTGTTAAATCAAAAGATATTGAAGAATACAAAGCCATTGCTTCTTCATCAACATTTAAATACATCTTATTAGCCCAGTATATATAGTTAGTTAAACCTTTATGTTCAATCATAACTCCTTTAGGTTTCCCTGTAGAACCAGATGTATATATAATATAAGCTAAATCTTCTAACCTATTTATTTGAGAATAATTTTCTTTGCTATACAATTCTAAATTTATATTATTTGTATTAATTATTTTTCCATTAAATCTAATGTCATTTTTTACTTCAAAGTTAGTTAACAACAACATACTATTAGAATCTTCGAGCATATAATTAATCCTTTCTATAGGATAATTAGGATCAATGGGTAAATAAGATGCTCCAGATTTTAAAACTGCCAAAATATTTATAATCAACTGAATAGAATGACTGGACATAATTCCTACAGTATTTTCTTTTTTTACACCATTTTCTATTAAATAATTTGCTAATTGATTAGATTTTTCATTCAACTCTTTATATGTTAATTTTTCTTCTTTAAATTCTAAAGCTATTTTATCTGGAGTTTTAATAGCTTGTTCTTGAAATAGTTCATATACTGTTTTGCTTGGATAGGAATTATTAGTTGAGTTGATTGTATATAATTTATAATTAATTTCATCTTGATTAAGAAGACTTAAATCTTCAACACTTTGCTTGTCTTCAATTGTAATTTGTTTAATAATATTAATAATAGAACTACTTAAAACTTTAATTTCTTGTTCAGAATATTCATCTGTTTTGTAATCAATATTTACAGATATATTATCTTCTTTTATTTCTTTAACTGTTAACTGTAATGAATAGCTTTGACTACCACAATAATACTCTTCAATATCTACATCTATACCTTCAATGTCATTAATATATTCAGAATTGTAATAGTTTACAGACATCTTAAATAGACTATCATATCCTCTTCTACTCAAATCCAAATCTTTAATTAGTAAATCATATGGATATTTTTGATTTAATAAAGAAAATTTTAATTCTTTATTGATTGAATTTATTAAGTCATCTATATTAGACTCGGTATCTAAATAAAATCTAAAAGGTACTGTACTTGTAAACATACCTACTATTTTTTTCTGTTTTTTCCCTTTTCTATTGAATACTGGTATTCCTATTACTATATCTTTTTTATTAGCTGTTTTATTTATGTATATAAGTAAAATGGTAATAAAAAAAGTATTTAAAGAACATTTTCTTTCTTCTATAAACTTATTTATATTGTTTGATAGATTGGTACTGATATTAAATACTTGTCTCCTACCTTTTATACTACTTGATGTTTTATATAGAAATTCTTCAGGTATATCATCAAACTTTTCATTCCAAAAAATTTGATTTCTTATAAATCTCTCAGAATTAATATAGTTCTCTTCATCTTTTATAAAATCTACATATGAATGATATTTATCAATGTGAATTTGATTATCCTTTGATATGTTGTTATATATTTCACAAATTTGTTGTTGAATTAAGCTTATGGACCATCCATCTGATATTATGTGATGGATATTCAACAATACTCCATATTGTCTTTCATTTATTTTGTATATGGCAAAATAATATAATTTATCTTTATATAATTGAAATGTTTTTCTAAATAAGCTCTTAGCCCATTTTAATTGTTCTTCTCTAGGTGATTCATATTTACTAAAATCTATATACTCAATATTTTCTTTTTTATAATCTTTTATGTATTGAAATGGTTGTCCCTCTTTTTCCGTTAATCTTAATCTTAACCCATCATTTATCTTAATAATAAGGTTAAGAGTTTCTTTCAATTTATCAACATCAATGTTTCCTTTTATATTTAAACAACCACCTAGATTGTGAAGTGGAGAATTGAAATTAATCTTATCTATATACCATATTCTCTTTTGTGGATGCGTCAAGTTATAATACTTTATATCATTAAACTCCATATTCGATCTCCTTAGTATTGATGTTATTTCTCAATAATGTACTATTAATTATATTAGATATATTTTTAACATTTTTATTTATAAAAAAATGATTTCCTTCTAGATTATAAATTTTAAATCCACTGGACACATGATTTTTCCATAATAATACATCTTCTAAATTGATAGCTTCTTGATTGCCATATAAAATTGATACATCACATTCTATTTTATCTTCTCTTTCTTTATAATTATAATTTTCTAGAATCTTGAAATCATTCCTAATTACAGGAAGAAATACCTCCAATAATTCTTTATTATTAAATACTTCTTCTGGTGTTCCACCTAATTCCATTACTTTTTTTATAAAATCATAATCTGGTAAATCATATATATTTTCCTTCGTTCTTATAATACTTGGTGCTTTATAACCTGAGAAAAATATATGTTTAGGCTTTAGATATCCCATTTTTTTTATCTTATAATAAAGTTCATATGCTAAAAGACTTCCCATACTATGACCATATATGGCATAATCAGTATTATCTATCTTATCTTTTATATTATTAAAAATATCATCTACTGCTTCTTCTAAATTTTCATAAAATCCCTTATCAAATCTTTTACCTCTACCTTTCAGTTCTATAGGGTATAATTCTATAGATGAATCTAAATATTTTTTCCATTTATAATATATTGCCTCTGAACCTCCTGCATAGGGTAAACAAAATAATATCATAAGTATGACTCCCCTTAATCTAGATTATATTTCAAATATTTATTTATTAAATCACTTTGATCTATAATATCTATATTATCTAAAATTTCTTTGTTTAATGAGCATACAGCAATTTTATAATTCAAATCTAATTCCAACAGTTTTAAGAAATATCTATTATTCTCATAATCTTCAATTGACTCAATGTTTTTATACTTATCCATATTAATCGAAAATGATTTTAATGGTATTGATAGACCTTGTCCAATACATTTAATATAACTCTCTTTTAACGTCCATATCTCGTAAAACCTAGTTAACTGAGCGGATAAATCTTTTTCAATAATATATTTGGATTCATTCATAGTAAAATATCTTTTTGCAATGTCTCTATATTCAATATACTTAATTTTTTCAATATCTATTCCAATAGGATTCTTATCAATTGCACATACCACAAAATCTCCTGAATGAGAAATATTAAAGTGAAATTTAGGATAATTTTTGAGATAAGGTTTACCATATTGGTTTTTATCGAATATAATACACTCATTATTAATATTTAACTCATTTGCTATTATGATCCTTACTAAAATATCACCAATTAATGTTCTAATTTTATCTTTTTTATCAATAAATTTAACAATCCTCTTGTTTTTTTCTAAATCTATTGATGAGCATAAATAAAGTAATTTATCTTCATTTATATCTACAATTTTGACAGCATAAATTTTCATATATAACCTCTAAATGTATTTTTTGTAAAAAATATTCTTAAACTTTTATTTGATAATTTACAGTATATACTATATTTTCTAAAAATTTTGTCAAAGCTTGTCGTTATTTAAATTTTTTTAAAATTTTATATTTTACATTACTTTGTTTAATTGAGTATTATTCACTTCTGAAATCACCTTTCATTTTAAATAATATTAGAAAAAACTTCTAACTATTTAGTAAGAAGTTTTGACAAAAAATGCAATTTTTACTGAAACTCAATTATTCTTTTATATATTAAGTTCCCTTAGTGAATAACCTATAAGAATAATCAATATCATTTTTCAAATCCATTAATTCATTTTTTCACTTTAATTCTAGTTCTTTATCATATATACAATATACGTGTTTTCAGTAAATCCTTCTATATTCTCTACCGAACTATAACCTTTCATATCGAAGTCAATAGACTTTGTAATCATCATATATAGGTTATAGAGTTATATCATCTAATATTGAAATAATGATTTTTTAATCTAAAGATATAATTAAATTCATAAATTATTTCATTTTACAGTAGCTTATACAAGTATCATATTCCAGTATCACTTTTCCATCTTCATTATATTGATGAAATAGATTTTCTAATTCTTTTATCATGGGAATAAAACTTTTCCAATCACCACTTCTTTCCTCCAATTCTTTTAAGTTTATTCGTTGAATTTTAGCACCAATTTATCTAAGTTTTACTTCTGATTTTTCATATCCTCTATCAATCTATTCGATACCATAAACGATTGAAGACTCTTTAATAGATAACGCTGCTAATACTAATGAAACTGTACCTCTAATATCCTTACCTTGTAAATCCATTGATTCATTTAATTAATATTCTATTAATCATATAGCCATTACTGCAATAAAGTCAATTCAATCTAAAATTAATTATTTCATCCAATCTATTACTTCCTCTGCTATTAGGAAAGGATTATCCCAATGAAGTAAATGTGTTGCTTCTACTCTTTTTACTAAAGAATTAGTACGTTTTTGGAATTCTTCTACTAATATAGTCCTAATTTCATTCCAAGATGCAGGAATTGTTGCTTGTATTAGCAATATTGGCGTCTCTAATTTATCATATATAGCGTCCGTAGGGAAGTTATACATAGACTTAATAGCACCTCTTGCAGTATCCCCACAAGCACAAAATCTAATAGTTCCATCGGCTTCTTCTTTCATCAAATCCTTGGCAGCCTGTTCTAATAGTTTCGACCATCTTAAATAATTGTTCCTCTCAACTTCTAAAAAATCATTCCAGTTGGAGAATACATAACCATCAAAATCTACTTTATATGATTTTATTTCATCTTCCAAAGAGCAATCAGGTTTAAAATTCAATTGTTCTTTGTTAATTTTTGCAAAATAATCATATTGAATCTGCTTTTGATGATACCCTCCATCTAGTAATAGTATTTTCTTCACTTTTTCTGGATATTGCGCTGCATAATGAAGAGCAATACAACCTCCCCAAGAATGAGCCATCAAATAAAAGCTACCTTGTTCAATTAACTCTATCACTTTTGAAAGCCAATTCATTAAATTGGGAATTCCGTAGTCTTCATCCTTTTCAAATGCGGGTGTTTTTCCATGCCAGGTAAATCAATAGAAAAAATATGATATTTATTACCTAATAACTCTCCTAATTCTAAAAAACTGAAATTAGTACTACCTAGCCCATGTAAACAAATAATTGTAGGATTCTCTTTTCTTCCCCATTCACAAACCCGTACCTTTGTATTGTTATTATCTAAAAAATGCTGTTTCATTTTTCACACTCTTTCCTCTTTAACTATTAATTTTTTCTAATATATACTTCACTATCTGAATATTTTTCTCAGCATGTTGCTTCATCTTATTTTATTTTTCTCTACCAACACTAGTTGACAAAGAACCTTAATATTTTGTACAATTTATGATTCTAAAACTCTAACTGCTTTTTCTAAAGCAGCTTTAGCAGTATCATGTGTTAATAAATCAAATGCCTCTGTAATAGTTACCCACTTTCCATCAATGAATCCTTCTTCTGAATTATATTGAATTTCTTGCAGCTATGATATTACAAACAAATGCACTTTTATTTCTTTTATAGCTTTTTCTCCCTCAAAATAAAAACTAAATTCATCAATCAATCCCAAACATTCGCCTTGCTTCAACATAACCCCACTCTCTTCTTTTACCTCACGGCATGCTGCGTCAATCCAGCTCTCTCCTAATTCAACATGTCCTTTTGGAAAAACCCATTCATCATCACAATTTAAAATTAACACCAATATCTTTTGTAAATTTAATTTAGCTACTACAATTCCCATACTTGAAACTTTAACTGGTACATCCATTTTCATCCTCCCCTTAACTAGCAGGTAGTGTCCGGTATGACACCCCGTTTTTCATTACAAATCCTTTTTTTCATTAACAATTCATTTTTTAATAATTACTATAAATACGTATTTTAATTTCAATCACTATAATTACCTTTCTACTTTTCTTTCCAAGATCCTTCATTTTTTACCAATATTTTTCTAAAACAACTTAAATGTAATGATAACCACTTCCTGCACCAGCTAATACTAATAAATGTCCTTTATTATATAGGAAAATATATTCTATTTAAAGAATAGAAAAAACTTCTAACATAATAGTTAGAAGTTTTGATAAGAGTCCAATTTTTAGTGAAACTCTATTACTCTTATATATATATTAAATCCCTTAGCAAATAAGCTATATAAATAATCAAAATCATATTTTAGTTTTTGAAAAAGTTCCGTACCTATGGTATGCCCCAGAAGTAATGCTTCATACTACAAATTTTAGATTATTCATGCACTGTTTCTTCATTAGAAAAAGAACCGTAAAAAGTAGTCTTCGATAAATCGAGCTTCTTAGTATGAAATGGGTGTGGCTCTGCTTCATCACTCGGATAACCAAGCAATAATAGTGCGACAGGGATGATATGTTCCGGAATATCAAATGTTGTTCTTATACTATCAGGGTCAAAATGTCCTACCCATGTGGAGCCAATGCCTAAATTGGCAGCTTCTAGCATCATATGTGTCGCAACAATACTTGCATCAATACCGCCACTATCTTTTTTGTCAAATGTTCTTTTCCAACTCACATTCTCATCATAACAAACCAATAGTGCCAATGTCTCGTTAAAGCGATAAGGTGTACAAAGACTTAATTTGTCTAAATCTTTCTCATTGTTGAGAACGAGAATTCGCTGTGGCTGATTATTCACAGCCGTAGGTGCTATTCTTCCAGCTTCAAGTATTAAATTCAACTTCTCATTTTCCACTTTCTTATTACTAAACTTTCTAACAGAGTATCTCTTTTGTGCTAATTCTAAAAAATCCATATCACATTCCCCTTTAATTAGATTTGTGTTTGACTTTAATAAGTAAAGTGTATATTATTATGTTAAGTTCTTCAAGTATGAACATTTTTGTTATATACTAAACTTTTTGTAAGTATTGAGGTGATATTATGGATTTTAATAGTAAGTATGGAAAATGTCCAATATACTACACGATTTCAAAAATCCAAGGAAAATGGAAATGGGTTATTTTATATAAGCTCTACAAATCTAAAATGATACGATACAATAGATTATGGAATGATTTGAAACCTATAGCCCATAGAACATTGAGCAAGCAGCTAAAAGAGCTCGAAGCAGACGGATTGGTTCATCGAGAGCAATATAATGAAGTACCGCCCAGAGTTGAGTATTCTCTTACAGAAGATGGAAAAACTCTTGCTCCAATTCTTGAATTGATGTCTGACTGGGGAGCTAAACACATAGATAGCGATACAGAAAATTGACATCTTAGGTTCGCTATGTTAGATATGTGTATTCAAGGAGATCTCTATATGTTATTTATTCCATTTCACCAACATATATAATTTTATTTTTATCTAAATAGTATCCTAAAGTGAACTACCACCAAGACAAGCAACAGTGGCTTCTTTGTAAGAAGTTTGGTATTTAACTTTCGACCTTAACAGGCTACCCTTATTCTCAACGGGCGAGAACACTTGCCATTATCCCTCATAGTTTCAACTAACTTGGGAATATATTTTTCTTCTTTTCTTAATATATTTATTGGCATTCAAATATTAAATCAACCTGGAGATAATATATCTAATAATTTTCTATTCTTTTGGAAGTATATCCTTAATTCTTGAGGTATTGTAAAAAACGTATGTTTATGTTTATTCTTTATTAATTTATTAACCATATCATTTGATCTTTGATCTACATATACCTTACCACAAGAAGTACAAAATCTGCTTTGGATGTTAACTCAACAAAAATATTAATAAATAAAATAGAAGAATTAAGAAGTAATAAAATAATTATAATAATAAGTCATGATAAAAAATTGGATTGTATCTCTGATGAAATTATTCAGTTAAAAAATATTTCAGGATTGATGAAAGAGAATATGGTGTATATTTAAAATTTTTATTAGGGGTAGCGTAATGAATAATATAACTGAATTTATTAAGAATTCTTGAAGTTTAAAATTACTACAATATAGTACCATTAATTATAATTTAAAGTACGAAATTATAATTTCAAGACGTTACCCCATCAATTATTTAATCTTCTATATATTCAAGTATATCTCCAGGTTGGCAATTCAAAGCTTTGCATATTTCATTCAATGTTGAAAACCTAATAGCTTTAGCTTTTCCAGTTTTTAATATTGATAAGTTACTATTTGTAATTTTTATATTCTCTGCTAAATTTTTAAGAGAGACTTTTCGTTTTGCCATCATTACATCTAAATTAACTATAATTGACATATTAGCCCTCCTATCTTATATAGTCAATTCATTATCTTCCTTTATTTTTATTGCTTTATTAAATATATTTGCAATTAAAAAAATGTTAATGAAATAATTGCTAGAGTTACTAAATTTATTGTTATATTAAGTCCAAATATTTGAGCTATACCCTCATTAGGTCTAAATATTGAACTATAAGTAGCTTCAACAATTGCTTCTATAAAAAAAATGTATCCAAGACAATTAAATCGTTTTATATTAGTTTTAATAAAGGGACTTTCTTTAAGCGTGTCTGCTAACCCCAGTAAAACATACATTGCAATTGAATATCCTAAAAGTACAATTGCTATAAATATTTTTGTAAATAAAAATTTTAAAGTAATTTTACTACCAATTATTAAAGATGTAACCATTATTATTAATGACAGCTACAAAAATGATATTAATAATGATTTAATATTTTTATTTTTCATTTCCAATAACCTCCTTTAATTATATTTTATACTATTATAATACAATAATAAATGTTTATCAATAAATTATTATCGAATTTCATTAATAAATATTTTTAGCCATTTGTTTAAAATAGTACCTTAAAGGGAGATAGAGTAAAATCTATCCTTTTTTTTAATAGATTTATTAGAAATGTTGGAAAATGAGAGAGTAAAAAAACCTGATAAAACCTTACTGAAATTGCTAAGGTTATGACAGAACAAAAATAATCGAAAAAATTTAATTTTACATGATGATAAAAGATGTCAATCTACTTCCAAAGAATTCATAGAATTTTGTGAAAGTGAAAATATTACACAGAGTATAAGTAAAATAGGTTGTCCATATAGAAATATTTCTGTAGAAAGATATTTTAATTCCTTTAAGAATGAATTCTATTATTTATTTAAATTTAAGGATGATGATTAAATGATGGGATATATGAATATGCATATTCATATTCTAAGACAACCGTACTAGCCCTCATACTTATAATAAAGGGGTAACATCTTTTGAAGCAAGAAAAAAGCTTTTCAGTAAAAAATTATGACGACTTGAATCATTGTACCACTTACGGTAGAAGTACGTAATACAGTAGTATTAATAATTGAAATAGGCTTATCTGTATATACATACAAGCTCTGTTAGATTAAGTTGCTGACTTGTAACAATAATATGATTGTGAATTTATATATATTTTAAACAATAATCATATAAAAAACATTATTTTCTTGCCAAATATAAATCTATAGTGTCATACACAGTTAAAATATTACCATTTTCCAAAATAGCATTTTTAATTTCACTGTACAATAATTCTTTTGTAGATGTTTCCATAATTATATGATCTGAATATGTATTTAATAGTGAGATATAACCAGAAGAGTTAAATACTCGGGTTTGGTGATATAACTTCACTTCTAAGTCTCTAAAACCATATGATTGGATAGTCTTTGATATTTTATTATATCTTGCTGTATCATTTTCTATGAATTTAGTATCTGAAAATCCATATTTTTGGTATATACTTTGAATTTTTTGATGTAATAAATCATCTTCACGTTTTATAAATGGTTTATTCCAAAACAATGCTAATGTTCCATTATTCTTTAATAAATTTAATACCTTTGGATAACCTATATCTTCAGGAATCCAATGAAATGCTGTTGCAGAATAAAGAATATCAAAACTATTATCATTGAACTCAAAATTCTCAAATGAAGTATTGTATACACTAAAATTCTTATATTCTTTAAATTTTTCTTTCGAGTATTCTGCTAGATTTTTTCCAAGTTCAATAGCTGTTACATCACATCCCGTGACTAGAAAAGGCTTAGTTGCTTGACCAGTACCGATTCCAACTTCTACTGCTTTCTTATTTTGATTAAGTTCCGAATATTGAATAATATCATTGAATAATTCTTTACAATATGATGGTCTCCATTTATCATAGTTCTTAACGTCTTCATTAAATGTAAAACGCTTGTCCATACTATCCCTCCAAAATAACAATGTCTTAATGCTAATAAATCTACTTTTGAAGATACTAATAAACCAAAGAAAATTTAAAAGAAAAAAGAAATAAATTTGTAAAGTGGTATAATTATACTCATTTACATAGTGAAATTAATTTTATTACTCCTTACAAAAAACACTATGGATTAGGTTAATCAATAATGAAGAATCGAATTAAAGTTTATGCAATCTTCATTAATACCAACATTCTTTGTAATATCAAAATACCACTGTACTATTTTAAAATTATTATCATACATGGTTGTTATACAATAATTTTTATCTTCTGGATAATGTTGCAACCATATATAAGCATTGTCTACAATACATATTTCTTTTTCTCCCATTCTTTTAATTAATGGATTAGCTACTTTATTTAACTTTAATAAAGATACCCACCCTTTAAAGTCTCTCTCATTAAAGTAGGTTGTTTTAAATTCTTTTTCAATAATCCTTGACCACCCAGGCCTATCTGCAAATTTTCTTTCTACCATCATTTACTCCTTGTATAATATACTTAGGTTAATAAAAGCACCCTATAATCCTTTTTTAGCTGAAAAATTATGCTGAATATTATACATCATATCCAGATTCTTTAATATTTCTTTTTATATTTTTACTAGTTTTCTCTAGTTCTTCCTTCTTAAATTTATTTTTTGAATAAGCTTGAGCTATGTTAAAAATCCCCTTAGTTCTTAACTCTTCAAGTTTTTCCTTAGTGTTTCTAGTTTGAAATAAATTTTCCTTTTCGTTATACCACCCCTTTATTTCCTCATCAGTAGGTATTCTATATGAATTGTAATGTACTACAGCTTCTAGTGGTAATCTATCTAAAAATCTACCCTCATTCTTTGGGTATCCTAAACAAAGCATTCCTGATGGAAAGGTATATTCTGGATTATTTATTACTTTTCCTATATCCATAGAAGTTATATCACCATTATAGTATGTTCCAATCCCTAAGCTTTCTGCTGCTATAGAAATATTATGAAGACAAATTAGTGCATCCCAATTATTTATGAAGAATCCATGAGTAGTATTTACAGATGCTTTATTCTCCCCAAAAGCATTAAACCATCTTTTTGTTCTATAAGCATCAGCTAATGCTATTATTACAAGAGGTATATTATATATTCCAAGCGCTTCTAATTTATCTAAATCATCAAGTACAACTAAAGAATATCCTTGCAAATTTCCTCCATTAGCAGCCCTAATTCCAACTTTTAGTATTTCGTCTAAAATTTCTTTTTCAATTTTTTTCTTTTCAAAGCTTCTTATTGACCTATGATTTTTTAAAACTGTGATTACTTCATTATTCATTCACTACCAACTCCTTCCTTTTTTTATATTATATTAACAATAAATCCATAGTAATAGTCTTATATTTCTATTTTTTTCGTGATATAATATAATAGAAGTTAAGAAACAGAAAGCAAGAGCAGTCTTTCTGTTTCACATCTTTCTTGCAGAATGTTATTAAAATCAGTCATATATTCCCCTTTAGTTTTATTGCAGATATCTAGTTTATTGTAGACGATCCATATATAGTTTATAGTGGATAATCGATATAACGAAATTCTCTATTGCTATATGTGTTAATAGATTAGTATTCGAATATCAAATATGAATCTTTATATATTAAAATAATTTACAGTAGCTTATACAAGCATCATATTCAAGTATCACTTTTCCATCTTCATTATATTGACGAAATAGATTTTCTAATTCTTTTATCATGGGAATAAAACTTGAATTATTTTCAGTGGATATATAAGAATATGAAATTAAACAACTTTTTACAATATAGACTCTTATATTCAAAAAATGTCAATGAATTAATATATTTTCTACTTTTTAAGAATATTTTTATAGATTAACATTTTTGCTATTATCAGAATATTTTACTGTTAGTTAACTTTTTGACCCTTTATTTTTGGACAAAAGCTCACGTATCTTTCTTTATTCTTAAAGTTATATTTATGATTAGCTTTATCTTGGTATGTGTTACAATAATATATCCTTTTTCTAAAGATCCATAATTAATCATTTTTTCTACTGCTTTAATAACACTTTTTCTAATCTTATGTTCATATAGCTCTACAAATCTTTCCCAATGGTCTATAAATATTTTCTTTAATTTACTTGCCAAAAAATCACTTCCATTTATTAACTAGTATAAGTTTACAGTTAAACTAGAATCCTTTAATTCTAAGGACTACGCCCTAATTTATTATATCAAAAAAATTAACTTTCCTAGATAAAAATAATAAAAAGAATTATGTATGGCAGATGAAAAGTTAGAAAAATCAATTCCAGAATATATATATTATTACAATAACCGTCGATATCAAAAACGTCTCAAATGTATGAGTCCACTAGAGTATAGGTACTATTTATTTAATAATATTGCATAAAATAACACCAACCATAAAAATATGATTGGTGTTAGAAAGTTTTTTATTTTTTCACTGTCTACTTGACAGAGAGTAGTTCAAATCTTCTATGGCAGGCTTCATATCTTTAGTATCTATTAAAGCATTTCTATATAGCTATCATAATACTGTTCTTGAAAATAGGTTAGTTTTTCAATCTCTGCTTTACTAAAAGTCGTATTTTCTGCACAAACAACCCACTTTTCTTCTATATCATCATTCCTGTGTATAATTGCAATTAACTTTCCAATATATTCATGAATCACTTTATCTACCCCTATCACATATGCATCCTGTTCTTCTCCATCAGGTGCCGTTATTCCTTTAACATACCCATAATTTATAGGATATATCATATCTGGGTAGTCTGGGTGACTACTGCCCATAGGTCTATCAATAGTAACTTTAATCAATTCTTCTTTCATAATAACTATCATTCCTTTCGTTGTGCTCAAAGCACAAAGTTTCATGAAAATGTGTATTTTAATTCACTGTTCCCGTAATAGATTGTCAATCACAACTTCAAAAAGTGAAAATTTTCTCTAAAAACTTTTAAAAAATAATTCAAGATATACCTTTAATATTGAAAGATATACCCAAAGTTAAATGCCTAAATATTATTCTAATCCTAATGCTAACCTATCTTATCTCAATGGTCATTTCGGTTATTTACAAAAAACTATTATATCTACTAATGGTTTTGAGATCGTTAGAGATGTTACTTTTTTTAATTTTAATAACAATCTATCAACAAATTTAATTCCTAAAGAAACCAAAGATTTATATTATTCTAAATCATTAATTTCAGCTCTTGAAACACTTTTTGTGGACTCCTTTCTAACTACTTTAGGCTTCCCACAAGATTATTTATATCCATGGATGTCTCACTCCACATGAGTTTGAAACCCTTGTTGTTAAAATATTACACTTTTTCTGTTTGTGATATTAACCTAATTTTTCGAGTTATATTTTGTCTCCACAGGTTAGGATATTTATCCTTTGCTTCCTTTCATGTTAATCCTTCAAAAACTCCAACGTTCCTCTCACAAAATTCTTTCATTTCTATAATTGGTAACTTTAACTCATTATTTATTATTTCTGTTGTTTGTTTTGCTCTCTTTAACGTCGATGTAATTATGACATCAATATCATATTTTCTAAGTTCCTTTGCTAAATTTTTTGCTTGTTTAAAACCTGTACTATTTAATTCAATATTTAAACTTCCGGTATATCTTTTTTCAACATTAAATTGTGTTTCACCATGCCTAACAACTATTAAAATCCCCACATTCTGTCCTCCTTAAATATTATTTAGGTGAAATTCTTCAGCTTATGAAATACAATAAAAATTATATCAATAATTAATAAAGCATAAATTCTATATTATCTATTCCATATTCTGAGAATATAGTATGAATATTTTTTTTAAAAGACTATTATAACAATAGTTGCAGGATTATTATATTTTGTGGATCCACTTGATACTGACATAAATAATTTTTCTCTGATCAGTAAAATTCTTTAAATCCTTATACATTTCTTAATAGGATACATAAAGTTACTATTACTATTTTCTACTAAAAAAGAACTAATCATTTATTTTTAACTAGTTCTTTTTAAAAACATCTCTATTTTAATTAATAAAATCTTCTTTTAATTTCTCTACTTTAGATTTAGAAAGGCCTGTTGCTTTTACTATTAAATCTATTTCTAATCCTTCTTTCAACAGATTCTTTGCTATTTCCAGCTTCTCTTCTTGCATTCCTTTTTGTATTCCTTTTTGCATTCCTTTTTGCATTCCTTTTTCCTCTCTTCTTTCTAATATGCTCATAGTAACAGCCCCCTTTCCACTTAATTTTTTTATTTCTTCTTTTATATGCTCTTCTTTTATATTACTGTTTGTAAGTTCTATATATTTTAAATATATCTCTCCATAGTATATTAGCGTTTCCATTGACTCTTCTTCTTTTACTTCTTCTAATGCAAGAAGAAAGTTTCTTAAAACTACTTCTAAATCATCTTCAAAAGCATATTTAAAAGACTTTAACATCATTGCTGTTAATCTAGTTAATTTTTCAAAATCACTCTCTTCATATTCTCTTATGTTGAAAAAATCATATTTAAATACTGGTACTCTTTGCTTTAAGTATACTGGCAATTCATCAAAATCCGGGATCATATCTCTTAAATCTGTTTTTAGATTCCATTTCTCTTTACCGTGATAAATCATCAATGGTATTATAATTGGTAATTCTTCCTTATTTTCCTTCTGTATTATTGTCATCCAGGATTCAAGGATATATTTTTGAATTTGAAATATCACCATTTTATCTTTATAGGATTTATGTTCTAATAGAAAACTTATATAAGCATCTTTATTATTTATTTTTACTCTATATATTAAATCCGAAAAATTTTCCTGTAATTTTTCATTTATAAATGTATCCTTTTGAAGCTCTAAACTTTCCATATTTATTATGTCTAACACTTCTTTAGGTATATTATTTTCTATAAAATCTTTAGCTATTCTCTTTTGACTAAATACTTCTTTAAATGTGGCGTCATGTTTGTTTATTATTTCATTTTTCATTTTTTCACCAACTTTTTAGTCTTCTTAATACTATTATATCATTAAAAAAAATTCTTTTCATCCACTTTTTATAGCAGGATAAAATCAAATTTTGAAAAAATTCCGTATTTATGTTATGCTCCAGAAGCAATGCCTCATACTCTAACTTACAAACAATTCTATTACATAAAATGGATTTTGTTTTATAGTATATTAGATATTCATTAAATATCCTATTATTAAAATGGTCCAAACTGAATCATATGGGCAATAAATACTAATATACCACCAATTACAAATTCAATTAAGAATAGAGGTAAAAACCACTTCGCCCATTTACTCCATGGAATCTTAGCTAAGGCAAGACCAGCCATGAAATATCCTGATGTAGGAGTAAATATATTTGATATACCATCACCAAACTGATAAGCCAATACTGCTGTTTGTCTAGTAACTCCTACTAAGTCAGAAAGAGGTGCTAATATAGGTATGGAAACTGCTGCTTGACCACTTCCTGAAGGAATTATAAAGTTTAAGAATATTTGGAATACATACATTCCCAGTGCTGTAAAAGATGAGGGTAATGTAGATACTAAACTTGCTGCTGAATTGAGTATAGTATCTAATATTTGTCCTTCTGTTAAAACTACTAAAATAGCTCTAGCAAATCCAACTACTAATGCTCCCCCAGCTAAATTAGCCATACCATTTATTAATTCTTCAGCAAAACCATTAAATCCAAGCTTTCCAATTATAGCTACTACTATTGCCATTCCTAAAAATAATGCTGATATCTCCTGTATATACCATTCATATTCCACTACACCAAATATTAATAGACCTATCGTTATAGCTAAAGTTAGCAACACTATCTTATGACTAATAGTAAATTCTTTTAAATTTTTTAAGTCTAATGTATCTTCCCTCTTTTTATCAAACTCATACATTAAACTCTTTTCTGGATTCTTTTTAACTCTTCCTGCATACCAAAACACAAAGAATATAGCTGTTATAATCATCAAAACAAATACAATTAATCTAAATTTCATACCAGAAAATAAGGGTAATCCAGCTATCCCTTGAGCTACTCCAATAGTAAAGGGATTCATGAATGCACCAGCAAATCCTGCTCCTGCTCCAACTAATACCATTCCTGCTCCTGTTAGTGAGTCAAACCCTAATGCTATGGCCAAGGTTACCATTATTGGTATAAAAGGCAATGTCTCTTCGGCCATTCCAAATACTCCTCCACCTAGACCAAATATAAACATTACAATAGGTACTAGTGCTTTCTCCTTTCCTGCCATAGATTTAGTTACCTTTCCTAAGGCAGATTCCACAGCTCCTGTTGCCTCTAATACTGCAAAGGAACCTCCAACTATGAATATAAAGAAAATTATTTCTGCAGTTTCTGCCATACCTTGGGGTACTGATTTTAATAATCCAAATATACTTATAGGATTGCTTTCTGTATATTCAAAGGAATCAGGATCTAATACTTCTCTACCTTCCTCATTCTCTACCATTTGATATTCTCCTGATGGCACTATATAGGTGAGAAGTCCACATATTAAAACAATAGTTAATAAAATCACATATACATGAGGAACTTTAAATTTTTTCTTATTATCACTTACAGCTTCACCTTTATTCATAATACAACCTCCCTATTCATTTCTACAAAATTCTATTGCTATTAAAGCATAAATTAAAGTAGCAGGATAAACTTGACTTTTGTCTATAAATTCCTCTGATGAATGGGCTGATTCTAAATCTCCTGGAGCAAAAATAATTGTAGGGATATTACCATAACTAGATAACAATCCTCCATCACTCCACGCTGGGAAAAAAGTAAGTTTGGGTTCTTTATTATATATTTTTTTTGTCATTTTTTTAGATATATTCACTATTGGATGATTTATATCAGTTTCCATAGCTTCATGAACATATCCTTCTTTCATCACACTTTCATCCACTATCTTCATTTCACATTTAAACTTAGAATCTTCTTTAGACATATCATCTATAATATCTTGATAGTCTTTCAAAACATCTTCATATTTTTCTCCTGGTATCCATCTTCTATCTATTTTCATAACACAATTTCCAGCTACTGTACTAGGTTGAGTACCTCCATTTATAGTTCCATAATTCATTGAAGATGTTCCAATAATAGAATGAGTCTTTGAATATATCTTTACGTAGACATTTTCCTGAATCCTTTGAATAAAATTAGAAGCATTTAATATGGCATTTATTCCTTCATCTTGCTTCCCACCATGGACTGTTTTTCCTATAAAGTGAAATTCAATCCATTCTAATCCTCTATGAGCAACACATATCTCTAAATTTGAAGGCTCTCCTACTATAGCAGCATCTACATCTAATCCTCTTTCTAATAAATCAATAGTTCCTAGGCTTCCTTCTTCCTCATCAATGACTCCTGCAAATATCAAATCTCCATCTAATTCTACATTTGATCTTTTAATAGCTATTAAAGCTGCAATCATACAAGCTAAAGGTCCTTTCATGTCTACAGTTCCTCTTCCATAAAGTTTATCTTCACATTCTTTTAAAATACAAGGATCTTTCATCCCATAAGAAGGAACTGTATCTGTATGACCAGTTAAAAGTAAAGATTTTCCTCTATTTTTGCCTTCAATTTTTGCTATAACATTAAATCTACCATTTATTACATGATTTACTTCTGCCCATATACCCTCCTTTACAAAAATATTTTTTATACATTTAGCTACATTCGTTTCTTGATTTTTTATTCCAGGATAGCTAGGTAACTCTACCAATTTTCTTATTATGTCAATTACTTCATCTTGAGATATTGAAGATTTAAGCTGATTTAACAATTCTTTCTCCATAATGACCTCCTTTTTTGTCCATATATTGAACTATATGTTTGTTATATAAACTATAATTGTATAATAACATAACTTTCTGAATATTACAAGAATATTTCATGTATAAAAATGAACAAAAAAAAGATGCTTTTGTAAGCATCCTTTCAAGGCATATATTTTGCTATTTTATCTCTATAATCAAAAAGAACATCTTTAATTTCTTCAATTTTTTTTAAGTAATTTTCATTTTTTAAGAAAGATACCGCTACACATGTAGTAACTTCATTATGGCGATTAAATATTGGTATCCCAACACCTATTGCATATTCAAAGGTTTCTTCTATACTTGTAACATATCCTTGATTTCTTATATTTTCATACTCTAATAGTATCTCCTCTTTAGTTATTAATGTGTTTTTAGCTACTTTTTCAAATTCCTTTTTCTCTAAAAGTTTTTCAACTTTATCTTGATCATAATAAGCCATAAGACATTTACCATAGCAACCCCTATTCATAGGATAAAAAATTCCTGGACGATAATTCATCTTTAAAGGTTGATGAATCTCTATTTCATATAAAGATATTATTTTTTCATTATCTCTTATCCCTACTCCTACTGATTCTTTAGTCTTTTCAGCAATTTCATTTAATATTTCCTCTATTTTATTACCATAATTAAAATTACTTAAGTAAACTGAACCTAATTTATAAACTTTGGGACCAAGCCTATATTCCTTATTATTCTTATCCTTTATAACAAAATCCTTTTCCAATAAAGTATTTAATATTCTGTGTACTGTAGCTCTATTCATTTCTAATATATTTGCCAAATCCATAGCTTTATATTCGAAAGGCGGTTCACTAAGTTGATTAAGAACTAATAAAGCTTTTTCAATACTAGATAATTTATTATTGTCCATATAATCTCTCCTAAAATCAAATGAATTCTTAATTTATATAATATCATTTTTAGAAAATTTATCCAAGAAAATATAAAATAATAAATAATCCAGAAACTACTACAACTAAAAAACAAATATTTAATATAACAAAGCAGGGCAATGCCTTGCTTTTCTTTATACCAATCTAACCTTATATTCTCTCAACCATATATTTAACTGTATCAAATATGCCATTAATTGTGGCCCTGTCATTAACTGTCCAAACCATGGTTTTGTATATGACTTGCCTTTTGTATCTACTATTTCTTTTACTATATCATAATCTAATAATTCTAATACTGGAGAACTTTTATCCTTAAGTATTCTTTTCATTTCTTGTTGTACTAATTCTGTATATATAGGATGATGAGTCTTAGGATATGGACTTTTCTTTCTATTGATAATACTATCTGGTAATATTCCCCTTAAGGCTTTCCTTAGAATTCCTTTTTCTCTATTTCCATAGAACTTAAATTCTTTTGGTATATTATAAGCATATTCTACTAACCGATAATCGGCAAAAGGAACCCTCACTTCAAGACTATTAGCCATACTCATTCTATCTTTTCTATTTAATAATGTAATCATAAACCATTTAATATTAAGATAAAATATTCCTCTCATCCTTCCGTCAACTGAAGATTCCCCGTATAATTTAGGAACCCTTTTCAATGTATCTTTATATTTCTCTTTAACATATTCCTCAATAGGTAAATCTTTTAAATCCTTTGATAATATCTTCCTTCTATTTCCCACATTCTTTGACCACGGAAAAGTATCAGCATTTATATCCTCTTTATTCCTAAACCAAGGATATCCTCCAAATATCTCATCAGCACATTCTCCTGATAATGCTACTGTATGGGTATTTCTCACTTCTTTACAAAATAGAAATAAAGATGTATCTACATCTGCCATACCCGGTAAGTCTCTAGCTAATACTCCATCTTTCAAAGAAGTAATTAATTCTTCATTAGTTAATTCTATATTAGTATGATTACTATTAATATACTCTGCCATTACTTTTATCCAATTCGAATCAGCATCTGGTTGAAATTTACTAGATTTAAAAAATTTATCATTATCCTTATAATCTATAGAAAATGTATTTAAATTTCCTCTACCATCTCTTTTAAAAGCATTTGATGCTATAGCTGATATAGCACTAGAATCTAGTCCCCCTGAAAGAAAAGTACATAGAGGAACATCAGAAACTAATTGCCTTTCTACTGCATCTATTAATAAACTTCTTACATGATTTGTTGTATCCTCTAAATTTTCTTCATGAGATTTTGCTTCAAGTTCCCAGTATTGTTCAATTTTAAATCCCTTCTCATCATATAAAATATAATGAGCCGGTGGAATCTCCTTTATGTTTCTAAATACTCCAGTACCTAAACTTCTAGCTGGTCCCAAACCAAATATCTCCATCAGACCTACATCATCTACTATAGGCTCTATATAAGGATGTTTTAATAATGTTTTTATTTCTGAGCCAAATATTAATGAATCATTGATATGAGAATAAAATAAAGGTTTAACGCCTAAATGATCCCTAGCTAAAAATAATCTCTTATTATTCACATTCCATATACCAAAAGCAAATATCCCATTTATATACTTAAGACATTCTATTCCCCATTCTATATAAGAAGTTAATAAAACTTCTGTATCAGAATACGAGTTAAAGATATAACCTTTATTTTCTAATTTTTCCCTTAATTCTTTAGTATTATATAACTCTCCGTTATACACAATAATAAATTCTCTGCCACCAACTGTTTTTATCATAGGCTGATTTCCACCTTCTGGATCTATTATAGAAAGCCTTCTATGTCCTAATAAAGCATCCTTCGACACATATATTCCGCTGTCATCTGGTCCTCTATTTTTCAATGTGGAAATCATATCTTTAATAGTTTCTACATTTTCTCTTAAATCTATCTCATTATCTATCCACCCTGCTATACCACACACATTATCACATCCTAACATCTTTTGATTTTTGCCATTATAATATATAAATTATGTTTTAAATTAAATATTGTTCCCTTAAGATAATTTGGGAACAATAATATGTATGTTATAATTAATTAAAATAATCATTAGTTATCGAGGTGAAACATGTTTAATCTTTCCGAAAAAAACATACAAGAACTTAGTTCAAATTACAAAACCTTTCAAAAAGGAAAACAGTATTTCTTCAATGGAAGTATCAAAGACTTTCATTTTCTAAGGGGAAATTTAGAATTTAATGCCTTAATACAAGGTAATAAACCTTATCATGTAACAGTTTTATTTAATCTCCTAGGAACTTTTAAAGATGCTACATGTACTTGTCCTGCCTACAAAGAGTATTGGGGATATTGCAAACATATAACTGCTCTTCTTTTGAAAATAATGGAAGAAGATAAAAAAGGTCGTTTCAATAAACCAACTCGTTATAATAATGGTAATGATATAATTGAAATACTAGATTATTTTCACTATTATTCTACAAAAGAAAAAACTCCTATCAATATAGAATTTAACTATGAATATAATCCCAATGATTTTTTAGGCATAGAAAATGGGTCATCCCTAAATCTAAGAATAGGAGAAAATAAACTCTATGTAGTAAAAAGCATAAAAAAATTCTTTCAAAGTATAGAAAGACAAGAAAGTATTTACTTTGGAAAAGAATTCACTTTCTATCCTGATAAACATACATTTAAACAAAAAGACCAAGCAATTATAGATCTGTTAAAGGAAGTTTATGATAATGAAACCTATATAAATGAATACACCTATAATCAATATAGTTTATTTAAGGGTAAAAGTATCACACTTACTCCAAAGACCTTGAAGAGATTTTTTCGACTAATAAAAGATAGAAGTTTTAATGGAAAAATTTTTGATAAAACATATAAAAATATCTCTATATTAGAAGAAAATATCCCTATAGACTTTTTCCTAAAGGAACAGGATAATAATTTATCTTTGAAAATTAATCATCCTGATAATTTAGTTTCTCTACTTCCTAATGATAAATATTTCTTTGCTGGTGAAAATATATATATAATTTCTTTAAATCAAAAGAATAACTTCTTACCATTTTATAATTCTGTAATTAAGAATAAAAATAATATAATAAATATACCTAAAAAGTATAGAGAAAGATTTATATCAGAAGTTTACCCTTATGTAAAAAAGATTGGAAAAATAGACATAGACGATAAAGTTAAATCTTCTATATATAACCCCGATTTAATTCCAGAGATATATTTAGATAATGAAGAAAACAGTATCACGGCTAATATAAAATTAGTGTATGGAGATATTACTATTGACCCCTTTTCTAAAGATAATAAGTTTTCAAGAAAAGAAGATATGATACTCCTTAGAGATATTGAAAAGGAGAAGAAAATTCTTGACTTTTTTGAGACATCAGAGTTCAAAGTTAATAAAAACAAAATACACCTAGATGATGAAGAAAAAATTTATGAATTCTTATATCATAAACTCCCCAAATTACAAGAGATTTCTAAAGTCTATCATTCCAATAGTTTTAGAAAAATTAAATTGAAAGACTCCTCTTCTTTTTCAGGTGGTGTTAGATTAAATGATAGTAATGATATCTTAGAATTTACATTTGAAATTGATGGAATTGATAATAATGAACTTTCAGATGTATTCAATTCCTTAAAGAAAAAGAAAAAATATTATAGATTAAGAGATGGTTCCTTTCTTCCACTAGAAATAAATGGTTTAAATAAAATCAAAAATATAGCAGATTCTTTAGATTTAACTGAAAAAGACTTCAAAAATTCAATAATAGAATTACCTAAATATAAGGCTCTTTATCTAGATGAAGAATTAAAAGAATCCCATTTGAATTATATTCATCGTAATCTAGCATTTAAGGAATTAGTTCAAAATATAAAGGAACCAGAGGATATGGAATATATTATCCCTGAAAATTTAAATACTACTTTAAGAAATTATCAAAACTTTGGATTTAAATGGTTAAAAACATTGTCTAAATATGGTTTTGGAGGTATTTTAGCTGATGACATGGGACTTGGTAAGACTCTTCAAGTCTTAACATTCCTTTTATCTGAAAAACAAGAAAAAGGATCTCAACCTTCAATCATAATAGTCCCTACATCCTTAGTATATAATTGGAAGGATGAAATTAATAAATTTACTCCTGAGCTAAATAGCTTAGTAATATCAGGAGATAAAAAATATCGTAGAGAATTAATTGAAAATATGATACATTATGATATAGTCATTACATCCTACCCATTAATAAGAAGAGATATTGAACATTATAATGATATCAACTTTAGATATTGTATTTTAGATGAAGCTCAACATATTAAAAATTCTCAATCTCAAAATGCAAAATCAGTAAAAATGTTAAAAGGGAAAGGTTTCTTTGCTCTTACTGGAACTCCTATAGAAAATTCATTGGGTGAATTATGGTCTATATTTGATTTTATAATGCCAGGGTATTTATCTTCTCACTCAAAATTTATTAAAAAATATGAAAAACCTATAATTAAAGACCAAGATTCTAATAGATTAAATAATTTGAGAAAACATATTGGCCCTTTCATTCTGAGAAGATTGAAAAAAGACGTTTTAAAAGAACTTCCTGATAAAATAGAGCACAAATTAGTTGCAGAACTTACTAAAAATCAAAAGAAAATCTACCTTGCATATTTAAAGGAAATCAAAGGAGAAATAGAATCAGAAATTAAGAATAAAGGATTTAAAAATAGTCATATAAAAATATTATCAGGACTAACCCGCTTAAGACAGATTTGTTGCCATCCTAGCACATTTATTGACAATTATAATGGCTCCAGTGGAAAATTGGAACTATTGGAAGAAATCTTAAACGATTCTATAGATAGTAAACATAGAATCCTACTATTTTCACAATTTACTAGTATGTTATCATTAATTAAAGATTTACTAGACTCTAAAAATATAAGATATAAATATCTAGATGGATCTACTAAATCTGAAAAAAGAGGTGAATTAGTTAAAAGTTTTAATAATGGTGATGGTGATGTATTCTTAATCTCATTAAAAGCTGGTGGCACTGGACTAAACCTTACTGGAGCAGATACTGTGATTCACTTTGACCCTTGGTGGAATCCAGCTGTTGAAAATCAAGCGACTGATAGGGCTCATAGAATTGGCCAAAATAACTCTGTACATGTAATGAATTTAATAACTAAAGGCACTATCGAAGAAAAAATATTTAAATTACAAGAAAAGAAGAAGAAAATGTTTGATACTATTATAAAACCGGGAAAAAAATTAGTATCAAAAATGACCGAAGAAGAGTTAAAGGAAATATTAGATTTTATTGAATAAATTTCTTTATAATAATAAGAATAACTATAAATGGAGATGAGCACATGAAATCTAAAATAAAAAACACCATTAATTCAGATAAAAAGAAAGCATTAAAATATATAAAAAATAGAGAAAAAGGAAAAAAACTCATTAACGATGCTATTAAAAAGTCCAAGAAAGATAGTAGACGAATCAAAGGATTTAGCGATGATTTAAAGACTTTAATAGATATGTTTAAATCTTTTATATCTGGTGAATATAAATCTATCTCTAAAAAGACTATTATAACAATAGTTGCAGGATTATTATATTTTGTGAATCCACTTGATGTAGTTCCGGATTTTATTTTATATGCAGGCTATATTGATGATGCTTTAGTCTTTTCATTTATTATAAAAAGTATTAAAAATGAAATTGAAGAATTCAAAAATTGGCAAAATATAAATAATTAATATACACATATATTTCATTTTAAATATAGATAATATATATGGGAGTACTTCTGAAGGGATGATACTCTATGAAAAATACTTCGAAAGGTGAAAATGGATATAATGTTATCGTTGACACCTATAATAAAAATCAATATCCGATTATTGAAAATAAATTTAATGCTTTCGTATTCCCTTGGGATATGAAAAGAAATATAGATTATATTGATCCTACAAAATTTTACAATAATAGTACTCCCAAATAATTTTAAAGAGCTGTCTATTTCTAGATAGCTCTTTATATTATAAAAATTTAATGAGGTAAAATTGTAAATCTTAAAATGAACAGAATAGCTAATATATATATTGCTGGATGAACATCTTTACCTTTGCCCATTGTCAATTTAGTTATTGGATAAAATATAAGTCCCGCAGCAATACCATTTGCAATGCTATAACTAAAAGGCATAATAGCCATTGTTAAAAATGCTGGTAAAGCTTCAGAAAAATCTTCAAAGTCTATATGTTTAACTGATGTCATCATCAATACGCCTACTATTATCAATGCTGGTGCAGTAGCTTCTGCTGGTACTATTCCAACTATTGGTGCTAAGAATAAAGCTAAAATGAATAATACCCCTGTTGTTACAGCAGTAAGTCCTGTTCTTCCACCTTCACTAACTCCTGATGCACTTTCTACATAGGTAGTTGTAGTAGATGTTCCTAATACTGCTCCTATAGATGTAGCGATAGAATCTGCAAACAACGCTTTGTCCATGTTTTTCAATCTTCCATCTTCATCTATAAATCCTGCTTTTGCTCCGGTTCCTACTAAAGTTCCTATAGTATCAAACATATCCACTAAACTAAAAGATATAACCACTGTTATAACACTCATAATTGCACCTATAAGTCCAACTTCACCTAAATTCAATAATCCCACAAAATCTAATTTACCTAATGTAGGTGTTAAACTAGGTATAGACCATGTGAGATCTGTAGGTATTGTAGTTATACCCATTGGTATACTTATAATAGTTGTTAATATTATACCTATTAATATAGCTCCCTTTACTTGTCTAGTCATTAATATACCTATTATTACTAATCCAATCACTGTTACTATTGTTGCAGCATCTGTAAAACTACCAAATTGTATTAATGTATCAGGATTACCTACTATAATGTGACCCTGTTTCAATCCTACTAAAGATATAAATAATCCTATACCTCCACCAATTGCTCTTTTTAAAGAATCAGGTAATGCATCTACAATAGCTTCTCTAAGTCCTGTTATTGTTAAAATAATAAATAATATTCCAGAAATAAATACAGCTGCTAAAGCTTCCTGCCATGTATATCCTAACCCTAATACAACTCCATATGTGAAGAATGCATTAAGACCCATTCCTGGTGCCAAAGCAAAAGGTAAATTTGCATATAAACCCATAATAAGAGTACCTATAGCTCCCGCTATACATGTTGCTACAAAAATACCTCCTACAATAGGATCTTCAAAACCTATACCTGCTGCTGCATCTCCTATTGCTCCTGCTTCATTCATTCCTGCTAGCTTCAATATACTTGGATTTACGAATATAATATAAGCCATAGTAACAAATGTTGTAATACCTGCCATTATTTCAGTTTTAGCATCTGTTCCATTTTCATTTAATTTAAAGTATGAATCCAATTTTGATGCTTTTTTAGTATCCATTTAGATACCTCCTTAATATTTAATGAATAATAAAAATCCTCTCTAATAGATTTCTATAAGTGAAACCTACCAGTGGAGGATTAATTCCTTAAGTAGAATATTACCAAGTAATACTTGTGTCTCACTCATAGTCTAAGAATTAGTGGTTCTTAGGTAGAAACTCTCCGGCCGTATCCCGAATATTATATGAGTATAACTATTTAATTATAACATTATACTACCAAATGCTTATTTAGATGTCAATAGAAAATCCGGATGTTCTTATACTTTATTTCAAAAATGTTCTGGATATCTAGGAGGCATAATTTATTTTATATATCATACTATATCTAAGTGAAATATAAACATTCATGCAGGCATACGAGTAAATACTCAAAGCCTACATTCATTGTTTATATTTCACTGCATGACTATTTTTCACAAAAAGTAATATAAAGAAAATCTAGGAAAGAGAATTGCTCTACTTCTCTCCTAGTAATTCTCTTGCTTGGTCTAATGCTTTTTCTCCATCCATCATTCCATAAGCAGCCATATCTACTACACTAACAGGAATGCTTCCAACTTCCTTTTTTACTCTATCTTCATCAAATCTTACTTGAGGTCCTAATAATATAACATCTGCTTTATCTTTTATATCTTTTAGATTTGCTAAAGATATAGCAGCAATATCATACTCATATCCTTTACTTTCTGCAACTTCTTTCATCTTATTTACTAATAAACTTGTTGACATACCTGCCGAACACAATAAAAATATTTTTTTCATAATAGTATCCTCCCTAGTTATATTATTTTTTTATTGTTTTATATAAATCTATAATTTCCCCTGCTAAATCATTAAATGTTATACAATTCATTAAATGATCTTGCCCATGAACCATTAACAAGCTTAATTCTATTTTTTGTCCACCTGACTCTTTAGCCAATAATTTAGTCTGTGCAGCATGTGCTAATAATTCGGCTTCTTTTGCTGATTTTAATTTTTCTTCAGCTGATTCAAAATCAAATTTCTTAGCATCTCTAATAGCACATATTGCATCAGATTTTGCATTACCTGCATTAATTATGATGTTCATTATTACTTCAATTAAATCTTGATTTTTACTTTCTTCCATATAACCACTCCTATAAATAACTAATCATTTGTTAGTATAAAGTTAAATTTCTGATTTGGTTTTATATAATCTAGTATAAATATCTCTTCTTCTCTGATTCTACCAACCACATTAGACTTTCCACTATTTTCAAAATCTTTTAAAGCTATTTCTAGCTCTCCTTTGTAGTTTCCGTACTCATCACTTTCTATAATTATATCTCCACGTTTTATATTCTTACAAGCATTGTGTACTGGGAAACTTCTATCCTTGTATTTATCTCTACTACTCTTAGTAGATCTAATAACTGTATCGCATATGTCTCCTCGTCTAAAGTGGAGTTCATCTAACAATATTATCTTTTCAATTTCTGTAATATCATCTTCAAGAATTACTTCAAAAGATACCATATCTAGTCTTATATTTTTTATCTTTTTAAATTCTTCTTTAGTTGCAAAACTATTAGATATAATAACATCATCAATAATATCTAAAGCTATCATATGCTTTAATTGAACTTCTATGGGCATATATCTATGCATTTCTAAAGTTGGAATTTGATTGCTTATTGCCCAAGGTCCAAAGGCATTTTCATTTTCACTAGTAATAAAAGCAGCCGTATTTAATGCATGCTTTTTAAAATTATAGGTACATTTCTCAAAATAATCTAAAGGTAATCCACTATGTTTATGAGGATAAAAATTATGACAACCTATTAAATTATATCTATTTGGTCTATGATCCATAATTGTATCTATATATCTAGTATCATTACTCATATTAATTTCTACTTTTAGATTGTAGTCATTATATGTCATCATAGCTTCTTCATAGCCAGAGTATCCTGCATCTAGTCTAAATCCACTTGCTTTAATATCTTTAAAAAAAGATAGATCATTACTATCAACCCCTAAATTTTTTAATACAGAAGGATTAACATCTACTATTGTTTCAAATCCTTTTTCATTTGCATATCCCATAATATTAGAAAATCTTTTTATAATCTGTTCTTTTGATTTTTTGGATGATAGTAAGCAAGAAAATATTCTTTTAAATCCCACATCCTTTGCCATATCAATATAATGGAATAATTCAGCATCTGTAGACTTTTCTGGATAAATTGAAATTCCTAAATTTTTCATATATACCTCCCTAATTCTTATAAATATTTCATAGAGTCTAATAAAAAATCGAGGACTTCTGTCTTCTATAATCTAATGAAGTCCTCTCATAAATAAAACTCTAATATGGCTTAAATTAGTTGTTCTGTAGAGACTCTTTTTCTAGCTCTAATCTGTCAACTGCTCTAAAGAATGGATAATAAATCAATCCATCTATAACTATAAGTACTATTTGGTGTAAAGCTCCTCTCCAACCACAAATAATCAATCCTGATAAAATTGGTGGTGTTGTCCATTGAATATTAATACCATTTGCTAATGGAACGAGACCTACCGCCATTACAAAATAAGTTAATAATATATTTACCAATGGTACTACTATAAACGGTACAATCATAATTGGATTTAACACAATTGGCAGTCCAAATATTACTGGTTCGTTAATATTAAATATACCAGCACCTACTGATAACTTACCTAAAAACTTAAATCTTTGGGATCTTGCTACAAATAAAATTATTAAAACTAGTGCTAATGTAGCTCCTGCTCCACCAATATTAACATAATTGGTATAGAATTGATAATTTAAAATATTTGGTAGTTTTAACCCTGCTGCAAAAGCTTCAGCATTTTCTGCTGTTTGAGCAAACATTATAGGTTTTGTAATTCCATCTGTTACATTAGAACCATGTATACCAAACATCCATAATATTTGCTGAACAATTACTACTATAATTAAGAAAATTAAGTTTCCACCAATATTTGTCAAAGGTTTTTGAAGTATAGTGTATAAGAAATTTTGTACTGTTTCAAATGTAGTAAAAGAAAATCCAATTCTAATAGCTGTAAATATTAAAATAACAAATAATTCAGGTATCAAAGAACTAAATGAAGTGGCTACATTAGCAGGTACATTACCTGGCATTTTAATAATCCACCCTTTGTTTTTTATCACAGAAAATATTTTTATGGCAAACATAGTAGAGAATATACCTACAAATAATCCAGTTGCTGTAAAGTTCGCAACAGGTAAGCCTTGTCCACTATCTACAAGCTCTGTCATCGGTGTTAGAATAAGAAATGCTACAAGAGCTGTTACAATACTTGTTGCATCATCAATATCAAATGACCTTCCTAAACTTTTCGCCATACCAACCATTACAAAAATAGTCATCAAATTCATAGTAGCATCAAAAGGAATTAGTACATATTTCGACCAATCCTCACCTAGTTTACTAGCCATAAAGTTTTGATATCCCTCACTTGGAATATTTGGTATTAAGAGAAACATAGAACCTATTATTAATAATGGCATTACTGCAAAGAAACCATCTTTGATTGCAGTTAGATATCTGTTTTGGTCTAATTTTCTAGCTACTGGTACTAATTTAGCTTCTAAAAATTTCATAAATCCATTCAAATCAATTCCCCCTTGTATAATAATTTTTTTTAATAGAAAAAATATTCTATTCATACTAATGCACCATTTGGCATATTTCACCAACCAATTTTGACAATAAAATCATTAAAACTATTAGATTTGGATACGTTTTCAATAGTACTTTTAGACTCTATTATTTCTTTTAACAATTCATATAATAACTTTAGGTTTTCGTTTTCCTTAGCATTGAAAGCAAACAAGAAAATAACTTTCACTTTTTTGCCATTATAAACAGCTGGATTTTTAAATATACCAACAGCTACTACTGTCTTTTTAGACATAGATTCCATTGGGTGAGGTATAGCTATCATATCTTCTAAAATAGTCGAAAATAGGTTTTCCCTTCGGACAACAGAAGCATAGAAAATTTCTACATCATCTATATATCCTTCAGTTCTAAGCATTTCAGTAAGTTTCAATATAGCATTTAAAAAATCAACTTCTTCATCAAAATATTTAAATAATCCATCTTTAAAAAACTTTTCTTTTATTCCATCTGTATTCATTTCTTTAATTGTCATTAGAGGATTACCTATATAACGCTTTATTCTTATTAAATCATCCTCAGTAATCAATGGATTTACTTGAACTATAGGTATATTGCTTTTAGTTGTTAAAGGAATAGTAGAAATTATCAAATCTGCTTTTCCACAATCACCATTTAAAACATTGTCTAACTTATATACAGGAAAATACCCTAATATATTTACTTGTTCGCTATAATAAGATACTATTTTACTCTTTACAAATTGAGCAGTGCCTAAACCAGAGCCACAGATGATAGCTATATTTATTTTATTATGAATTTTATCTAAAGCTACTGCTACATGTAATGCTATATAAGAAACTTCTGATTCACTAATCACTATATTCAACTTTCTTTTGATTATCGACACTATTGTCATAGAAATTTCAAAAGCAAAAGGATAACTTGTTTTTATTTGACTTTTAAAAGGATTGTCTTCAAAATAATTAGCTTTTATTCTTTCAAGCATAGGATTTAAATGTAATATGAAATTTCTTCTAAAGTTGGTATCTTCCATAAAATCAATATTGAATTTATATTTTACCTCCTTTAAAAACTCATCAACTATATTCTCCCCTTCTTCTTTTAGTACACAATCCTTACTAGCAACATTTAACAATCTTTTAGTATTAAAGCTTTGTTGAAAATATTCAAGTTCTTTATCATCTAATAAAATATTGAAATAATTCTCTATTTCCTCCTTTATAGCATTAGCTATAGTTAAATCTAAATCTTCTTCTATATTTTCTTCTATAAAAAAGCCCCTTTGAATTCTTTTTATGCTGACTAAAATATCTTTTACTAATAGAATTACATCAGCATCTGTCAAAATATATCCATATTTGTTTAATACATTTATAATAGTTTCGTATAAAAATAATATTTCCTTATTTAAATCTAAATTTTCATCAGTAAAAACATAATGAAAACTATTACTTAGAATTAATTTATCATTTCTCATTTCTCTTTTAAGTACATTTGAGATTAAAAGTCTTTTGAACCTTTCGTCTCCTTTTAATTTCAGACCTTTTATAGGAGAAATCTCTAACTCTAAGTTTGAAAAATTCTTTAAAAATTTTATAATATTTTTTATATCTAAGTACACAGTCGTCTTTGAAACAAACAACATATCTGCAAAATCTTCCATGGTAATAAAATCCCTTGCAAAGGTTAACTTAAATAGTATAAAAGCCAATCGTTCTGACGGAGTACTGGGAATTTTAGTTATATTTTCTTCACTTTTAAAAATTTCTTTTATTAAAGATATTCCTAACCTTCTTTGTTGTTGTGGTATAAAGTATCCTTGTTGTTTAGAAGAACATATCCTAATCTCATGGTCTTTAAGCAATTCATTTAAAAATTTAATATCAGATCTAATAGTCCTAGAACTCACATCAAATATTTTAGCCAACTCATTTCCTGACAATCCTACATCAGAATTTAATAAATATACAAATATCTTTTTTTGCCTTCTATAAGTCATCTTTATCACCAAATCCTTATCTTTATTTTACATTTGTTATAAAGTTTATTCCATCAAATTAATTTCCTTCTTTATAGGAAAAGAATAATAATGAAGCTTTAATTAAAATAAATTCTAACCTCAGTATAATATCCTTCCTCAACTATACAAAATCGTGCATTGCTATTTTACGACCACACCACAAAAAACAAAAACCTGATAACAGCTATTTCTAACCATTATCAGGTTTTTGTTTACTATTTCCATTCCAAGTTTGCAGGTGACACCAAAATATTGGTGTATCAACGTTTTTAAGACCTTCTAAACTTTTTGGCGAGGATTTTGTCGGAACTTCTATTTTTATTTTTTCATTAATTCGATTTTTTTCTTATACAAAAAGTCATAGTCTTTAATAACCTTATCAAATTCTTGGACTCTTTCTTTCTGCGGATAATAAGAATTGTAAGATATCTTAAAAGAAAAAGTCGGATATGCAGTTTTTAGTGCACCAAAAGAAACAGCTTCCTCCATTTTGACTGCTTTTACTTCTTTGTTTAACGCATCTGCTTTCATTTGAAGCCAAAGAGGATTTTTTATTGCTGGCCCAATAACAATCATGCACTCTGTTTTCTCAATGGGAAAACAATTAGCCACATATTTCATTTCTAAACACAGTCCAAACACCAAGCCAAATAAAATATCTTTTGTCTCTGTATTTAAATCTATGCCATAAAACAACCCTGTGGATCTGCTGTTTTTATAAGGTGCACCTGACCCATTAAAATGAGGCAAAATGAGGACTTGTTTTGTCAAGTCTATAGCATTATTACTATAATACTTATACTGCTCATATAAATCGGCACATTCTTGTTGAAACTTTTCTTGCTGTTTATTAAATAGTGTCCGATACCATTTAAAAGCACTTCCACCTGTAGGCACAGAAGAAAACAACGAGCAATAATTGGGATCGGTAAAAATACCATTGGATAACGACTGTTCAAAATGTTCTTCACTGATGAAATCAGCATCGCCAATTAACAATAATCCTTCTGTTGTTCCCGTTGAATTTAATAACTCTTTAGCATCCAAGCCAATCCCCAACGCTCCTACCATATGGTCATGTCCTGCGATTCTCACTGAAATTTTTTCTTTTTTTAAACTCGTATTCCCCTCGCTCGTATAACCAACGACTTCACCAGAAGAAATCACTTCAGGAAACTTAATTTTTCCTTCTAAATGAAACATCGCTAATAATTCATCAGACCAAGCGCGCTTTTTTAAGTCAAAGCACATGGTACGACTAGCCATTGAATACTCTGTTTTACAGGTATTTGTTAGAAAATAGCTCAATAAATCTGGAATATTCAACCATGTATACACTTGCGTTTTATTGGTAACTATTTTATCCATCAACCACTTGATTTTACTTAAGCTATAATTGGAATGAGCAGGCAATCCCGTTATATCATAAATTCTTTTTCTCTGTTCCTCTGTTAATTCTTTTATATATTGAACAGATCGTTTATCATACCAAGCAATTAAAGGAGTAATAACATCTCCGTTGGTATTGATTAGTACTCCTGCCTCCCCAACACTGGAAATGTTGATTGAATCAACATTTCCAGAATTTTCATGAACAAATTTATTTAAGATAATTAACAATTGACTCCAAATTGATTCTAAATCAAATAATTCTCCAAAATCATCCCCAACCTTTTTTGTTTGAAAACTCTCTCGAGAAACTAGTCTTCCTGTAGCAATTTCGAATAAAGAAACTTTTGAATTTGTCGTTCCTATATCAATTGTTATCGCTAAAGGTTTACTCATTGCTTCGTTCTTGCTTCCAACAAACGTGTTTGTTTGAAGGTGATTTTATAAATCCAGAATAAAATTACTCCCACTACAGGAATCAAACCAAGAGCAATTATATTTCCGTTGAAAATTTGTAATAACCAATATCTTAGTGGGTTTCCACCATCCAAGAAGCTCGAAACTAGACCGCTAGAACCTTTAGGGAAGTTAAAATTGACATCTTTTGCCATCCCCGTAATGAACGGCGCAATTGCTGAAGCAATATACAAGTCACCAATCATAATAGGAATTGCAATTAATACAGCTCTAAAGACATTTCCTTTTGTTGATAAAACAACCATTGAAGCCATTACCGCTAAATTCGCTAAATCACCTAAAGGTAAAACTGTATTCCCTGGTAAAACAAATGCCAAAAGAACAGCAATTGGGGTTAATAATAAAGCAGTTGAAATAATCGCTGGGTTTCCAACAGCAACTGCAATATCTAAACCAATATATAGATCGTCTCTATCTGGATATCTTTTATTTAAGAATCTTTTAATTGCTTCAGAAATAGGTAGCAAACCTTCCATCAAAATACGAACCATTCGCGGAAGAATAAACATTACTGCGCCTACACTAATTCCCAAAGTCAAAATATCTTGGAGACCATAACCTGCAATGACTCCTAAAAGCAATCCTAGAATAGTTCCCACCATCATAGGTTCCCCAAAGATTCCAAATCTTTTCTGAATATTCGCTGGATTGATGTTAATTTTTCTAATTCCAGGAATCGTATCTATAATTTTGTTTCCGATTAGACCGATAGGAAAGAATGTCACGGCAGATACAGTCGGTAACGAAATACCTTCTAAGCCAAAATATTTTTCACCCATTGGCGCTGCCCAATCTGCCAATTTGAAAACAATTACGACAATAACTGCTGAAGCTGATATTGCCAACCAAAAACTACCTGTGCTATAATAGATTAAGGTGCCTGCAAGCGCAAAATGCCAGTAGTTCCACATATCAACGTCAACTGTTTTTGTCTGTTTGATTGCTAACATGATAATATTAATAAATATTGTCAATGGAATTACAAACGGAGCGATTGGTGAACCCCATGTAATTGCTGATAAAGGCGGCCAACCTAAGTCAACTACTGGAAGATTAATATTCGTTTGTTCAACCATCGCTTGCGCTGCAGGTCCTACATTATCGATCAAAATATCAAAAATAGCATAAATCCCAACAAATCCAATACCGACTGTTAAAGAAGAACGTAAAGCTTTCGCTGGCTTAATTTTAAAACAAAGCGCCAAAATAAAGAGCACCAAAGGCAACATAACAGTCGGCCCAAAACCAAGAATTGCCTGGACTGAATTATACAATATTTGTGTAATATCCTCCATATTATTCACCTTCTGTTAATTTATCGTAAATGCTGTTTAACACCTTTTCCTCACCAACACCTGTGATTAAAGCTAAGCCGTTAATAACTGGTATATCAAGCTCATAAGGAATTTTTGTAGTTGAAACAATTAAATCGGCATCATCCGAATTAGATCGAACAGAGGCTACGTTTGTCTGTGAGTAATTCACGTTAGTTACACCTTTTTCTTTTAAGAATTCCATTACTTTTTCTGTTACCGCTGTTGAAGTTGCAATCCCTGTTGCACATACAAATAATAAATTTTTAACCATTTTTTATTTCCTCCATTTCTTTAAAGTTGAATTTCATTTTTAGTAATTTCATAAATTTTTTCTTTACTACCTTCTTTAATTCTCGTCAAAACATCTTCTTTGTTTAAAATCCCCATTAATTTTTGTAAGATATTCAATTGCTTATTTGACTGCCCTAAAGCCAATAAAAAAACGATAGAAACATCAATCTTTTCGTCTGTCCCCCCCATAACTTCCATTTCTATAGGTTGTTTTAACGTTGCAATGGTTACCTTATTTTTTCTAACAAACTTAGAATCTGTGTGGGGAATAGCTACTCCATATGGTTCTGTTGGCAAACCAGTTGGAAAATTTTCTTCACGTTTAATGACTTGTTCAGCAAACTCTTCTACTACATCTCCATCTGCAACTAATGGTTTCGTAATTAGTAAAATTAATTCCTCAAAATTACTAACCTCAATATCTACAAAGATATTATTTAACTCCGTCAATAAATCATTCATTACTTTTGCACCACACTATTCATACTTAAAATCTTGTTATAAACTGTTTCAAAAACTGAATCCTCTGCTTTTTGTAGTACTTTAATCAAATTGGCTTCACTTGGGTTTTCTTCATAAGCTTTTCCAACACTCTTGATATAGCTTTGACGTAGATCACTAGCAATATTAATTTTAGCCACATTGTACTGCACCATTTGTTGGATATGGTTGTCTGGAATGCCTGATCCACCATGAATAACTAGAGGTACTGGCGACACTTCATTGATTTCTTTTAGTAAGTCAAAATCAATACGAGGTTCGTCCTCTAAACCATGAACATTTCCTACAGAAATCGCTAACATATCACAACCAGTTCGTTCAACAAATTCTTTGACTTGTGTAGGGTCCGTTTTCGAATCGGCTTCACTCACATGATCATCTTCTTTTCCAAGAATCGCACCCAATTCAGCTTCTACTAGAATTCCGTAAGCTTTAGCAAAATCAACCGCTTGTTTCGTAAAAGCTATATTTTCATCAAAATCAAAAGCGGAACCATCAATCATGACTGAAGTAAAACCGGCTCGAATCGCTTTTTTAACATTTTCAAACTTTTTTCCATGATCTAGGTGCAACGCTACTGGAGTATCCATATTTTCTGCATACCGAGAAACCATGTCTACAATATATTCATATCCCGCTAAGGAGATATTAGTTGGAGCAATTTGGATAAAAGTGGGAATCCCACTTTTTTCAACTGCTTGCAAAATTCCAACTGTTGTTTCTAGGTTCGTTGTATTAAAAGCTCCTGCAATGACTTCTCTTTCTTTGATAATTTCTAGCAATGTATACCCATTGACTAATGGCATTTTAGATTTCCTCCCTTTGAAGAATCGTCCCAAGATAGTACTTATTAGCTTTGAGCCATACATTTCCAAATTCGATTGGTGTATCATTTTCAAGATAAACTAATTGTTCCAAATGAAGTACAGGTGAATCTTCTGGTACTTCTAACACTTTTGCTCTTTTTTCACCAACTACTCTAGCAGCATACCTACTTTCTGAATAAGCAATTTTTCTCCCACTCGCTCTTTCAATAGCTTTAAATAGACTTTCATGATTAAAATCATTTTGTTCAATTCCTGGACAGAGCTTACTGTTCAAACGGTTTTCAATTAGCATCACTTTTTCACCTTCAACGTATCGAATTCGTTTTAAATAAAGATACTCATCACCTAAAGTAAGTCCTAACTTAGAAGCAATTTCTTTTGTTGCTTTTCTTAGTTCAGAAGTGATTACCTTCGTTTCGTATGCCAATTGTTGACTCTCCAGTGATTCCGCAAAAGAAAGTAATCCTTTTCCTAATGGATAAGAAATATTTCCTTCTGTCACATAAGTTCCTTTTCCTTGAATTTGTTGCAAAAGACCTTCTTCCACAATCAAACTGACAGCTTTTTTTACTGTGCCTCTGCTAACATCTAAGTCTAACATAATTTGATTTTCTGAAGGAATTTTCTCCCCCTTTCCCCATTCTTCTGCATAGATATTATTTCTCAAGTAATCTGCAACTTGAAGATAAATTGGTTTTGAAGCATCCCTGTTTATTATCATAATTCTCACCTCCAAACAATTGTACACAACTATAGACATCTATATACAACTATGTACAAGTTTATTATAACCGCTATCTACAAAAAAGTAAAGTGTTATTTTTAAGTTCAATACAATCTTATCCACTTTGTGATACATTGGATTTTCAACCATAGTGCGTTGTAAGAAATTAACTCTCGTTTTATGGCTTATATTGATTGGTAGTGTAGGATTTGGAATCTATAAAAACTTTACTGCCATTGATATCCATACTGTCCATGAAACAGAAATCATTGAAAGACAGATTGTAGATACTAATAAAGTAGAAAGTTTTGTGGAATCTTTTGCGAAAGACCTTTTTTCATGGCAACAATCCCAAGAAGCCTTGTTTTTCGACTAGCACAATAGATAAGGATAAAATACTATATCCCATTCTTGATTGCTTATAAAAACTTATAAATACTTACAAATGCTTGTTTAGAGTTATTAGTGATGTTACAATATAGCTAAAGGAGGAGTAAAATGTATCAAGAACAAAGGATGTCTAAAATATTAGCATTACTGGAGGAACACAAAGAACTTTCTACTAAAGAAATGATGAATTACTTTAAAGTATCTAGAGATACGATACGGAGAGATTTTTCTATTTTGAGTAATAGAAATTTGGTGAAAAGAACGCATGGAGGAATTATTTCGATTGAAAGTAATAACCAAATACCTTCTTTCAACGATCGTATTGGTGAGTTCACACAAGAAAAGAAAGTAATAGCACAGAAAGCTAAAGAGTTTATTTATTCTGGCAATCTTTATTTCTTTGATGTTTCCACAATTGTTTTAAATTTAGCTCAAATGGTGAACGAGAACGTAACTGTCTATTCCCATTCATTAGATAATGCCATTATGTTAAGTAATCATGAAAATATATCTTTTTATTTATTAGGTGGAAAGTTTTATCCAAAAAATCGATTTTATTATTCACTGAATGAGTCAGAAATACTTCGATATATCAATTTTGATATTGCTTTCTTTGGTGCTGCGGGTTTAAAAAATGGATATGTTAGCTTTGAAGACAGTGAAGATACTTATTTGAAACAATTAGTAATGAAAAATTCAAAGACTAAAATTTTATTAGCCGAACAGGAGAAATTTCAAAAAACATCTAATTATATTTTAGGAAATATTAATGAGTTTGATTATTTTATTACTGATGAAAAGCCTAATGAACAGATTCAACAACTACTATCCAATGAGTTAAAAGTTATCTTTTAAAAAAGATTAGAAAGGAAGAGCAAGTTATGAACAATCCAAATATTAAATTAGTAGTGAGTGATATAGACGGAACCATTTTGAACGATCAACATAAAGTTGACGAGGACCTAAAGGATAATATTCAATTATTAAATAAAGAAAAGATTCCTTTTGTATTAGCTTCTGCTCGATCACCCTTTGGTGTTTTCCCTCTGGCAGAAGAACTTGCTTTGGGAACCAATCCTATTGCTTGTTACAATGGTGCGCTTGTTTTAGAAGGAACACGAAACAATTATAAAACGATAATTGAACATATGTTAAATAAAGAAGAAGTAAAAGTGATTATATATGTAATTAAAAGTGAATTTCCTAAGGTATCTATTAGCTTGTATTCTGGAACACAATGGATAGTAGATAAGTTGGACAAATGGGTTGAAATCGAAGCAGATATTACCAAAGATTCTCCAAAGGTACAGAATTTGCAATTATTTTTATTGGAGAATCAAGCGCCAATTCATAAACTTTTATTAGTTGAAGAACCCAAAGTAATCCAAGAGCTTCATAAATATTTACAGAAACTACATTTAAAAGATAGTTCTTTCTATTTATCCAAAGATAATTATTTAGAAGTGACTTCCAAAAAAGTTTCAAAAGAAAGAGCATTGATTGAAATTGCAAATTATTACGATGTTCCTTTATCTAAAGCAATGGCGATTGGTGACAATTTTAACGATATTCCAATGTTAACTTTAGCTGGATTAGGGATAGTCATGAGTAATGCACCTCAAGAAGCAAAGAAAAGTGCGGATGTTGAAACACGAAGCAATAATGAGAATGGTGTTTCACAAGCAATTCAAAATTATATATTATCAAGCCTTAAATAATAATCAAGGTACCCTTTATGCTAAAAGCAAAAGAATTAATGATTACGAAAGGGCATTCCTACTATCAATCTAGAAAATTGGATAGAGTTCCCTGTGAAGCTATAGAAGAACTTGCGAAACAAAATAATTAAAAAAGTGCAATGAAAGTGCAATAAAAAAATAAAAAAGAGCCGAAACTCCTTGATATACAAAGGTTTCTAGCTCTCCTGTTACTATTCCCATTCAATGGTTGATGGAGGTTTACTAGTAATATCGTAAACTATTCTATTAACTCCATCTACAGTATTTACTATCTTGTTAGATACTTTCTCTAATACTTCATAAGGAATCTTAGACCAATCACTAGTCATTCCATCACTACTATTTACAGCTCTTAAAGCTATTGTATGAGCGTAAGTTCTTCCATCTCCCATTACACCTACACTCTTTATATTAGGTAATACGGCAAAATATTGCCATATTTCTTCATCTAATCCTGCATTTTTAATTTCATTTCTAAATATATAATCCGCTTCTCTCAAAATATAAAGTTTTTCTTCTGTTATATTCCCTAATACTCTTATAGCTAATCCTGGACCTGGAAATGGTTGTCTCATCAATACATCTTCTGGAATATTTAAGCTTCTTCCTAATTCTCTTACTTCATCCTTAAATAATTCTCTTAAAGGCTCTACTATTTCAAAATCTACATCCTCTGGTAATCCACCTACATTATGATGACTTTTAATAACAGAAGCTTTATCTGTTCCACTTTCTATTACATCGGGATATATAGTGCCTTGAACTAAATAGTCTACGGAATCAAGCTTCTTTTTTTCTTCTTCAAATACTCGTATAAATTCTTCTCCTATTATTTTTCGCTTTCTTTCAGGATCTGTTATTCCTTCAAGTTTGGATAAAAATCTCTTCTGTGCATTTACTCTTATAAGATTCATATCAAATCTTTCTTTAAATATTCTTTCTACTTGATCTCCTTCATCCTTTCTAAGGAGACCATGATCTACAAATATACATGTAAGATTTTTTCCTATTGCCCTATGGACTAATACTGCTGCCACAGAAGAATCAACACCACCAGATAAAGCACAGATAGCTTTTCCTTTTCCTATTTTTTCTCTTATTCTTTTAATTTCTTCTTCCGCAAAATCTCCCATATTCCAATCACGAGTCAATTTACAAATCTTATATAAAAACTTTTCTATTATATCTTTTCCTCTTTCTGTATGATTTACTTCTGGATGAAACTGTAAAGCATATATATTTTTACGTTTATTTTTCATTGCTGCTACAGGACAAGATTCAGTTTTTGCTATTACATCAAATCCTTCTGGTAATTCACTTATAAAATCTGTATGGCTCATCCAACAGTTCAATTCATCTCCTAAACCTTCAAATATACCATCATTATCAACTATATTTAGTCGGGATTTTCCATACTCTCTCTCTTGGGCTCTCATTACCTTACCATCAAAATAATTAGCTATTAATTGTCCTCCATAACATATCCCTAATATAGGTATATCTAAGTCAAATATTCTTTTATCACATTTTGGAGAATTATCTCCATATACACTTGAAGATCCTCCTGAAAGAATAATGCCATCAGAATTTTTAGATTTTATTCTATCAATAGATATATCAAAAGGTAATATTTCACAAAATATCCCTAACTCTCTTACTCTTCTAGCTATTAATTGGCTATATTGCCCACCAAAGTCCATTATTAGAATATAACTATTTTTCATTTTTAGCCATCCTCTCTATCCTTTACTATAATTAGGTGCTTCTTTTGTCAATTCCACATCATGGGGATGACTTTCCACTAATCCTGCTCCAGTTATTTTTATAAATTGACCTTTCTCTTTTAAATCTTTAATAGTTTTACATCCGCAATATCCCATACCAGATTTTAAACCACCTAATAATTGATATACAGTGTCTTTCAACGGCCCTTTATATGGAACTATTCCTTCTATTCCTTCAGGAACAAATTTTTTATTATCCTCTTGAAAATATCTGTCTTTACTTCCCTCAGCCATTGCTCCTAAGGAACCCATTCCTCTATAAACTTTAAATCTTCTTCCTTTATATAATTCAGTTTCTCCTGGACTTTCCTTACAACCTGCAAATAATGATCCCATCATAACTGTATCTGCTCCTGCTGCTAAAGCCTTTACCATATCTCCTGAGTACTTTATTCCTCCATCAGCTATTATTGGTATATCATATTTTTTAGCAGCTCTAGCACATTCAATTATCGCAGTTATTTGAGGTACTCCTACTCCTGCTACAACTCTTGTAGTACATATTGAACCAGGACCTATGCCAACCTTTACTGCATTTACTCCAGCCTTTATCAACTCTTCAGCAGCTTCATAGGTTGCCACATTGCCAGCAATTATTTGTAACTCAGGATAATTTTTCTTTATATTCTTTATTGCTTCTATAACACCCATTGAATGACCATGAGCTGTATCTACTACTATTACATCAACTTCCTTCTCTTTTAAGGCTCTAACCCTATCCATCATATCCTTAGTTACTCCTACTGCAGCACCTACCAGAAGTCTTCCTCCTTCATCCTTTGCTGAATTAGGATGTTCTATAGACTTTTCAATATCTTTTATAGTAATGAGTCCCATTAAATGATTTTCTTCATCTACTAGTGGTAATTTTTCAATCTTATTTTTCTTCATTATTTCCAAAGCTTCATCCATAGATATCTTTCCTGTAGCCGTTATTAAATTCTCTTTAGTCATTACATCCTCTATCTTCTTATCTAAATCTTTTTCAAATCTTATATCTCTATTAGTTATAATTCCTATTAATTTCTTTTCTTTATCGGTTATAGGAACCCCAGAAATATGATATCTTTCCATCAAAGCTACCGCATCTGATATTAAATTATCTTTAGATAAATGAAAAGGATCAGTTATTACGCCATGTTCTGATCTCTTTACCTTATCCACTTCCATTGCTTGCTCTTCTATAGTCATATTCTTATGAATAATTCCAATGCCACCCTCTCTAGCTATAGCTATTGACATCCTAGCCTCAGTAACTGTATCCATACCTGCAGTTAATAATGGTATATTTAAATTAATCTTATTAGTAAGTCTTGTTTTAACTTTAGTATTTTTTGGTAATACATTAGATTTAGCCGGCACTAATAATACGTCATCAAAAGTTAATCCTTCTCCAACAAATTTTTCCATATTATCCCTCCTATTGAATAAATAAAAAAAACCAAGCTCCATAAGTGGAACTTGGGATTAATATATACAAATATATTTAAACATATACATAACACCAATTTTCCACTCATAGTCAGACAATTTATGGTTGTCTGGTAGAGACTCTCTAGCCTTATTCTAGAGTATATATGAGTTTCTTATTATATTAAGTTCTATACATATTAACAAAAGTTTTCTTTCCTGTCAAGAAAGTATAAGAAGAAAAAAAATTCAGTAAATTACAATAGTATTATTTTTTATACTATTCTATTGTAGTACTTATTGATTCAGTATATAATTGATTAGTAGGAATTTTTAAGGAAAGGACTGATAAGATGTCTAAGAAGAAACTTATACTATTAGGTATACTCGCTATTTTCATGGGTTTCTTAATAGGTGGAGGATTCTTTGTTGTATCAACTATGAATAAATTAGATAGAGAATCTATTTCCACAAGTAATGAAGATTTAGGAATCGATGAAGATTTAGAAAAAGAATTGAATGAAAAAAATAGTGATGTTAAAAATATTGCTTTATTCGGTATAGATCAAGAAGAAGAATCCAAGGAAAGAGGAAGATCTGATGCTATAATGATCTTGACAGTAGATGACAAACATAATAAACTGAAACTTTCCTCTATAATGAGAGATTCCTATGTAAATATCGATGGTAAGGGTCAAGACAAGATTAACCATGCATATGCCTATGGTGGACCAGAACTAGCAATAAAAACAATTAATCAAAACTTCAATTTGAATATTAAGGATTATGCTACAGTAAACTTCTCAACTTTACCTAAAATAATAGATGTTGTAGGAGGAATAGAAATTGATATCAAAGATTACGAAGTTTCAAGAGCAGGAGTGTCCAACGCAGGTCTCCAGACTTTGAATGGTGAACAAGCCCTTAAATATAGTAGAATAAGATATGCAGGAAATGGAGACTTTGAAAGAACCGAAAGGCAAAGAACTGTTCTTATGTCCTTGTTTGATAAAGTAAAAAGTAGAAGTCTTTCTTCTAATATTACTTTAGCTAATGAAATATTACCTATGGTTAAAACTAATCTTAGTAATTCCAAAATAATAGGAATAGGCACTGATGTTTTAACTAATGGATCCATTGTACTTGAAACAGAAAGATTCCCTAAAGATGGGTATCATGATGATCAAAAAATTGATGGTGTATATTATCTAGCTTTTGATGAAGAAGCGACTATCCAACAAATGCATGATTATATATTTGAAGATAAAAAATAGAGCCTAAAAATTCAGGCTCTATTTTTTATTTAATTCCCACTATAATTACTATTCTGAATATTATCAGAAAGCTTGTGCAATATTCTAAATTTTGTTATAATACTTTCAGTGAAATCGTTTATTTCGACAATATTTTCATCGGAATTATTTACGATATCATTTATATTTTTAATTTCCTATATGTTAAGAAGGCGCATATAAACATGCTTGTATGCGTTTTCAAATTTTTATGTGTATTTTCATGTAATTTTTTATGATTTTTTGTTTTTATTGTTGCTTTTTTATCAAAAAAAAGGGGGAGTTTTTTTTTATGAATTTTCTTAAGAATTTTTTTATTGGACTTTTAAAGTTTTCACCAGTTTTTCTAATGGCAGGTCTGATGATAGCAGGATTTGACGCTTTATTAGCAGCACCTATTTCAACAATTTATGCTGCTATTGTTGCTTTTATTACAGAAAAGTTTTCTTTTAATGATTTACTAGATAGTGCTGTTGAAAATGTAAAAGAAATGCAATTAGTATTCTTTATTCTTATGGCAGCTTATGCTATGGCAGAAACTTTTATGGCAACGGGAGTTGGCGCTGCTATCATCAATGCAGCTTTAAATCTTGGACTTAACGGAAAGACTGTAGCCGTGACTGGATTAGTTGTAACTGGTATATTATCAGTAGCTACAGGTACGTCTTGGGGGACTTTCGCTGCATGTGCTCCGATATTTCTATGGCTAAATCATATTGTAGGCGGTAATCTTATGCTTACTACTGCAGCCGTAGCAGGAGGAGCTTGCTTTGGTGATAATATTGGTCTTATTTCAGATACTACTGTTGTAAGTTCTGGTATACACAAAGTTGAAGTCATACATAGAATTAGACATCAAGGAGTCTGGTCTATATTATGTTTAGTTCTAGCAGCCATTGTTATATTTACAATTAGTGTTGGAATGGGATTACCTGATTCAGTTGGTAATGCAGGTGAAGCTATTAATCAAATACCTGAAGAAGTATGGACAAATCTAAATGCTGAAAGACCTTCAGCTGTTACATTATTAAATCAGGTTCAAGAAGGTGTTCCATTTTACATGGTTATTCCATTAATATTAGTTATAGCTGTTGCTATTAAGGGACTTCCTACACTAGCATGTCTTGGTATCGGTATAATTTCATCACTAATTTTAGGATTATTTGCTGGTACTGTAACATCTATAGGTAATGATGGATTCTTAAAATTAATATATACAGGATTCTCTGATGCAGGAAGTTGGGTTATAGTAATGATGATGTGGGTTGGTGCCTTTGGTGGTATCATGTCAAAAATGGATGCTTTTGCACCTCTTTCTAATTTCATATCTAAAATAGTTAGGAAAGTTAGACATCTTATGTTCGCAAATGGATTACTTGCCATAATAGGTAATGCTGCATTATCTGATGAAATGGCTCAAATCGTTACTATTGGACCTATCGCAAAAACTCTTACAGATGAAAATGTAGAAGCTAGTGAAGAAGATATGTACAAATTAAGACTTAGAAATGCAACATTTAATGACGCATTGGGGGTATTTGGGTCTCAATTAATTCCATGGCATGTTTACATGAACTTCTATCTAGGAATTGCTTCAGCAGTATATCCATTAGCATCTTTTACAGCTATTGATATAATCAAATATAATTTTATGGCAATGATTGCTGTTGCTTCAATATTAATTCTTACATTAACTGGTCTTGATAGATTTGTTCCTTTATTTGGATTACCATCGGAACCAGACGTAAAAATTAAGAAATCATCTAAAAAGAAAGTAGATTTAGATTCCGAAGTTGCAAGTGGAAAATAATTAATATTTAAAACATATAGGAAGTATATTCCCCTATCTTTTAATAGATAGGGGTTTTTAATATCCTTCATAAAAATTTTTTCTCAAATTCAATTATTCATATTTTCTATAATTTACATGCAATATTAATTATCGAATTTCAAATAATAATATAAAAGATTATATATCAATTAATCCCTAAAATAGGAGGTTTATCTATGGATATGTCAAATCGTAAAGAGATGGATTCCGATATGCTTAATCATATCAATGAACAACTTGAAGAAGAGTTATTAATGCATAAAAAATACATTAATTATTCTAATCAATTATTTGATAATGAATTAAAAGATATATGTATTTACGGAAGCCAAAAACATAAGGAGAACTACAACAATATATTAAAATATTTAACAAATAATGAGGGATCTTAAAAATGTCATTCTCTAATGATCTTACTGAAAAAGAAATCTTACAAGATTTAATTTTATCAGAAAATCAACTTTCCTCATCCTATAATAACTCAATAATGGACATAGATTGTCCCTTATTGAGAAATATATTCATTAATTGTCAAACAAATATTCAATGGTCTCAATATCTAATAAAAGATGCTATTGATAGGAGAGGTTGGCATAAAGTTAAACTTGTCTCTCCCGGAGATAAAGAAAAGATTATGAATAAAGTTCAACTTAATTAATAAACCTACTACTAATATATGGGATAATTCTACAACAAAAAAATAGAACCCGGAGAAATCCGAGTTCTATTTTTTGTTTACATCATTGGCATTCCGCCGCCCATTCCTCCTGGCATTCCGCCACCCATTGGGCTGTCGTCTTCATCATCTTCATCATCAGCAACAACACTTTCAGTTGTTAACACCATTGCTGATACAGAAGCAGCATTCTGTAAAGCTGATCTTGTTACTTTAGTAGGATCTACTATACCAGCATCTATCATATTTACATATTCCTCATTTAATGCATCAAATCCTATTCCTACGCTGCTAGATTTTATCTTTTCAACTATAACAGATCCTTCTAATCCAGCATTTTCTGATATTTGTCTAACTGGTTCTTCTAACGCTCTAAGAACTATATTCACACCTGTCTTTTCGTCTCCTTTAGTTTCAGATAAGAGTTTTTCTACCGCAGGAATTGCATTGATTAAAGCAGTTCCTCCACCAGAAACCATTCCTTCTTCCACACCAGCTCTTGTAGCAGCCAATGCATCTTCTATTCTTAATTTCTTTTCCTTAAGCTCAGTTTCTGTAGCAGCTCCTACTTGAATTACAGCTACTCCACCAGCTAATTTGGCTAATCTTTCCTGAAGTTTTTCTGTATCAAATTCTGATGTAGATTGCTCAATCTGAGCTCTAATTTCATTTATTCTTGCCTCTATTTCTGATTCTTTTCCGTTACCATTAACTATTGTAGTATTTTCTTTATCAATTCTAACTGTATTTGCAGATCCTAACATGTCTAAAGTAGTCTCTTTTATATCATATCCTAATTCTTCAGAAATTACTTCTCCTCCTGTTAAGATAGCAATATCTCTTAACATTTCTTTTCTTCTATCACCAAAACCAGGAGCTTTAACAGCAACACAATTAAATGTTCCCCTTAATTTATTAAGTACTAATGTAGTTAATGCTTCTCCTTCGATATCCTCTGCAATTATTAATAACTGTTTTCCTTGTTGTACTATTTCTTCAAGCACCGGTAATATCTCTTGAATATTGCTTATTTTCTTATCTGTAATTAAGATATATGGATTTTCTAATGATGCCTCCATTTTTTCAGTATCATTCACCATATATGGAGATAAATATCCTCTATCAAACTGCATACCTTCAACAACATCTAGAGTAGTTCCCATTGATTTTGATTCCTCAACAGTTATAACTCCATCTTTTCCTACCTTTTCCATAGCTTCAGCTATTAAATTTCCTATTGTATCATCAGATGCTGAAATAGAAGCAACTTGAGCAATAGACTCCTTACCTTCTATTGTTTTAGATATGGATTTTATCTCATCTACTGCAGCATCTACAGATTTATGTATTCCTTTTTTAAGAATCATAGGATTTGCTCCTGCTGCAACATTTTTAAGACCCTCTCTTATCATTGCTTGAGCTAATAAAGTTGCTGTTGTAGTTCCATCTCCTGCTACATCATTAGTTTTTGTAGCAACTTCTTTAACTAGTTGAGCTCCCATATTTTCATAATTATCCTTTAATTCTATCTCTCTAGCTATTGTAACACCATCATTAGTTATTAATGGTGATCCAAATTTTTTATCTAAAACAACATTTCTACCTTTAGGACCTAATGTAACTTTAACTGTATCTGCTAACTTATTTATTCCTTTTTCCATTGAACGACGAGCTTCTTCGCCAAATCTAATCTGTTTAGCCATTAAACAATCACTCCTTTATATTTTTTAGGTATTATTCAACTATTGCTAATACATCATTTAATTTAATAATTGTGTATTCTTCTCCGTCTAATTTAACTTCTGTGCCAGAAAATTTAGAAGCAATAACTCTATCTCCAGCTTTGATAGAATCTTTCTTCTTATCATCTCCTGTTATTCCTTCTCCAATTGCTAATACCTCTGATATTTGAGGTTGTTCTTGAGCTGAATTCGGTAATACTATACCACTCTTAGTTTTTTCTTCTGCTTCAATTTTCTTAATAACTACCCTATCGCCTAATGGTTTTATTCTCATATTTACCCTCCTTAAATATTTATCTTTAATAAATAATCAATTTAATTATTAGCACTCTATATAGTCGAGTGCTAATATTTACAAATATAATGTTACAAAATAGCTAGAATATATGCAACCACATTTATTTAGTATTTTTGACGTTTATTAACCAATATATTCAATTAAATTAAATTATCTCACCTATTCATCATATTGCTTCAAATAACTTTGATTTCCTTTTCTTATACAATTTTCTTATACAAATTTATATATCTATATTACTATTTTTAAGACGTTTATCCATGAAACGTATCATTAATATTCTAATAACAGCTATAACCGGAACCCCTAAGAGCATACCTACAAATCCAAATAATGCTCCTCCAATAGTTATTGCTGCTATAATCCAAAAAGGTTTTACTCCTACATGATCTCCTAAAATTTTAGGCCCTAAATATAAGCCATCAAATTGTTGTATTACTAATATTGTTACAGCTACCCATAAGGCTTTTATTGGAGAAATAAAAAGTGTTATTATTATAGCTGGTATTGCACCAATAAAGGGACCAAAATAAGGTATCATGTTTGTTATTCCTATTATAACACTTAAAAGTAATGAGAATGGTGCCCTTACTATCAAGTAAAATATTAAGAAAGATATAATTCCTATAATTAAAGAATCAATAAACTTACCAACTAAATACCTGCTAAATATTCTATTCGTATCAATACCTAAATTAATAATTTTAGTCGCAGTATTATAATCAAATACTGAATATAATAATCTTTTAATCTGTTTTTGAAAATTTTCTTTATCTTTAATCATATATACAGATATAACTATACTTAATAATAATTGAATTAAAAAAGTTGTAACATTTATTGCCTGAAATAAAACTTCATTTAAAGCTGCATTAGCAAAAGTAGTAACTTTTGTTAAAAACTCCAATAATACACTCTCTATTTCTTCAGTAATACTACTACCACTAAATATTTCAAATCTAGTAACATTATACTCTAAGAATTTTTGTACGTTTCTTACATATTCTGGTGTATTAGATACAAAAGTAGTAATACTATCTACTATATTTGGAGTAACTATAGAGATCAAAAATATTACTGCACCTAGTACAATTAAATACGCAAAAAATATACTTCCAGTCCTATTTAATTTAAAAGTAGTTTGTATATATTTTACTAATGGACTTAGCAAATATGCTATGGCAAATGCTACTAGAAAAGGTCTTAATAATCCTAAAAATTGAGATATTGTATTTGGATTATCTATTATCTTAAATATTAATATAGATAAAATTATCACTGGTAAAAATTTTAAATACGGTATTGCTCTCCTGTTGTTCATTATTAACCCCCTTTTTATGAGACGTCCCCTGACTTAATTATATACTATATTATTTCTTCTTACCAATACCAAGTTCTCTAGCATAATAAAATAAATATTGTTGAGCAAATCCAGCTAGTTCTCTAAATTTATCTTGAGCATATTTCTGAATATCTTTGAGATTAGTGTCTTCATCTAAATAGAAGTATTCCATCACTCTCTTTACCCATACATCTATAGGAAAAGCATCTGGCTTATTCATAGAAAATAATAAAATACAATCAGCCACTTTAGGTCCAACTCCAGGAAATAATAAAAGCTCTTTTCTTCCATCCTCAGTAGATATATTTTTTATAGCATAAATATCTATTTCTTTATTCTCTATTATATTAGCCGCTGATAATATATATTTCCCTCTGAAACCTGTATGACATTTTTTTATTTCATCTAGTGATAGACTATTGAGATCTTTAGCTTTAGGAAAGCTATAATATTTTTTCCCATTGTACTCATCTATAAATCTACCATATTTTTCACTCAAAGTTTCTAATGCTCTTTTAATCATTGGTATTCTATTATTAGCTGAAGTTATAAAAGAAATTAAAATCTCCCATTCATCTTGTCTAAGAATTCTAATACCCTCTCCAAACTCTATTGCCTTTTTTAGTATAGAATCCTTTGATAATTTAGCCTTTATTTCATCACAATCTCTATCCAAATCAAAATAATTATACCAAATACTTTCAAAGTCTTCCTTATTAGTATTCGACAAAATCACATCATTTCCTACTTTTTTTACATTTAGTATTTTATCATAAACGACTCCTGTATAACTTCCATCATTTTCTCTATTCCATCTGAAACATTGACCACACTCAAAAACATGCTTTGGCTCAAAATTGCTTATATCCTTCATAATAATTTTATCATCTTTTTCTATAAAATCATATCTCATAATATCCCTCCAAATTAATATATACTATAGATAGTTACCCTAATAAAAAATATTTAAACATCACTAATACAATTATAAAAGGACCCTTAAAGGGTCCTTAGATTTTATTTATTAATAATTTCCCTGAGCCATCATTGCTTCTGCTACTTTAAGGAATCCTGCTATATTAGCTCCTGATACTAAATCATATCCATATCCATATTCTTTTGCTGCTGTCATAGAATTATTATGAATATCTTTCATGATTTGATATAGTTTCTCATCTACTTCTTCTTCAGTCCAGGACATTCTCATGCTATTTTGAGACATCTCTAAAGCTGAAGTAGCAACTCCACCAGCATTAACTGCCTTAGAAGGTCCTATTATCAATTTATTATCTTGTAAATATTCTAATGCTTCATTAGTTGTAGGCATATTAGAAACTTCCATATAATATTTAAGTCCATTTTCTACAAGCTTCTTAGCATCTTCTAAATGAACTTCATTTTGAGTAGCACATGGCATTGCTATATCAACTTTAACTCCCCATGGCTTTTCTCCTGGGAAAAACTCTACTCCATATTTATCAGCATAATCTTGAACTCTATCTCTACCAGAGTTTCTCATTTCAAGTAAATAATCTATTTTTTCTCCAGTTACTCCATCTGGATCATAGATATATCCGTCTGGTCCAGAAAGAGTTACAACTCTACCTCCTAGTTCAGAAATCTTTTGAGCAGCACCCCAAGCAACATTACCGAATCCTGATAATGAAACTATTTTACCAGCAAAGCTTTCTCCTTCATGCTTTAATACCTCACTTGTAAAGTATACAGCTCCAAATCCTGTAGCTTCTGGTCTAATAAGACTTCCACCATAAGACAACCCTTTACCTGTAAGAACTCCATTTTCAAAAGATCCTCTTAATCTTCTATAATATCCAAATAAGTACCCTATTTCTCTTGCTCCAACTCCTATATCTCCAGCAGGAACATCTACGTTTGGTCCTATATGTCTATATAACTCAGTCATAAAACTTTGACAAAATCTCATAATTTCTCCATCTGACTTACCTCTTGGGTCAAAATCAGATCCACCTTTTCCTCCACCTATTGGTAATCCAGTCAATGAATTTTTAAATGTTTGCTCAAAACCTAAAAATTTAATTATTCCACTATAAACAGATGGGTGGAATCTTAAGCCACCTTTATAAGGTCCTATAGCTCCATTAAATTGAACTCTAATACCACGGTTCACTTGAACTTTACCTTCATCATCTGCCCATGATACCTTAAACATAATTTGTCTTTCAGGTTCACACATTCTTTCAAGAATATTTGCTTCTATGATATCAGGTCTTTGTTCTAATACTGGTTCTAATGAATTTAGAACTTCCTCTACAGCTTGAATAAATTCCGGCTCATTTGCATTTCTTTTTTTAACTTTTTCAATTACCTCTTTTACATAGGTCATAACTTAATCTCCCCTTTAATTAAAATAATTAAAACCTAAGGTGTAGTTATATATTGTGACCAAACCTGCTGCAAACTACCCCTGTAAATTATATGCTTTAAAACTAATCTAATTATATTTAGGAAAAGGATTTCATCTAGCCTATTACATAATTTTGCCCAATGAATTATCCTAACTTGTAACTACAATGTAATCATAACATATGAAAAATTCTTTGTAAATGACTTTTAAGTTTTTATAATTTTCTTTAAATTAACATTTACAGATAATACATTAATTGAAGTCATATACTCAATTTCAGATATTATAGATTCTTGTAATTTTTTCACTAAAACAGGAATTGTTACAATTTTGTCAATAATTATATCTATATTAATATGTATCCCATCCATATCACTTTGTATATAAATATTACTTATCTTATTTACATTTTCAATTTTATATCCCCCTACCCTAGTTAAATCTTTTAACACACTATTAGAAATAGTATATTTTCCTAAATAGCTAAAAGTAGGTCTTACTACAGTTTTCTCATAAACATCTTCCTGTTCATTCTCATTTTTCCTTTGAAATATTTTAAGTGTATCTATAAAATACCCCGAAAAATCCTTTTTCACTTCAAACGTAGGAGCAGGAATTATATGTTTTCCTTCTTTTTTTCTGATTTTTTTTGCTATTAATATCTCATCTTTATCAGATATATCATCAATATATATTTTTTTATCTATCTTTCCAATATTTAAAGTTTTAACTATCTTTTCTACCATTCTATCAGAGGTACCCAATATTAAAATCTTATCTGGATTATTATTTTCAATAGCCTCAATAATGTTTTTTCTATGTTCTTCATCCATAAATAAAGCTCTTTTCACAGCGCTTATTGTAGACTGTTCTCTTTTAGCAGACTTTCCTGTTATGACTTTTGTTCCTTTTATTAATAATCCATCATCTAATATATATTCTATATTTTTATCTTTAGCTAAATTTATAGCTTTATAGCTCTTTCCACTACCACTTTCTCCAATCAGTGCGAATACTTTCATATTTTTACCTCCATATATATTATATTGATATATTTTTATCATTAGTTTTATTATAAAATCTACAAAATTTTTTACATTTTACATTAATGTAGCATAAAGATAAATAGTTTTTATATATTAAATATTTTACAATAACTATTTAAACTTATTATGATTTCTTCAATTATATCATAAACTGACTGCTCCCACACCTAAAGGAGTGAGGTTCTAAACTACTAAAGGCTTCTCTATCAAAAGATGGCATGTAAAATTAAACTAGATACATTTTGGATGGTAAATAAGATTAAATAAAGATTATCCAATTTTTTTTAATTCGTTTAAAAAAAGAGACTAAATTTTTCATTAGTCTCTTTATAGAAATATCTATATATTAAATTTTCCC
>NZ_WSFU01000087.1 GCF_016820635.1 Anaeromonas gelatinilytica | reverse complement strand
GTGGGTTACGGGTGGAAGTCAAAATACTGCTTTATGGTCAAATGAAGAATATGATGAGTTAATCAAAAAGGCTCAAACAACTACAGGTGATGAGCGTATGGAAGCATTATTAGAAGCTGAAAAGATTCTAATGGAAGAAATACCAATAGCTCCAACAGATTTTGATGTTGCTATGCATTTAAAGAATCCAAAGGTTAAAGGAATAGTAAGGCTTCCATTAGCAATTACTGATGGATTGAAAACAGCTTATATTGAAAAGTAATTAAAAAAATTCCGATTAATTAATCGGAATTTTTTTTGCTTTTGTTATAATTAAAATATGGACAATTTTTTTTCGATATTCCAGTGGAATTTATAATATGATTTAAAGTACATAGCCCTTCAGATTGATGTATACATTCTTCGGAACAATTGATAGTCATTTTATACTCCTCCACATTTGAAATTTGTTAACTATTTTATTTAATTTTAATATAGAATAGTTTGCCCAAATAAATTAATATAATTACAAGATATCTGTCCTATGATATCATATTGTAGTAGAATTAATTGAATCTATTTTGCCAATAATATGTATTGGGTGATTTTAATTGATATTTAAAGATTATACAGAGACAAATATTATATATCATATAGCTAGTATTATTGATCTTAAAAAAATTTTAGAAGAAGGTATAAAATATGATGATAAAGTAAGTTACAGAACTAAATACTTAGAATTTCATAGATTTATTAATAAGTATAAATCATTGAATGTACCTTCATGGGTAGTTAGACAGAAAACAATCTTTGGAAGTATGAATTTTAATAATGAACATAAATGGCATTCTCATACTGTTATTCTTGGAATAAAAATAAATGAAGATTATTGCTGGGTAGCTAATGAAAATTTAGTTAATGAAATTTATGAACCATTTATTCTTAAAGATATTACTCAGTTTGATTTTATGAAGGATTACATAAAAAAGGTAGGAATTAATAATATAAAAAAGTATTGGAATAATTCATTGAGTTTCAAAGAAAACTTAATGAAAAGATTAGATAAAAATAAAGATTATGACTGTGAAGTATTAGTATTTCATGATATAAAACCAGAAGATATAATACCTATAGGAATAGTAACTGATCATAAATATATTGAATATAAAAATTTGGAAAATATATATTTGAAAGAGGGGAAGTAAAGTGGATATAGGTAAATTACCTAATGATTTATTAAAAAATTTAGTTTTTGATTTATTGACTAATAGGAGAAAAGATGTGTTAACAAGAGGTTCTATAGGAGAGGATTGTGGTGTAATAGACTTTGGTAAATATGGATGTGTGGTATCTACAGATCCTATAACAGGTGCATTTAACAATATAGGGAAATTAGCTATACATATATCATGTAATGATGTGGCGTCTAATGGTGCAGAACCTATAGGTATACTATTGACTATATTAGCTCCTGAAACAACTACAGAAGGAGATATTAAAAATATCATGAAAGATGCTTCTTGTGCATCTAAAGAACTGAATGTAGAAATAATAGGAGGTCATACAGAAATAACTGATGCAGTAAATAAAATTGTAATAAATAGTACAGTTATAGGAAGACAATTAAAATCTAAATTATTAGATCCTAAAAGTATAAAAAAAGGATATAAAGTAATATTAACTAAGAGTATAGCTATAGAAGGAACCTCTATAATAGCAGAAGATTTAGAGGACAAGCTAATAGAGGGAGAAATATCAAGAGAATTAATAGAAGAAGGTAAAAGGTTAATTAATAAAATAAGTGTAATTAAAGAAGGTATGATTGCAGGAGAACTAGGAGTAGAATATATGCATGACATAACAGAGGGTGGAATATTTGGAGCCATACATGAAGCCTCTCATGCCATAAATAAGGGTATACAAATATATAAAGAAAAAATAAATATTGAAAAATCTACAAAGACAATATGTGATTATTTAGACATAAATCCATATAGATTAATAGCTAGTGGGAGTTTAGTAATAATAACTAATGATGAAAAGGCTGATTTATTATTAGATAAATTGAACAAAGAAAATATAGAATGTGAAATAATAGGAGAAGTGATTGATGAAGGAATTTACGCTGATAATGAAAAAGTATTACCTCCAGAAAGTGATGAACTATATAGAGTAGTATAATGCAAAGAAATAACTTTTTATGATTTTTTCTTTATTTATTCATAGTATCTTACTTAGCTTAATATAATTAATATATAGCAAGCTAAGGAGGGGAGGAACTGTTGCAAAATCTTTAGTAAACTCTATATAAGTTTATTTTAAATTCGTAATACATAAAGCACTTAATTTGTGGTAGAGTGTTTATAGCTATTGTGAATCCCATATATTGCGAAAGTGATATAGTCATAGACTACTATATCAGACCAAAGTAGCTTATAAATAGGGAATTAAACAAGTTTTATAGAGTTCTATAAGTTTTTGGCAACGGGGAACTGATGATATCAAAAAAAATCATTTTACTTTTTGTATTTATTAGTTTAATAATAATGATAACTGGATGCGGGAAATTAGAAGCAATGAAAGAAATGGTAACAGGATCAGAAGAAGGTGTAGATACAAATGAATCAGATACTGAAACAACAGAAATAACATTAGAAGATGATGAAGATGGTAGAGATACTATAGTTTATTATAAAAGCAAAGAAAATTTATTAGTACCAATAAAAAGAAGTATATCTTGGGAAACTGGAATTGCTCAAAAAACTTTAAATTATATGGTGAAAAGTTCTGACAATGAAAAAGAGATGTCTTCAATAGGTTTAGAACCATTGCTACCTGAAGGGAGTGAGGTTTTAGGCATGTCAATTGACGAAGAGAGCGGACTTTGCAAAGTGAACTTTTCCAAGGAAATACTAAATACTGAGGATAAGGTAGAGGAAGTAGTCTTAGTAAATGGGTTGGTGTATACTTTGACAGAATTTCCAACAATATCTAAAGTACAATTTATGATAGATGGAGAAGTAAAAGAAACAATGACATATGGAACAGATATCAATGATCCCATAGAAAGAAGAGATATAAATCTTGTAGATAGTAATGAAGGGGATTCAAAGATTGTAGTATATTATAAGGGTACAACTGATGGAGAATATGAGTATTATGTTCCAGTTACAGAAACTGTAGCTAGCCAAAGTCCTGATATGAAAATAGCTTTAGAGGAATTATTTAATGGGGCTCCAGAATCTAGCGGATTATATACAGATATTCCAGCAGGAGTAGAATTACAAGGAGTAGAATTGAATGATGGTATAGTCACTATAGATTTATCAGAGAGTAGTAAAGAGAAGATATCTAGTCAGTCAACATTTGATTCAATGACTAAAAATATAGCTTTGACTTTAGAACAATTTAATGAAATTGAAAAGTTAGAGATACTTATAAATGGTGAAACATTAAAAGAAGCTAAAATGGATATATCGCCAGTTGAGAGTATACCCACATTTGCAAATGAATATTAAGATCTATTAAAGTACATCTTTAAAAATTAGATTTGAATATCTAATTTTTAGATGTACTTTATTTTTGTTTGTTTTATTGGTAATAAAATTGAAACTTTGGTATCATAATTATATACATTAGGAAGAAAAATAAGGAGTGAAGAATTTGAATAGATTAGAAGGAAGAAAAAATGATGAATTAAGAAATGTTAAAATAATAAGAAATTACCTTAAACATCCTCAAGGCTCAGTACTTATAGAAATGGGAGATACTAAGGTAATATGTACGGCAATGATAGAAGATAGGGTGCCACCTTTTTTAAGAGGAACAGAAACAGGATGGATTACTGCTGAATATTCAATGCTTCCTGGTTCTACTCAAGATAGAAAGAGAAGGGAAGCTAGTAAGGGAAAATTAGATGGTAGGACTCAAGAAATAAAAAGACTTATTGGGAGAGCTTTAAGATCAGTAATAGATTTGGATAAATTAGGTGAAAAAACAATTTGGATAGATTGTGATGTAATTCAGGCAGATGGCGGAACTAGAACAGCTTCTATAACTGGATCATTTGTAGCTTTAGTTGATGCACTAAAGAAACTTAAAGATGAAGAAATAATTTCTACAATACCAATTAAACATTTTGTATCTGCTATAAGTGTAGGAATTGTAAATGATGAGGCAGTTTTAGATTTATGCTATATTGAAGATTCTAATGCTAAAGTGGATATGAATGTTATAATGACTGACAAAGGTGAATTTGTAGAAATACAAGGAACAGGAGAGGAATCTCCATTTTCTAGAGAACATTTAAATGAATTATTAATTTTAGCAGAAAAGGGTAATAAAGAATTAATAAAAATTCAAAGAGATGTATTAGGTGAAGTATCTAATATAATTACAAAAGGAGAATAATATGAAATTAAGAAGAATTATAGTTGCCAGTGGTAATGAGCATAAAATAGAGGAAATAAAAAAAATATTGAAAGGATTACCAGTAGAAGTAGTTTCAAAAAATGAAGTAGGGTTAGAGGATTTTGAGGTAATAGAGGATGGGGATACTTTAGAAGAGAATGCTATAAAAAAGGCTATAGAGATATCTCAAAAGATAGAGGGAGTAGTATTAGCTGATGATACAGGGCTTTTTGTTGAAAAGTTAGGTGGTGAACCGGGCATTTATTCTGCAAGGTATGCAGGAGAGAATGTTACATATTTGGATAATAATAAAAAACTTTTAAAAAATTTAAAAGGAATAAAACTAGAAGATAGACAAGCTGAGTTTAGGACAGTTATAGCTATAGTATTAGAGAATAAAAAGATAAAGACTTTAACAGGTATATGTAAAGGAAAAATAGCATTAGAACCAAAAGGAGATAAGGGATTTGGATATGACCCATTATTTATTGTAGATGGATACGATAGAACTTTTTCTCAATTAGGTGAAGAAATTAAAAATGAAATTAGTCATAGAGTTAAAGCCTTAAGAAAATTGAGAAATAGTTTAGAAGAAATATTAAAGGATGAATAATATGAAAATAGGAATTATAAGTGATACTCATGGAAATATAGATAAAAGTATTGAAGTGTTAAATAGTATAGAAGATATAGATTTATTTATACATTTAGGAGATTATACGCAGGATGCAGAGAAAATTCAAAAGGAAACTAATATATATATGATAAATGTAAAAGGAAATTGTGATATAAATGAAGATAATGTTTCAGAAGAAGAAATAATAGAGATCAAAGGGAAAAAAATATTAATAACTCATGGGCATGATTATAGAGTAAAGTGGGGATTAAATAAATTATATTATAGAGGAAGAGAATTAAAAGTTGATATTATAATTTTTGGTCATATTCATCAACCAGTTAATATTATTGAAGATGGTATTTTAATATTTAATCCTGGAAGTATATCAAGTCCTAGAAGTGGTAGCAAAAAGAGTTATGGAATTATATCTATTGATGATGATATAAAGTCTGAAATAATAGAAATATAATATATTCTTTATTGTCTGGTAAAGTTTATTTAATAAAAGTTTTAGACTATTTATGAATACAAGGATTAATAGTCGCGGAAAATATTGGAAGACAATAAAAAAAGGGGTTGTAGGGGATGAAATCCTCTGCCGTATTAGAAGGGTGCTCAGGTGCATGTATTACGCACCGTCAAAGGGAAACTAGGTTTCCCTAGTGAAGGAGGATACGCTTTTTATCCGACTTTTTATAAAAAACACTTTAAATGAATAATAAATTAAGATTAGTATAAAATAAATAACAAATAAATCAAAAAATGTTGACAGCTTTATAGTTCTTTGCTATAATCGTATAGTGCTTAGATAAAGGTGTATATAATTTTTTGATTTAGCGGAAGTGGCGGAATTTGGCAGACGCGCTAGACTTAGGATCTAGTGTCATTGACGTGGGGGTTCGAG
>NZ_WSFU01000057.1 GCF_016820635.1 Anaeromonas gelatinilytica | reverse complement strand
TTAACTTATAGAAAGTAATACTATGTAACTTTTATGTTACAAATATATTGTACTAGGAGGTAATATTATGTATGCCTTATTTTTAGTATTAAATGACATTACAAAGTTAGATAATATAATGGAAATTTTTTATACCACAAAAGTTGGAGCTACGACTTTTGATAGTGTAGGTATGGGAAAATTTCTTTTAGAAAATCAATTGAAAGTACCCTTTTTTTCATCTATTAGAAAAATAATTAATGAACAAGATGCTTTCAATAAAACAATAATTAGTGTAATAAGAACAGAAGACAAATTAAAAGAAGCTACATCTAAAATAAAAAGAGAATTAAATAATTTTGAGGAACTCGGAGTAGGATTTATGTTTGTAGTTCCAGTAATCGAATGTTATGGATTAAATGCTGATACATTACTTGAAGAATAATATAACATTCTAAAATAAAGCTGAAGATATAAGATTATACCTTCAGCTTTAATAATTAATATTTTCTCTTTAATAATCTCTCAGTTATTTCATATATAATTTTTTTACTTTCACAATCCGGTAATTCATTTATTAATGTAAAAGCTCTTTCTGTATATCTTAAAGCTAATTTTTTAGCCCTTTTTAACCCATTAGAAAATTTAATTATATTTATAATTTCTATAACATCATCATCTGAAATTTCTTTCTCTGCCATTAATTCTTCCAAGTTTTTATCCTTTTCCAACAATGTATATATTATTGGTAATGTAAAAAATCCTTGCTTTAAATCATTTTTAATACTTTTACCTAAAGTTTCTTCTTCCGCTGTGTAATCTAATATATCATCTATTATCTGGAAAGCCATACCAATATTATATCCAATTCTTCCTAAAGTTTTGATAATTCTTTCATCACATTTTGCTTCACTAGCTCCTATATAAAAACTCATAACAAAAAGTGCCGCAGTCTTTCCTGCTATTATTTTCAAATATCTTTTCACAGAAACATCTTGTCTGAACCTAAAATAATATTGTCTTATTTCTCCCATGCATATTTGAGCTATGACTTTAGATATTTTTTTCATATTTTCCATTGAATAATCATCAGAAAGCATTAAAAAACACTTAGAAAATAAATAATCTCCCATATATACTGCATAATCCTTACCATATTTAAATTGAATTGTAGTTTGTCCCCTTCTTAATTTAGATTCATCTATTATATCATCATGAATTAATGTAGCCATATGAAGCATTTCTATAACTGCAGCTAAATTTTCACTCTTATTTTTATCATATTCTCCAAACTTAGATGCTATTAGTAAAAAAGCAGGTCTTAACATTTTCCCATCAGAATTTATCAAATCTAATAAAGGTTTTTCTAAATATTTTTCATTACTTTTAACATTTTTTTTCATTATTCTTTGTACATCCTCTAATTCCTTTTGAATAAGAGGATAATTGTCCCAAAATTTATTCATTTTATCACCCTTGATGTATCCTTTTATATTAATAATTTATTTTAAATAAGCCAGTATTTTTTAAAATTTTCAATATATAGCTTACAGTTATACCTACAAAAAAACCTGTAGCCACGCCTGAAATAAGCAATACCGGTAAATATACTACTATTTTTAAATTATGAATGACAAAAGCAGCCATCAATATTTGTCCTATATTATGAAATACTGCCCCAACGATACTTATTCCTATGATGCTTATTTTATCTTTCCCTATTCTTTTTAGCAAATACATAATAAAAAAGCTTAATAATCCACCTGATAAGCTAAATAATAAGCTAGATATGCTTCCTCCCATTAAATTGGACATAAGTACTCTTAATACTACTACCATAAAAGTTTCTTTGAATCCAAATATAAATAAAGAAACTAATGTAATAATATTAGCAAGTCCTAATTTAGCACCGGGAATACCAAAATTAAAGGGTATCATCCTCTCTACTAAATAAAGAACTAATGCTTGAGCTACCAATAATGCTATGATTACAATTTTTTTTGTTCGTGACATAGTTCTCCTCCTTAGTACGTTGTATCATCTATTTCATCTTCTTTTTCCCCTTTAATTTCTACTACAACTTTATTGGGAAGACATACTAACATTTCTCCAGGATTACTAATAAATCCATCCTCAACACAAATTTTATCAGGACAATCTGAATCGATAATATCTGCTCCATTATTATATAATTTTATAATATTTCTTCCTAATTCTGTCTCTATAATAATTTCTTCATCTATATCATTAGTCAATTGATAACTATCATATAATTCACCATTTACATAGATTTCTGCTCTTTTATTATTAAAATCAGTGTCCCTTTCATATTCTATATATAAATATCCTGCCAAAGCAATAGAAAGTACTATAATAATTATTATTAAATCTAACTTTTTCATATAAATTCCTCTCTCTAAACATAGTTTTCCTATATAGTTTATCAAGTTTTAAATCTTTCATCAAATTTTTCTACTAAAATAAAATCCTTTCGAAGTTCTACTCCGAAAGGACATATATAACTAATCTACATATAGATAAGTTTTTCTAGCAAAAGAGGTCTTATTCCACCATTTCTTTAAAGCTGGTAATACATAATAATCTAATCCAAAAGCTCTTCCTGCCCCACCTATTAATGCTATTCCTGCTGCTAAGAACCATAACATTTCTAAAGGTGCCATTCCAGAAGACCATATCATTATACCCATTACTACAGATACAATTGATGCAATAGCTGTAAATAAACCTGCTATTAATAATGCACCAATAACTACTTCAGCTATAACCATTCCTGTTTGGAATATAGTAGCTAATACAGTATATTCGCCATCAGCTGTGTAAAAGAATACATCCATAAACCAATCCATCATATTTTGAATAAATTCTGGTACTGGTAATGCCGTTACTGTCTCAACAGCTTCCTCTGCAGCTTCCCACTCAGATGCTCCCGATGTTCCAGATGTTGGAGGGGCTGGTATTAAAAATATATTTGAAGGATCTGACAATATATCAGGTAATTTAGCAAGACCTTCTTCTAACCATTTGTATCCAACAAATATTCTTAAAGGTACTAACCAAAAATTAGGACTTCTAAAAGAAAAATGTCCTCCCAATATTGAACGATTATCTCTAATTGTAAAGAATTCATGTATAATATATGACCAAACTACATTAAATCCACCTACACCGAGTAAATAATGTATATTTACTATATGTTTCATCATCATAGCAAAGAATCCTGACATAGATATATTACCTAAATGAGCAACAGCATATCGTCCCCCAATAGATACCATAAATCCGTGATAATTAGATTTAAAAGTTTCTTTTGCTTTATTATTAATATCAGCTTCAATATTATCTACTGCAGTTTCTGAAGTTTGAAGTGCAGTCTCAACTATCTGCGGTATAGGTCCTTCATTTTCTTCTTCAAAATATGAATTATCTCCAATAACATATACATTATCATGATCTACTGACTGCATATATTCATTAGTTTGTATACGACCTCTTTTACCTAATGTAAGTCCAAGATTTGCTGCAAAACTACTTCCTTGTACTCCTGCTGTCCATATTAATGTATTAGTTTTTATTGTTTCTCCATCTTTAATATCTACAGAATTAGGAGTTACTTTTGTTATAAATGAATTAGTATAGATTTCAACATCTAATTTTCTTAGTCTATTCTCTGCTTTTGCTATAAGTTTATCATTCAATATAGGAAGTATCTTTGGTAATCCTTCTACAATCTTTAATGTAACTTCTCTTTCGTCTATATTATAATCTTTGCAGAGTCTTTTTTTCCATTCAGCAAGTTCACCAATAGTTTCAACACCAGTAAAACCAGCTCCTGCTACTACAAAAGTAAGCATTTCCTTTCTTTTTTCAGCATCATTTATTGTACTAGCTTGTTCGAACATACTGTGAAAATGTTCCTTAATTTTTACTGCATCATCATAAGACCATATTGTGAAACTATGTTCTTCAGCGCCATCTACACTAAAAAATGCTGGCTCACTACCGGAACCTAATATAAGATAATCATACTCATACTCACTCTTATCAGATACAAGTTTCTGATTATCAAAATCAATCTTATCAATTTTATCAGTTACAACATTGATTTTCTTCTTGTCAAATATTTTTTGTAAATTAACTTTCACTCCATGTTCAGCAATTCTTCTACCGGCTACTTCGTGTAAGTCTGTAAGTAAAGTATGATATGGATTCTTGTCAATTAAAGTAATTTCTACTTCATGATTCTTCTTAAATTTCTTATGAAGTAATTTAGCTGAATTAACACCGCCATATCCAGCACCTAAAATTACTATTCTTTTTTTACTCATCGTGTGCCCCCTCTTTTTATTTCGTTAACAAATCATATGTTTGTTTTGTCAGACATATAACTAATACAAATATAATTATGCCATTTTGAAAATAAGCTTAAGTATTGATAATTATATATTAACTAATGATTGTTAATAATGTGACTAAAATACATATATAACATTACACTAGATATTATAACATAATTCTTGTGATATATCATTTCTTTTATCTTATAAATATAAAAAATTTATAAAATTATTTTGTCAAATAATATGTTATAATTATCCCTAGTATTAATATAGATTGGAGGACTAAATTATGATAGACCGTAAAAAATATATTTTTCTACTAATTATACCATTTATTCTAATATTTGTAGGATGCTCTGATAAGAAAAATTCTTCTAATTCTCAAGAACCTGTATCTGATAATGCTTTTTATTTAGGTACTATAATAGATATTTCTATATATGATGATGTTCCAGAAGGAATATTTGAAGAACTTTTTGATAGAATTGAAGATATTGAAAATAAAATGAGTTTAAATATAAAAGACAGTGAAGTAAATGAAATCAATAAGAATGCTGGTAAAGACTTCGTGGAAGTTTCTTCAGATACTTATGATGTAATAGAAAAAGGAAGATACTATTCTGATATAACCGATGGTCATTTTGATATAACAATTGGCCCTATAGTTAATCTTTGGCAAATAGGTACTGAAAATGCTAGAATTCCATCAGAGAAAGAGATTGAAAATAACTTACCTCTTATTAACTATGAAAATATTTTATTAGATAAGAATAATAAAAGTGTAAAACTAAGTAAAAACAATATGATTTTGGACTTAGGAGGTATTGCTAAAGGTTATGCAGCCGACGAATTAGCTAAAATCTTAGATAAAAATAACATTAATCATGCTATTATAAATTTAGGAGGAAATGTATTAGCTATAGGAAGCAAACCTGATGGATCTCCTTGGAAAATAGGTATACAAAATCCCTATGAACCTAGAGGTCAACATATTGCTGTAGCCAAGGTTGAAAATCAGACAGTAGTTTCATCGGGAGTCTATGAAAGAAATTTTGAAAAGAACGGAACACTTTATCATCATATTCTAGATCCATTCACTGGATATCCTATTGAAAATAACATTCAGGGAGTAACAATAATTGCTGATAAATCTTTTGATGCAGATGGACTTTCTACAGGTATATTTGCTCTAGGATTAGAAACCGGCATGAATCTTGTAGAGAAGATTGATGGTGTAGATGCATTATTTATAACTAATAATAAAGAAATATATATATCATCTGGATTAAAGAATAATATTGATATCACTAATAATGAATTTAAATTAATGAATGATAAATAAATATGACAAATCCCACGGAAATTTCCGTGGGATTTATTTTTATTTAGACATAAGACTAATTCTAATATCCACAACCTCTACTAAATCCTCTTTGTCCTCGTCTACCATTTTCTTTTCCTAAACCCATTCCAAAGCCATATCCTTCTTCAGGGAATCCATTTTCCTCATGATATGCTTCCATTTCATGAAAATGTTCAATATATTCGTCTGCTTCTTCTTGAGTTAAAATACCTTCTGTAACAGCATTCTCAACTCTATCTTTTTTCCACTCAATCATTTCATTAAACCAATTAGGTGTTTTTTCACTCCCATCAGCAAAAGCTATTGCCCCTACTGAAAAAACTAATAATGATAAAAGTAAAGCTCCTATTAATTTCTTCATAATCATTCCTCCTAAATGCTTTATTTTGTAATTATAAGTATAAAATATAATTATGAATAAATTATGAAGATTAATTATTAGATTCTAATTTATTTGCAAAATAAATACTAGTACTTGGAAATGCTATTCCTACATTTTCTTCTTCTAATATATTTATAATTTTAAAATTAATATTTTCTTGTATTGATAAGAATTCTTCATAATCAGAAGTTTTTGCATAATATTGAATAAGTATATCAAGACTACTATCATTAAATACTTCAAATTTAGTTATAATAAGTTCATCATCAACTTTACTATGCTTTTTCAACATACTATTTATTTTTTCTACAACTTTTTCTATTTTTTCTGAAGTAGTAGAATATTCTAACCCTAAATAAAATTTGACTCTTCTAATACCTCGTTGAGAAAAATTCGTAATAGCTTCTTTTGATATCTTTGAATTAGGAATTGATACTAATGCTTTCTCAAACGTTCTAACCTTTGTACTTCTAAAGTTAATATCTTCTACAATCCCTTCTATTCCTGCTCCTACAATCCAATCGCCAATGTCAAAGGGTCTATCCATAATTATTGCCATTCCTCCAAATGCATTTGATAATGTATCTTGAGCTGCCATTGCTATAGCAATACCTCCTATGCCTAAACCAGCTATAAAAGCACTTATACTATAACCAAATTCCTCTACAATAATAGCTACTGCAATAGCTATTATAATTATCCTAATTACTCTTATTAATAATGGCTTTAATATTCTTTGACTCTTAATGTTCAATTTCGAACCAATTTTTTCATGTATTATTCCATATGTCCCAGCAGCATTATATAATCCCCAAGTTATTAATATTATTATAGATACTCTAAACAATTTAGTTATACTGTTCTCAGTACCTTCAGAAAAGGGTAGATATATAAGGGCTATATATAATCCTACAAAAATAATAAATATTTTTAAAGGCTTTTTAAAAGATTCAACCATATCATCATCCAAACCAATTTTTGATTTTTTTGTAAATGAACGAACTATTTTAAATAAGATATTTGTTATTATAGGACTTAATATTAAAAACAGAACAAATATCACAATAGATATTCCTAATTCTATAAAAGATGCTATGAAATTATTATCAAAAAACTCAACTAATAAATTTAATATTCTCAATTTATTTCCTCCTATATTAATATGAATACAGTGTAATATATATTATAACTTATTTTACATGTATTACAAGAAATTTAATCCGTTTTTAAAATATGCTCTATACACTGATTAATCACTTTATCTTTATGGTATAATTAATAATATACAAAAATAGTGGAGGTGATTTTATGCGAAGATTTATGATGGCAGAAGCTACAAAACATGACACTGTCTTCTCTCAATTAGGTGCAGATGTACATGTAATAAACTCTTTACTATGTTATATAACTTTTGATATTGAGGGAACAGAGATATCTTATGTATATAATATAAATAAAAAAGATAAATACTTTCTTCAACGAATAGAACCCTATCCAGAACCAGCTGGAACATTTAATAGTGAAGATGAATTGATAGATACTATAAAAATAGATATTGAACAATTCAAAAATGCTAAAAATTCTAATGTGTTTAATGACTTCGTAAAAATAAATAAATGTCTAAGCGAAACTATTAGAAATTTCGAAGATTTATATTTATATTATAATGTACCCCATGAAACAATAGATAATATAAAAGATAAATTAGATTCTATCCAACAGATAATAAAAAATACTAAAACTTCTTGCAAGAAAATATATGAAAAGAAAGATCCTGATACAATATAGTATTGTTATTTTATATACTATTAAATTTTCTTTATATATTATAAAAATACTTGGACATATTCATTTTTTTCTGTATTATTAGAACATACGATCTAATACAATTAAATATGAAATAAGGAGATGTTTTAAATGACGTTAGATTATGGAGTTTATATTGCAGTGTCTATATTTATAATAACTTATATATTTATTATATCTGAAAAAATAAATAGAACTGCTATCGCTCTTTTTGGAGCATCTCTACTAATTGGTCTTAAAGTTATTAGTCAAGAATATGCATTTGATGCTATAGACTTTAATACTATTGGTTTATTAATAGGAATGATGATTATGGTTTCTATTATTAAAAAAACAGGAATTTTTCAATATGTAGCTATTAAAGCAGCTAAAAAAACTAAGGGTGATCCTTTTAAAATAATCTTAACCCTTTTTCTTATCACAGCAATATCTTCTGCTTTATTAGATAATGTTACTACTGTATTATTAATTGTTCCTGTTACTTTAGTAATCACAGAAACATTAAAAACTAATCCCCTTCCTTTTTTAATTCCTGAAATCCTTGCATCAAATATTGGTGGAACTGCCACTTTAATTGGGGATCCTCCAAATATAATGATCGGTAGTGCTACAAACTTAGGATTTATGGATTTTGCTTTAAACCTTGGACCTATTGTAATAATTATACTAGGAACAACACTAATAATTTTTAAATTTTTATATGGTAAATCAATTACTGTTGATCAGAATCTTAAGGATAAATTAATGACTTTTGATGAGAGTAAATCTATTAAGGACTATTCCCTATTAAAGAAAAGCTTGTTTGTATTAGGTCTAACAATGATAGGATTTATACTACATCAATATATTCACTTGGAATCAGCAACGGTAGCATTAATAGGTGCATCACTCTTATTAATTATAAGTAAAAAGGATCCAGAAGATATTCTTCTAGAAGTAGAATGGTCCACTATATTCTTCTTTGCAGGATTATTTGTTCTAGTGGGAGGATTAGAAAAAGTTGGAATTATTGAACATTTGGCATCAGGAGTATTAGATCTTACTAAAGGTGATTTGATGCTTACAACTCTTATGATATTATGGGTTTCAGCTTTGGCATCGGCTTTTATTGATAATATTCCTTTTGTTGCTACAATGATTCCCCTTATAAAAAGCATTGGTGCAATGTCAGCCATAAGCATCGGACCCCTATGGTGGGCCTTGGCATTGGGAGCTTGTTTAGGTGGAAATGGTAGTTTAGTTGGTGCGTCTGCTAATGTAATCGTCGCAGGATTTTTACAAAAAACTGATAATAAATTATCTTTTATAAATTTTCTTAAAATAGGTTTTCCTATAATGATTTTATCTGTAATTTTATCTAGTGTGTATTTAGTATTATTCTATATATAGTAGAGAAAAAAGACATTTTTCTTGAGAAAAATGTCTTTTTTATTTTTATAATTTCTCTAAAATTTATCATATAATCATTAATAATTACACCTCTATATCAAATTTCCCTTTACTTCTACCCTTATTTAAAGTATAATATTATCATAATTTGTTAAACATATAGGCGATGGAGCTCGCCTCTAAGTATTACATAATATTGTAATTAATGGCTCCTACCTAAAGTATAGCTTTGGGTAGGAGTCTTTTTATTTTAAGGAGGAATCTACATGGCATTAAGTTTTGCACTTATTATCATATTTGGTCTTTTAGCTAATAAATTATTTGAAAAATTAAAACTTCCTGGATTATTAGGTATGCTAATAGTAGGAATTTTAATAGGCCCTTATGCCTTAAATCTTCTGGATAAAAATATATTATTAATTTCTGAAGATTTAAGAAAAATAGCTTTAATAGTAATATTACTTAGAGCTGGTCTTGGCATCAGAAAAGAGACTCTAAATAAAGTAGGGATACCTGCAATAAAAATGAGCTTTATCCCTGGATTATTAGAAGGATTTACTCTAGTATTTATAACAATAAAAGTATTTAATATTTCTTTTACTGAAGCTGGCATATTAGGATTTATAATTGCAGCAGTATCACCTGCTGTTGTAGTACCCTCAATGCTTTCATTAATAGATAAAAATAAAGGGTCAAAAAAAGGTATACCTACATTGATTCTTGCCAGTGCTTCCATTGATGATGTATTTGCTATAACAATATATACAACTTTCTTAAGTATGTATACAACAGGAAATGTAAGTATATTTAGACAATTAATTAATATTCCCATATCAATAATTTTAGGTATAATCATAGGTATTATTATTGGATTAATTTTAACTAATATATTTAAAAAACATCACATAAGGGATACAAAAAAGACTTTAATACTTTTAGGAATTGCTATTATATTTAATAGTTTAGAAAATCCAATTAAGGATTTTATTCCTATTGCTACCCTTTTAGGAATAATGACAATAGGATTTATTTTACTTGAAAAATATCCTGTTGTAGCAAATAGATTATCTTCCAAATTAAATAAAGTATGGGTTCTAGCCGAAATAATCTTATTTGTCCTGGTAGGAGCAGAAGTAAATATTTTTGTAGCTATGGATTCAGGATTACTAGGTATATTAGTAATAGCCATTGGTCTTATAGGTAGATCTATTGGTGTACTCATTTCCCTTATTGGCACTAATTTTAATTATAAAGAAAGATTATTTTGTACAATAGCCTATACTCCTAAAGCTACAGTGCAAGCAGCAATAGGAGCAGTCCCTCTAAGTATGGGAGTAGAAAATGGTGAATTAATCTTAGCAATAGCCGTACTAGCCATAATAATTACAGCTCCATTAGGTGCAATCGGAATAAAATTTGCTGGAAAAAGATATCTAGAATAGATATCTTTTTCCGTCTTCTAAATGATTTATTATTTAAATTTCATCATTATTTACTGCACTTTGATTATAAGCAATAGCTTTTTGTCCTGCTGGAGAATTATTCCATAGTTTTTCGGAAGTTTTTTCCCATTTATCAGCAACCGCCTTACATTTACTTACTAATTCATCTACATCTTCTGGACTTTCTAAATCTGTAGAATGGGCTTCAGACGATTTAACTATCTTAGCCAATTCTTCTTGATTATCTAGTAAAGGACATGGTCTAAGTTGATTTTCATTAAATGGCTGTCTTTTTCCATATTCTTTAAAAATTGGGGATTTTAATGTTTCTAAAAGAGAATTATTTTTAATATTTAAATTAGAATAATGTATAAAAGCACAAGGTTCTACATCTCCATTAGCATTTATATGTAAATATCGTCGCCCACCAGCTATACATCCATTTACATACTCTCCATCATTCCAAAAATCCAAAATAAATATCGGCTTTTCATTCCTAAATCTTCTCACTTGATGATACATATATTCTCTTTGTTTGTCATTAGCCATAAGATCTGTTGGCGCTCCATTTCCTATTGGCATATATGTAAAATACCAGCAAAATTTAGCTCCTTTACTAATCATTTCATCTATATACTCATCACTTCCTACCTCATCTACATTTTGAGAAGTATAACATGTGGAAATACCAAATGGCAATTCACGTTTCTTTAATATATCCATTGCATCTATTACTTTTTTATATGTTCCCTTACCACGACGCTCGTCCGTCGCATCTTCAAATCCTTCAATACTAATAGCAGGTATAAAATTATATACTCGTTTCATTTCATCCCCAAATTTTTCATCTATAAATATCCCATTAGTAAAAGCTAAAAATGCACAATCAGAATGTTTTTCACATAATTTTATAACATCCTCTTTACGAACAAGTGGTTCTCCTCCTGAATATATATACATATATATTCCTATTTCCTTTCCTTCTGTTATAATCCTATCTAAGATATCAAAATCTAAAGAAAGCTTATCTCCATATTCTGCTGCCCAACATCCAGTACATTTTAAATTACAAGCTGATGTTGGATCCATTAATATAGCCCAAGGTACATTACACCTCTCTTTTTCAGCAATACTTTTACGTACTTTAGTCCCAGCAATTGAAGCATTTATAATAAAATTATTCATCAATACATGGCGTGACTCTACATCAATTTCATTATAAATACTTTTAAGCAATATATTCCAATTGTTTTCTGAGTCTGTCATAATTTTTCTAACGGATTTATAAACATTCTTATATTGTCCGTCCTTATCAAATTTTTCTAACCATTCAATAACTCTTGGAACATTTTTTTCATAATCTGAATCTAAATAATTTAGTAACTTGTTTATACCGTATACTTCAAATTTTCCCTTAACTCGTTTCATTTTAAATACCTCCCCTATTATTTAAATCTTATTTAAATAGTCTCAAATATATGACAACATATCCAATTCATATATTTTATAACCAATAATAACGACTAATCCTATATATAAGCTTTTAGAATTAATATTATTTAAAATGATAATATTAACACTCAAAATAGTCTCATTCTTTCTGTCATATCATAATATATTGTAAAAGCATTTTATGAGGTGATAATATATGTATTATGATTTTGCAATAGCTGAAATTCATGGTGGTCCCCTTCGACCACAGATAAAAGGATATGTAAGTTTCCAAAAAGTATATGGGGGAGTAGTAGTTTGTGCTAATGTTCAGGGATTACCAGAATATAAACCTGCTAATAATAATGATGAACCTATAGGTCCCTTTGGATTTCATATCCATGAAGGAAAATCCTGTGCTATAGGAGATCCAAAAGAACCATTCCAAGAAGCTGGTGAACATTATAATCCTAGAAATGTTCCCCACGGTAATCATCCTGGAGATTTCCCTGTATTAGTCGCTAGTAATGGATGTGCTCAAATGTGTTTTTTTATTGATAAGTTTACAATTAAAGAAGTCTTAGGAAGAGCAATTATAATACACCAGAACCCAGACGATTATAGATCACAACCTACTGGAAACGCAGGTAAAAGATTAGCTTGCGGAATAATTAAGCCTATCTGGAAATACAGGTAAAAGATTAGGTTGTGAAATAATTAAACCTATGTATAATCAAATTAATATAAATTGGTAATAAAAACATAAAAGACATTTTTACTTAAAGTAAAAATGTCCTTTTATATATATTCTATCCAAAGATACTACTGAAAAAATCCTTTATTGCATCTACTATTTTTGCTAAAAAAGATTTAGCTTCTGGATTATCATTGATTGCTTTATTAATTTTATCTCCTAATCCTTTTATTTGAGTTTTTATATCATCTAAATTTAAATCCAATCCTGATATATTCTCCATAAGTTTAGCTATTTCATCTATTTGATCTTGAGAAAGACTTATATTTAATTCATCAGCTTTATCTTCCACAACTTCCTTTATTTCATTAATATTAGTAATATCATTATTTATAACATATATTTTGATTTCATTTATTAGATCTGATGCTTCTTCTTTGCCTATCTCATTTCCAAGTTTTGATGTCTTTGCTAATTCTTCACTGGCAATTTCTTTTGCATTCTCAGATATTTCTTCTCCTGACATATCTTCAAATGCTTTTATTATTCCAGTAAGAGCTGCTGTACCACTTGCCTTTACCGGACTATTTACCAATACTTTTGCATCCTTTATACCTACTGTCACTAAAGCATTTTGATACATCTCATTAGTTACCCATGTGATATTATTACTATTTACTTCTATACCTTCTCCCCCTTGAAGTTTTTTCACATATACTGAAGATATTGAATTATTACCTATTATATTTGCATCTATGTATTCTCCAAAATACTTTCTTTCTTCATCAATAGTAACCTCTATAGTCTTTACATCATCTTCTACTCCAAAATAATCTAACATTTCCTCCCTTTGTGCCGCAGTTAAGTCATGTCCTAAACTAACTACTTCTTCTCCAACCTCAGCATCTCCAAATGCTACACTAGGAATTAAAAAAGTTAATATTAATATAATAGACATTATTTTCTTGTTCATACAAACAACTCCTTAATATAATCTCTAAAAGTATTATACCATATCATAAGCATTTTTATATAAGTTTGTCTTTATTTTGAAATATAATATTCATATTACATAAAAAACCCCTTATAGAATACTTTTCTATAAGGAGTCTAAGTTTAATTATTTAAGTCTAGGAAATAATATATTATTCTCTAAATGAATATGTTGGAATAAATCCCTTTCGATCGCTTCTATTTTTTCATAAGTTAATTCATATGTGGAACATCCATCATCTGGTACTTTAAATCCATCTGTTAATCTTCTAATTTCTTTTATTATATCTCCTGCTTCATCATGTTCAGATTCTGTTTCGTCTAAAACTTTTAATGCTCTTTTTCTTATTTCTTCTGATGGATTTTTTTCATATTCTTTTATTAATGGGAATAATATTTCTTCCTCTTTTATTAAATGTCCTTCTAATTCTGTTTTTAATTGATTAAATAACTTATGAAGTTGTACTAAAACATCTCCATGACTTATATAATGAACTTTTAATATTTTTGATACTAATTTCTCTGTCACAGGCAATTCTTCCTTTAAAAATGCATGATGTTTATTCACTATATAATCTATCATTTTAGTGTTACTTTCTTTATTCCAATCTATACCTTTATTCATTTCGCTTTTAAATTCCTCATATTCATTGTTTAATCTATTCAATAATTCTTCTTCATTTAGATCTTTTTCCTTAATAGCTTCTGCTAATGGTCTGTCTCCTCCACAACAAAAATCTATTTCATATTCCATAAATATATTTATAGACTTTGGAAATTTAGCTGCTATTTCCCCAATTTTTTGATCTTTTTTTACAAATTTATTCATAATAATCTCCTTTCTATTAATAGTTCGGTGTAAAACTACAATAACCTATATCATCACACCTATTTTTCATATCGTTCCATACATCATTTTCTTCTATTGTCTCTAAGGCTGTTGGATATAAAATATAGTTCTCCTTGAATATATGGTCCCTTAAATTAAATACAATATACTTAGAAACTTCATCTACATTTGCTTTAAAATCATCAAAGTTCATATTTTCTACATCATGAGCATATTTTTTTAATAGGGCTTTTTTCTGCCTCAAATCTTCATGTTCCATTCTCATTATTCTAGGAGGTCCTGTTACTTCTCTATCTTCCATCTCCATGAAAAGCACATCTTCTTCTCTTTGATGATGCTTTTCTGCATCTAATATACTTATAGATAGTTCCCTTAATCTCTTAAATTCTTTTCTATCTTTATTAAAACTATTCATATTTTGAATTCTCATATTAATATCATCAAGTTCAATTAAAAATTCTAATATTCTATCATGTTCATTAATTAATGTATTAAGCACATGACCTTCACTTATTTTCATTTTTAATTTTTCCAATTCATCCTTCAATACTTCCATATGAATATCACATAAATGTCTTAAATCTTCTGGTTTCATACCCTTTTCAATGAGTTGTTGTTCAGCTTGAGATAATTCTAGCGGAGTAATAGTTTTTACTAAATCCAATGCCTCATCTCTTATATCTGGAGTAACTCCGTTCTTATTTAATTTCTCTAATACTGATGATAATTTATCAATTTTATTCATTATATATCCTCCTTCTTTAACCTACTAATATATCCTTAACTATCCTTGCAGATTCTTTTAATTCTTCTATTTTTTCTTTCTTAGGAGCAAATTTTACCCTTAATGGAAATTGTAAATTATCTATACCTGTAAATTTGATTACATAAGAACTATCCACTAATTTAATATCTGTATTCCTCAGGTAATCATTTATAATCTCTATAGCTTCTCCACTCCATCCATAAGAACCAAAAGCTACTCCTATTTTTTCTTCTAATTTCATATACTTAAGCATTTTTAGTACTTTTTCTATTCCTCCTACCATATCTGCATATCTTGTAGAACTTCCAAAAAATATGGCATCGGATTCCTTAATTTTTTCTCTAACTTCACCTAAATCTACATCTTCTTTAATATTCATCACAATAGTCTCTATATTTTTTTCTTTTAATTCTTCTGATATATGATTTGCTACTTTTCTTGTACTTCCAGTCATCGTTGAATATAATATAAGAGCCTTTTTATCTTCCTTTGGTTTACTCATCTCATCATATATATCAATATATTTTACAGGATTATCTCTCAATATATATCCATGGGATGGTGCTATTGTTTTTATATCTATATTTCTTATTTTTTCAATCATATCCTGTACATAGGGTCTATGAGGATGCATAATTAAACTATAATATCCTTTAAAATCCTCTATTATATCTTCCTTAACTAAATCATTAAATAATTTTTCTGTAGCAATATGAGTACTAAAAATATCACAAGAATATAATGCTCTATCTTCCACAGCATAGGTAATCATTGTTTCCTCTGTATGAAGATACGGTGTTTCAAAAAATTGAAGAGTCTTTCCACCTATATCTAATGTATCTTCATCCTTTATAATTAAAAATTCTCTATTATAAAGTTTATACATTTCCTTAAGTTCTTTAGCTCCTAATTCTGTTGTGACTATTACTGCATCTTTAGCCTTATTAGCTAATGCTGGCAATCCTCCTGAATGATCAGGCTCTACATGATTTATTACTATATATTGAATCCTTTCTAGCTCAATATATTCTTTTAATGTTTCAACAAAGCTTCTTCCAAAGCTAATATCCACTGTATCTATAATTGTTGGTTTCTCTGTATCTAAAAAATAACTGTTATATGTTGTTCCTTTTTCTAAAATCAATCTGTGAAATGGTACTTTCCTATCATCTACATATCCTATCCAGTATGAATTATCTGCTACCATTTTTCTATCCATTATATATTCCTCCCAGAAATGTTCTTCTTTTCTTTGATTTATTAATTTAATTATAAATGGAAATAAGATATATTACTGTGATAGATATCAAATTCCGATAAAAACACTCGGAATTATTTTTATAAAATTTGTATATATAAAAAACTGATATCTAATTAAAGATATCAGTCCATCATATTTTTATTGAACTTAATTTATTGGTTTTGATACTGGTCCTTAATAATTTGAATTCAAATTATTTTTTAATCTTTATTTCTAAAAAAAGATATTCCTCCAAAACCACTAACAATCGCTATATAAAATCCGAGATCATAAAACCAACCGGTATTTACTGTTTCATAAACTCTTATATTTTCTTTAAATATACCTGCTATAAGAGATATAGGTGCAATCCATCCATGCCAAATCCCCCAGAAAAAACCAGCAGGATCTGATGACGTATATGTTCCATCTCCTGGCATACATCCTGATAAGATTAAAGATATCATAAAACCCATAATAAATAATACAAATATTTTTTTCCTCATAATATTCACTCCTACAATATTTAAATTATTATACCAAACCTTTGTGCTATTTCTTTTAATCCCTATTTCAATTTCTTCTTTAGAAAAATTATTATTTTCAAGAAATCCATCACTCAAACCATTGAGTCTATCATAGAAATCTAAAACTAATAATATATGATTTTTATTTTTTAATCCAAATTATCAAATAATAAACTTTCTGCTCTTTGATCTACATATACTTTACCACAAGATGTACAGAATCTACTTTTACATCTAAAAGCCACTTTTTTAGATATACCACACTTTGAACATTCATACTCAATATATCCATTTTCTAACGAGCCACATCCTATCATTTTTTCCACTTCTTTAATTACAGTTTCTCTAATCTTATGTTCATATAGCTCTACAAATGTTTCTCAATGGTCTATAAATATTTTCTTTAATTTACTTGCCAAAGAAATTACTTCTATTTATTAACTGGTATAAGTTTACAGTTGAACTAGAATCCTTTATTCCCAAGGACTACGCCCTAATTTATTATATCAAAAAAATTAACTTTACTTAACAATAAAAAAGAGAAATTAGAGGATGTTATAGGCTATATGAAAAACTGGGTTGATGGTGTTATCATTAGACACAAAGATTATAATAAACTACAAGAGCTATCAAAATATTCTTCAATCCCTATAATAAACGCAATGACATCAGAAAATCATCCTTGTGATATATTATCAGATGTTTACTCCATAAGCAGGATAAGAAAAAACTTTGATGATCTAACGTATACATTTGTAGGATAAAAAGCAAACATCTATAATTTTTGAGAAAGTATCTCGAAATTGATGGAATTTAAACTAAATCATATATCTCCTGATAGTGAAATATCATTAAATAAGGTTTTAAAAGAGACAGATATAGTATCAACTGATCCTACGCAATCAGACTTACTAAATGATAAATATATAAGTAAATACCAAATTACATTAAAGAGAATGAATTTAATAAAAGAAAATTCTTTATTAAACCCTTGTCCACCATTTTTTAGGAATGAAGAAGTGAGCGAAAATGTTATAAATTCTAAGTATTTTGTAGGATATGAATTTAAGAAAAACTTGTTCTATGTGCAACAAGCAATTATTTTATGATACTTAGAAATAGATTCTATTTTCTAGTATTCAATTCCTATTTATAGCAGCATATTTATTCTATCTATTACACACTCTAAATACTATAAAGCTAGTATTCTCTTATAAAAGGAGTGAAAAAAATTGTCAAAACATAAACTAGTAGTTCCTGAAGCTCGAGAAGCATTCGAGAAATATAAGATGGAAATTGCTAATGAGTTTGGAGTAAATGACCCAAGATCTCTTGCTTCAAATCATACTGGTTATATAGTAAGAGATCTAATTAAAATGGGTGAAGAACAAATAATGAATAATAATCATAGCCACCCGTAAAACGGGTGGTTTGCTCTAGCCCTGTAAGGGCTTTGCATGACTATCAAATATCATTAAGCTACTACCCATGAATGATGATACAGCAAAGGAGATTAATTTTTATATTTATAGCTAAAAGCCTTTTAGAACCACCTTTTTAGCGGATGGTATTCATAATACATCATAAAAAACTGGTGATTACTCACCAGTTTCAACATCTTCTTTTATTGACTCTCTCAAAGAATGCCATGCTAACACCGCACATTTTACTCTAGCAGGCATATTAGAAATATTTTGTAAGATAAAAGCATCTTCTAATTTTTCCAATTCCTTTTCATCTGTTATTTCCTTTTTTATCATGCCTATAAATATATTTACTAAATCATAGGCTTCCCTTTTAGATTTTCCTTTGATTAAATCTATCATCATTGATGTGGATGCTTGAGATATAGCACATCCGTGACCTGTAAAAGCTGCATCCTTTATAATATCCCCATCAAATTCTAATTCTAAAGTCAAATCGTCACCACAACTTGGATTATGTCCTCTTTCCTTATGATCAGGATTTTCCAAATGTCTTCTATTATGACCACTTTGATTATGCTCCATTATCAATTCTGTATATATTGAATTAAGATCCATAACCTAACCACTTCCTTACATTTTTTAAACCCTCTATAAATTGATTCACTTCTTCGATAGTATTGTATAAATAAAAACTTGCTCTACAAGTAGAATTTATTCCTAGATATTTCATTAGAGGTTGTGCACAGTGATGTCCAGCCCTTACTGCTACTCCATAACTATCTAATATAGTAGCCACATCATGAGAATGAACATCCTGAATATTAAATGAAATAACACCACCTCTTTTATCTATATCCTGTGACCCATATATAGTTATATAATGTATCTCCTTCATCTTATCTATTGCATATTTAGTAAGCTTCATTTCATGATTTTTTATATTTTCTAATCCTATATCCTCTATATATTCTACGGCTGCTTTCAATCCTACGGCTGCTTCTACATTTTGAGTCCCTGCTTCAAATTTATAAGGGAGTTCTGCATATGTGGATGATTGCTCTTCCACATATTCTATCATATCTCCTCCTGATAAAAAGGGAGACATTTTCTCTAATATTTCTCTTCTACCATATAATACTCCAATACCCATCGGTCCTAGCATCTTATGCCCTGAAAACACATAAAAATCTGGATCCAATTCTTGAATATCCACTTTCATATGAGGTATTGCTTGAGCTCCATCTATCAATACTACGGCACCTTTTTGATGAGCATAATCTACCATATATTTTATTGGATTAATTGTTCCTAGAGCATTAGATACATGACCTACTGCTACAATCTTTGTTTTATCTGTCACTTTATCTTTAAAATCTTTCATATTTATTATGCTATTCTCATCGAGATAGACAAATTTCAGTTTAGCCTTATTTTTTCTAGCTACCATTTGCCAAGGTAATATATTACTATGATGTTCTGTAATTAATACTACTATTTCATCTCCATCTTTTATATTCTCCATTCCATAAGAGAAAGCCACTAGATTTATAGCTTCTGTAGTATTTTTGGTAAATATTATACTTTCTGAATAGGGACTATTTATAAATCCCTTAATTTTCTTCCTAGACTTATCATATTCTTCTGTAGCTTTAATGCTTAATGTATAAGCTCCTCTGTGGATATTCGCATTATTACTTATATTATACTTTTCTATAGCTTTAATTACATTTAATGGCTTTTGAGTAGTTGCAGCGCTATCTAAATAGGCTAGATGATTATTATTAATTTGCTGATTTAATATGGGAAAATCTTCTCTAATTCTCTCTATATTAAGACTTTTCATCTATAAGCCTCCTATGAATATTTTCTTCTACTTTTTCCTTCAAATCTTCATATGGAATCTTATCTATTACAGGCTTAAAAGATGCCTCTACTATCATTTTTTTAGCTTGACTTTCACTTATTCCACGACTCATTAGATAAAAAAGTTTAAGTTCATTTATCTGTCCTGCACTAGCAGCATGCTCTCCTTCTACATCATCCTCACCACATATAAGAGCCGGAATTGCATCGGATTTAACTGTCTTATCTAGCAAAAGAACATATTCCTCTTCTTCTCCTTTAGATCTAGAAGCTCCCTTCTTAAAGTCTAAATCTCCTCTAAATACTTTCTTAGCTCTGTCCTTTAAGGCTCCTTTAGTATTTATATTTGATTCACTTCTTCTTCCAAAATGATTCATTTTATATTGAACATCTATCTCCATATCCTTATCTCCAAAATATATACTTTTAAGATCTGCTTTACTATTATCTTCTTTAAGATTTGTAATAAAACTTGAAGCTGTTATCTTTCCTCCTAATTCTATGGATACCCAATTAACCTTAGCATCCCTGCCTACTATAGCAATATTTGAATCAAAATCATCTGAGTCTTCGTCCATTCTTTGAAGCTTTATAATAGTTACATTTGAATTATCTTCTGCATAAACCTTTGTAACTCCACTATGAAAAACTTTAGTATTTGAAGTATAGTCCATTACCACAGTTAACTCACTATTTCTTTTAGCAATTATCAGATTATGATCTAATAACAATGGATTATCATTATCCATTTTAAAATCTAATCTAATTGGTTCTGAAATTCTTTTATTCTTCTCTATTTTTATTATTACACCACTATTTGATAAGGCTTCTGTTAATGTAACAAATTTTTTATCTACACCAAATTCTTCATTTACTCTTAAATATCTTGTGAACTCATTTATATCTTCTTTTACAGTTCCCATATCTCTAATGTCTAAATCTTCATGACCAGGTAATTGTAGATTATTATATTCTCTATAATCTGGTATATCAAAATCTTGCAAATTTATCCTCTTCCATTTGGGTATCTGAAGCTTATTATATTTCTTCAATTTATCTAATCTATACTCTTTAAAGCTTAAATTATTTAATAAATTTTCATTGTACATAAATTCACCCCTTATCCTATTGTTCCTTCAAGCTCTATCTTAATAAGATTGTTAAGCTCTACTGCATATTCAAGAGGTAATTCCTTAGCTATTGGCTCAACGAATCCTCTAACTATCATTGCCTTTGCTTCTTCCTCACTTATTCCTCTACTCATTAGATAGAATATAGCTTCATCACTTATTCTACCTATTTTTGCTTCGTGACCTATATCAATATCATCATTTTTCAAATCTATAATTGGTATCGTATCTGAATTGGACTCATTGTCTAACATTAGTGATTCACAGGATACTGTTGATTTACTCCCATGAGCATTTGGTGCCACTCTTAGTAATCCTCTATATAATGCATATCCTCCATCCTTTGATATAGATTTAGAATTAATATTTGACGTTGTATAAGGAGCGGCATGAACGACTTTAGATCCAGTATCTAAATACTGACCATTAGCTGCAAATGTAATACCAGTAAATTCTGCCTTTGCTCTTTCTCCTCTTAATATACTCATAGGATATAACATAGCTACTTTGGAACCAAAAGATCCGGATACCCATTCTATAGTTCCATTTTTATCTACCACTGCTCTTTTAGTGTTTAAATTATACATGTTTTTTGACCAATTTTCTATAGTACTATACCTCAATCTAGCATCCTCTTTAACAAATAATTCTACACATCCAGCATGAAGATTATTTACGGAATATTTAGGTGCGGAACACCCTTCTATAAAGTGTACCTCTGCACCCTTTTCTACTATAATTAATGTGTGTTCAAATTGTCCTGCTCCAGGAGCATTAAGTCTAAAATATGATTGAAGGGGTATATCTACCTTTACACCTTCAGGAACGTACACAAAGGATCCTCCTGACCATACGGCTCCATGGAGAGCAGCAAATTTATGGTCATTTGGCGGTACTAATTTCATAAAATGCTCTTTTACTATATCCTCATAATCTTTCATTGCTGTTTCCATATCGGTATATACTACTCCTTGATCCACTAATTCTTGTTTGATATTATGATATACAATCTCTGAATCATATTGAGCTCCTACTCCGGCTAGAGATTTCTTCTCTGCTTCCGGTATTCCTAGAGAATCAAAAGTCTTCTTGATATCCTCTGGTACTTCATCCCAATCAGTACTTATATCTGCATCTGGACGAATATAATGAACAATATTATCTATATCTAAATCTGATAGATCAGGTCCCCAAGTAGGTACAGGTTTACTATTATATATTTCTAAGGATTTTAATCTAAAGTCTAGCATCCATTGAGGTTCATTTTTTTCTCTAGATATCTCTTTAACTATTTTCGATGTCAAACCCTTTTCACTTTTATATTTATATTTAAATTCATTCTTTTGATCATATATACCACGCTGAATATCAGCAATATATGTTCTTTTCTTTTTCTCCATTAATATTCACCACCTATTATAAAAACGATTATTTAAATTCTTCAAAACCTTTTTCTTCTATCTCCCTAGCTAATTTTATCCCTCCAGTTTTAACTATCTTTCCATCCACTAATATATGAACAAAATCAGGCTCTAGATAATCTAATATTTTATTATAGTGAGTAATTACTAATATAGCATTATCATCATTAGAAAATGCTTTTACTCCATTTGATACTATTCTTATAGCATCAATATCTAACCCAGAATCTGTTTCATCTAGTATGGCTAATTTAGGTTCTAGAACTACCATTTGCAAAATTTCATTCTTTTTCTTTTCTCCACCAGAAAATCCTTGATTTAAATATCTTGATGCATAAGATTCATCCATCTCTAATAATTTCATTTTTTCCTTTAATACTTTTCTAAAAGCAAATACCCCCTGATTTTCTCCTGTTAAGGTCATTTTTGCATTTCTTAAAAAATTTTCTACAGTTACTCCAGGAATTTCTTCTGGATATTGAAAAGATAAGAACATGCCTTCCTTCGCTCTTTTGTCTACCGATAAATCATTTATAATCTTATCATTAAATATAATTTCTCCATCAATTATTTCATGTTTTGGATGCCCCATTAATACGTTGGCAAATGTTGATTTCCCAGCTCCATTTGGCCCCATCATAATATGAATTTCACCCTTATTCATCTCTAAGTCTAAGCCTTTTAATATCTCAGTTTCATCCACTTTAGAACGCAAATTCTTAATATCCAATATTTTTTTGTTCAACTCACCCATCTCCTTTAATTCAATAATAAATTCCTAGTAAAGTACTCAAGATTAAATTCATAATTATATCCTACTACATTAGTAGGATATCGTCAACATTTATAATTACTTAAATTTAAACAATTATATTATATTTATTTAATATTATTTTACCCAGAATTCATAGTATAAAACTATGAATTTAATCATTATTTTTTATAAATATTATAAATGGGACAGGAGAACCGTCCCCCTGTCCCATTTATAATATTGGTGATAAAATCTTACCGATAGATTCTTTTATTTTTTGTATTAATCCTCTATTTTTATAGTTTTCATATAATATTTCTCCACAATTTTTAAAGTCATTTAAAAAATCTTTTTCTAATCTCTTTGCTATTTCCTTTTCATATACAAATACATTTACTTCAAAGTTTATATGAAAACTTCTATTATCTAGATTGGCTGTACCTACTGATGCTGCAATATTATCTATCAATAATGTCTTAGCATGAACAAATCCTTTTTTATAAGAATATATTTTTACTCCAGCTTTTAATAATTCTTCTACATAAGATCTTGAACCCCAGAAAGCTATGATATGATCTGCTATATCTGGAATTATTATTCTCACATCTACATCACTTAATGCAGAAGTTTTCAATGCCATCATTATACTCTCATCAGGAATAAGATAAGGTGTTGTTATCCATACCCTTTCAGTAGCAAAAGTTATAAGAGAAAAATATGACTGTAATATTGACTGCCATTCGTTATCCGGACCACTAGATGCAATTTGAATCAATTGTTCTCCATAATACTTTAATTTAGGAAAATATTTTAAATCTTCAAGATTTTCTCTTGTACAAAAATACCAATCATTAATAAATATATTTTGAAGCTCATACACAGCTTCCCCTTCTATCTTCATATGAGTATCCCGCCAAAATCCCAATCTTTTATCTTTACCTAAATATTCATCTCCAATATTTATACCACCTGTAAATCCAATACATCCATCTATAATTATTATCTTCCTATGATTCCTATAATTTAATTCTCTACTTAATTGGGGTAAAAATACAGGTAAAAATCCTACAACTTCTATTCCTGCACTTTTAAGATCATTTATATACTTTCTACCTAGTCTCCAACTTCCAACGCTATCATATATAAATCTTATTTCTAGTCCTTCTTTGGCTTTCTCAATGAGTATATTTTTAAGTTCATTTCCTATGTTATCATTTTTGACTATGAAGTATTCTATATGTATATGATGCTTAGCATTTAACAAATCTTTTTTAAGTTCATTGAATTTATTATTACCATTGGTTAATATTTGACTTCTATTATTAATAGTCACTGGAGATTTAGAATTATTTAATATGAGACTTATTAATCTTCTTTGCAATGCATGTCTATCTTCTGAAAATATATCAGTTTCCTTTACTGCTTTTAATTGAACTTCGGCCATATCTTTTAAACTTTTAGATCTAATATTCTCTTCATTCTTAAATATTTTTTTCTTTCTTATATTTTGACCTAAAAATAAATAAAGAACAAATCCAATTACAGGGTTTATAAATAATAATAAAAGCCAAGCTACTGTTTTTTGTGGATTTTTGTTTTCAATAAAAATCACTACTGCAATTGCTATTATATATATAATAAATAAAATAGATAATACACTTCTAAATATGTATATATAATTTCTATTTATACCTAAAACACCTTTTCTATTTAAATTTTTGCTAATAAACGAAATAAACTTCATATCTAATATGAAATTCGGTATTAAATACAATATTAATAATAATAGCGATAATAACAAAAAATATTTCTTTAATTTATGCATTTAATCAATCACCTTCATGTAAATTTTATTCTTATTTTAGTATAGTTAATTTAGTTTTAAATAAATTCATTATAATTATACCAAAAACTATATTTCTTAATCTAATAATTAACTCTTATAAACCAATATTTAATTAGTGATGCACTAAATCCTAAATCCCAAGGAACCATATATCTGTCTGTATTATGACAATTAACTAATCTATATCCCTTGGAATCAATACCTGTGACCATAGATATATGGACTACTTTACCTTTCTTTTCATAAGCTACTATATCTCCTGGTAGTAATTGATAAGATGATTTCAATATTTCATTATAGTCTCCATAAGCTATTAATCCTCCTCTACCACTATGTAACATGTAATCCTTGAATCCTTGAGCATTTACCCACGCTCTTGTCCCATCTTTTATATAATTCCAAGAATATGTTTTTTCAAAACTTCCACCTTCATATAATGATTGAGAAGCAAAATTTGCACAATCTCCTCCTAAAGAATTATAATTTTTATAATCTGAATTATATTTATAATTATTAGAACCATCATCTGCTGCACCTGCATATTTGTCAGAATATTCTATTGTTTGTATGCGTCTTTCACTTAATTCAGGATTCTTACTTTCTCCCTCTAATATAATATTTTTTATATCATCTCTATTTTCCTCCTTTATTGACAAAATATCTGCAAAAGGATCATCATACCAATCCTTAATAATAATCCATTCATCGTCTTGCTCTTGAATATCCATTTCATGATATGTACCTATTCTAAATGTATTTACACTTTCTATATCATCTTCATATACATATTTATATTCCGTAGATGCAGTTAGATTTAAAGTTATTTTTTCCTCATATTCCTTTGTCCAATTTATTATTGGTGTAGTCTCTATTGATATAAATTTTATACCTTGTTTTTCAGACCATTTATGTAAGTATTTCATTTTATTTATTTCGTGTTCATATGCCCATATACCATATTTCTTATCTAAATCATATAACTTTTTTATCTCATCCTCTTTTTTGGATAATATGGAATTATTTCTAATTAACATATTATTTTTAATTATTGTATTGTAATCTTCATTATTGAATACTGTTTTTAATTCTGTATTTCTTAGTATTATAATACTAAATAATATTAGCAAAATTATAATAATTACTAATATATTTTTTTTCTTAACTATTATAATCATATATTACTCTCCTTTCATATATTAATTTATGATTTAAATTTTAATTATAGAATTAAGATATACAAAAAATTCTCAAGACTAATTAATCTTGAGAATTTTTTACTTGCCAATTGGTTTTCTTCTATAATTTATAAATACTATTCCTGATGCCACTCATATTAATGCACCTATTTTCCACATTATCCACAGTTTTAGTGGATAACAATGTTTAATACTCTAATATTTATTATATATTATATGTCAAGAAATGACTTGTTTCTATTATTTCATACACAGTCTGTGGATAAAATAATATTTTATCCACAAGTAATCAACAATACACTGTTTATATTTCCATTATTAATCAACATCCTTTTCAAACGATTTTACTAATCCCATGTATATAGACCATGCAACTTTTTGCTGATATTCAGAATCATTTAATAATTTTTCTTCTTTACTATTTGATAAAAAGCCACATTCAACTAATACAGATGGACATTCAGCCTCTCTTATTAAATATATACTATCTCTAGATTGAGGTTGTCTATCATTATTTTTATCTAATATTTTCCTTAATTCATCTTGAATATTTTTTGCTATTTTTTCACTTTCTTCTGACCCTTTTTTATAGAATGTTTGTGCCCCATAATATTGAGACTGTGGAAAACTATTTAAGTGAACACTAATAAAAACATCTGGTTCAGAACCATTTATTAATATTCTTCTATTTCGTAAATCTTCATTCTTTTTTTGACGATAACTTTGAGATTTTTCTGTAGTTAAATCTTCATCTATTTCCCTAGTAAGTACTGCAATTCCTCCTCCTTGTTCTATAAGTTTCCTCAATTTTAGTGTTATTTCTAAATTAATATCATCTTCACTTCTATCTAAACTCCCTTTAGCTCCTGGATCAAATCCTCCATGCCCTGCATCTAAAATTACTATTTGATTCATTATCGGATTTGAAAATGTCTTCACCATTTGTTCTTCTTGATAAAAATATAAAAATACTGCTAATATCACTATAGGAATTAGTAAAAGATTCCTTTTTCTTATATTTATTTCTTTCATATTATACCTCCAATGGACTATAACTAAACAGCCTATTATTTTTATTGATATTAATATAAATATTTTTGTAATTTAAATGATATTACTATTATAAATTTTTTATGACAATTCTAATATTTAAAGGAATTATTGAATATTTCCAGAATATATTTCTATAACGTTAAGAGTTCTAATATTGATTTAAGGAGGAATAAAATGAGTATAGTAGATCCAAGAATTAAAAAAATGGCTAAAGTATTAGCCAGTTATTCATTAAATCTTAAAAAGGGAGATTTTTTTGTAATTCAAGGGAAACCAATGACCCTTCCATTAATTAAGGAAGTCTATAGACAGGCTCTAAAGGTAGGAGCAAACCCCTATGTTGTAATGAAGCACAATGATATATCAGAAATCAAATTAAAAGAAGCATCCGATGAGCAATTGAATTTTGTTGATCCCTTCTCCTATACTATGGTAAATGAAGCCGATGCAGTATTAAACATCCTAGGTGATTATAATACTAAACAGATGGCAAATGTTGATGCTAAAAAAATGGGAATAATCTCTAAAGCAAATAGAGCAGTTGATGAAATAATCATGAAAAGAGCCGGAAAGGGTGAGCTTAAATGGAGTCTATGTCAATATCCAACCCATGCTGATGCCCAAGAAAGCAATATGTCTTTAGATGAATATGCAGATTTTGTATTTGAAGCATGCCTTCTATATAAAGAAGACCCTGTGGCTGAATGGAATAGAGTTCATGATGATCAACAGAAAATAATTAATTACTTAAAGAATAAGGATCATATTGAGGTGAAATCCAAAGATACTCATATAACTTTAAGAGTTGGTGGTAGAACATGGATAAATTCTGATGGACATAATAACTTCCCTAGTGGAGAAGTATTTACTGCACCGATAAAGAATACAGTTGAGGGTCACATCAGATTTAGTTTCCCTGGAATCTATATGGGTAAAGAGATCGAAGATATAAGGCTAACCTTTGAAAAAGGTAAGGTTGTGAAAGCTGAAGCAGCTAAAGGAGAAGACCTACTTCATGCTCTATTGGAAACAGATGAAGGATCTAAATATATTGGTGAATTTGCAATAGGTACTAACTATGGTATCAAGAAATTCACTAAAAATATGCTATTTGATGAAAAAATAGAAGGCACTATCCATATGGCATTAGGAGTGGCTTATCCTGAGTCTGGTGGAAAAAATAAATCTAGTATCCATTGGGATATGTTATGCGATATGAAAGACGATGGTGAGATTTATGCTGATGGTGAGCTGTTTTATAAGGATGGTAAGTTTATAAAGTAAGACTTAAAGGAGTGGAGATTCTGATCCACTCCTTTACAATCTAATACTTACCTACATAATTCCAACCAAGATGTATACCTGGATTTCCTGGTTGCCAACTAGCTTGTGCTCCTCTTCCTGTTTTTCTATTAAATTGTAAGGCAGAAATAATTCTTAAAATTTCATCTATATTTCGTCCTACTGGTTGTGGATTAGTTATCCAAGCCTGTATTCTTCCTTCTGGATCTATTATAAAGGCTCCCCTCCAAGCAAAGCCTTCCTCTTCATTTAGTACTCCATAAGTTTTTGATACTTTCTGAGTTCTATCGGACAGTAGTGGAAAATTTATCTTTCTTCCTGATGGTGAGTTTTGTTCAAATATTTTATGAGAATAGATACTATCTGTACTTATACCTAGTACCTCTGTATTGAGTCTATTAAATATGTGATATCTATCAGCAACTGCTGCCAGTTCTGTAGGTCAAACAAATGTAAAATCTGAACCATAAAAGAAAAGAACTACCCAGCTACCCAAGTAATCTGATAAAGATACCTTCTTAGGTTCACAGTTTACTATGCCCTCTAAAGTGAAATCTGGTGCTTTATCTCCTATATCAAAATAATCACAATATTTTTCACTTATTATGCAATCAGGATATGGATAGTATCCGTCTTTATATTTATCATATGATTTCGTTTCATTACTTTCATAAGGCATCCAATATGGATTATAGTACCAATAATTTTTCACTTACTTACCTCCTAGTACAATATATTTGTAACATAAAAGTTACATAGTATTACTTTCTATAAGTTA
>NZ_WSFU01000093.1 GCF_016820635.1 Anaeromonas gelatinilytica | reverse complement strand
TATCCATTTCAATAGATTAAAATGTAGTATTTATGCGAGTTGTAGAGTTTTGCAATGAGCTATTACTTATAAATAGAAGGGGGAAAGCAGGGGATATATCCGTTGTTTGTATAAATAATAAAGGAGAATTTGGTGCAGCTACAAATATTGAAGGATTTTCTTTTGTAGTAGCTAGAGAAGATTTGACTCCAACCGTATATGTATGTTCAATTGAAAATGGAAGGACAACTTATGAAGTTGCGACAAAAGAATGGATGGATGATTATATGAAGAAAAGGATAGCGCCTTTAAAATTAAAATAACTAGAATAAAAAAGCATAAAGAAAGATGGTGGATATTGTGGAAGGAATGGAGTTATTAAATTTTCAGATAATTAGTAATGTAGGAGATGCAAAATCATATTTATTTCAAGCGTTAAAAGGTGCAAGGGTAGAAGAGTTTGAAGATGCAGAGAAGTATATAAAGCTTGCTGAAGATAGTTTAGAAAAGGCTCATGAGGGTCATATGGAAATATTACAGAAGGAAACTCAAGGAAAAGAGGTAGATATGTCTCTTTTATTGATGCATGCTGAGGATCAGATGATGACAACGGAGTTATTAAGAGACATTACAAATGAAATGTTATTGGTTCATAAAAAGTATTCAAGAAATGATAAGAAATAATATTTATTATTGTAATAGTATAAGGAGGGAATGATATGAAAAGAATTGCTGAGATATGTTGTGATAGTTTAGAAGATGCATTGATTGCACAAAGGGGAGGGGCTCATAGAATAGAATTAAATAATAGTATTCATCTAGGAGGACTTACCCCATCTATGGGTACTATAAGATTGGTAGCTAAAAATTGTCGTATTCCTATAGTTGTGATGGTAAGACCTAGAGGGGCTGGATTTTATTATAATGATTATGAATTTAATACTATGATATCGGATATAGAGACTATGATGGCATATGATATTGAAGGTGTTGCTTTTGGCTGTTTAGATGAAAATGGAAAAATAGATAAGATAAAAAATAAGAAAATAATTGATATACTTAATAATAATAATAAGGATGCAATATTTCATAGGGCCTTTGACTGTGTTAAAAATCCTTATGAATCTATAGAGATTCTTATTGAATTGGGAGTCAAAAGGGTTTTAACTAGTGGATTAAGGACTAAAGCAATAGAAGCGGTCGAGCTATTAGCAGAGCTACAATATAAGTATGGAGATAAAATTGAGATATTAGTTGGTAGTGGAGTAAATGAGTCTAATGTAAAATTTTTAATAGATAAAACAAATATAATGCAATATCATAGTTCATGTAAAGCATGGAGAAAGGATCCAACTACAGTAAATAATATCTCCTATGCTTATGCAGAGCATCCTCATGAGCAAGATTATAATATAGTAGATTATAAAAAAGTTATTAAATTTGTAAATAGGTTAGAAAATGGTTATTAAATTATATTTAATAACCATAATATATCAACATTTAAGGCGTCAGCAATGGCAAGAAGTTCAATATCCGTTACTGGCCTTTTTTTTGATTCTATTTTAGAGATTGTAGTTTTTTCAAGTTCTATTCCTCTTACAGCAAGGCGGGCTAATAAATCTACTTGAGTTATTTTTGGTTTTGATTTATGTCGTGCTTCACGGACACGATCACCTATTAGATTACGATCATATCCATTATGTATAAAAGTCATAAAATTATCACCCTAAGTTTTTTATTCTTAAACTTGATTATAAATTAAGTTTAGTGTTATAATTTGCTTTGTAAGCAAATTATACTGATTTATGGGGGAGTATTTATGGAAAAACTAAGGAATCATATAGAAGAATTAAGGGAACAATTAAATCAATTAGTTCAGGATATGAAATGTCTTGATGAAGAAAAGATATTAGAAATTAGTGAAGAATTAGATGAAATTATATACCAGTATATCAAAAAAGAATAAAATATAGTTTAAAAATATTAAAGTTGTTAATTTAAAGATAACTAGTTAGTCTCAAATTGGCAACTTTTTTAATTTACTGTTTAAAAAATAGGATTAAGATTTCACATGGTGTCTCTAATTGAAAAAATACAAAAAACTTGAGTTGAACTTTTACAGGGATTATAATTAAGATAATTATTATATGATATAAATAAATCAGAAATTCAGAAGAGTAAGGGTGATTAGGTATGCTTAAGGACAAATTGCTTTTATATTTAAAGGAAAAAACTTTGAATTTTAAATTTTCGGAACCTTCAAAAGAATTTACTGCTATGTTCATGGCAGGTGTTTTTGAAGTTAAACGTAATACTATAAGTCATAATCTTAATCAATTAGTTAAGGACAAAAGAGTAATAAAGATAAATACACGACCTGTATATTTTTTGAGTAAAGAAGGTTTTGAAGAAGAATTTTTTTCGGTTGAAAACTGTGTTTTTAAGGATTTAGATGAATTAAAGAGATATGGAGAAAGATATGAGTCTAAATTAGGAATTTTAGAAAATATAATAGGGGCTTATGGAAGTTTAAAAAAAGCAATAGAGCAAATAAAATCTTCTGTTTTCTATCCTGAAGGACTTCCCTTAATATTGTGTGGTTCTACTGGTGTAGGTAAAAGTTATACTGCAAAATTGATTTATCAATATAGTGTGGAAAGTGGAGTATTGTCTAAAGATGCACCCTTTATTACTTTTAATTGTGCCCAATATGCTAATAATCCTGAGTTACTTTCTAGTAATTTATTTGGGTATGTGAAGGGAGCATTTACTGGAGCTGATAAGACAACTCATGGTATGTTAGAAGCTGCTGATGGAGGAATATTATTCTTGGATGAAGTTCATCGTTTAAATGAGGAAGGACAGGAAAAATTGTTTACTTTCCTTGATCAAGGAGTTTTTAAAAGAATGGGTGAATATGAAGGATGGCATAGGGCTAGTGTAAGAATAATATTTGCTACTACTTTAAGTCTAGAAGAAAATTTTCTAAAAACTTTTCTAAGGCGTATTCCTATAAGAATAAACATTCCTGATTTAGAAGATAGAGGTGAAAAGGAAAAAAAACAATTCATATATAAATTTCTAATAGATGAATCAAAAAAAATAAAATTACCTCTTGAAATAAGTAATAAGGCTTTAGATCTATTGAAAAATTACAGGTATAATGGCAATTTAGGTGAATTAAAAAATACTATTAAATACTTAGTTGCTTCATCATTTGCTAAAAATCCTGATTTAGAGTATGTATCTATTTCTTTATATGATCTTCTAGATAAAGTATTGAAAGAAACAGTTGATATAAGTAATCATAAATTTAAGCAAAATAGTCAAATTATTATTTCACCTACATCAGAATTAGATGACTTATTTAAGTCTAATATAACTCAGACTGAGTACATAGAAAAAACCTATAAGAATATTATAAATTTATTTATAAAAAATAAAAAAAGTTATGAAAAATTAGAACAAAATATATTCGATGAAATTGTTGTTTTATTTGATAAATTTTTATTTGGAACAGAAAGAAGTACTGGGACTATGCTTAAATTGATAACTGTGAATATACAGGAGATTATTCAACATTTAGAGTATATTAATAATATAAAATTTAATGGAAATAGTGTCTATGCGATAGCTCATTTTCTTTTTTATAAGGGAAATTCTACATTTGAATGGTCAGATTCTCAAATGAAAATTATTAAGCAAATTGAAAATTTTATAAAAGAAAATTATAGTAAGGAAGAAAAACTAGCCAAAGACTTCATAGAATTATTAGGCAATAAATTGGATGTTTATATGGACAAAATGGATGAGATTATATTGATTTTTTATTTGAGAAGTTTATCTATAGAGACTACTGATGACAAACAAGTAAGAGCTATTATTTTAGCTCATGGATATGCAACTGCAAGTAGTATAAGTAATGTTGCTAATCGATTACTTAAGAAAAATATTTTTGAAGCCTTTGATATGCCTTTGGATACATCTGTAGATGATATTGTTAGACGTGTACTTGATTATATTGAATATACGGATGTGTCAAAAGGACTTGTTATATTGGTGGATATGGGTTCTCTTAAAGATGTACATTCTAAATTGACTAATTATACGAATGGACCAATTGCTATTATAAATAATGTGTCAACACAGATGGCGTTGATTATTGGAGATAAGATTATAAATGGAGCTTTTTTAGAAGACATGATTGAGAAAATAAAAATAGCTAATAAGACAGATTATAGGATTATTTATCCAGAAAAAAGAAAGAAAAAAGTAATAGTTACCACTTGTTTAACAGGTATGGGAACAGCTATTCAAATACAAAAATTGCTTGAAAGCAGTATTCCTTCTGATATAGGAGTGAAGGTTCTTTCTTATGAATATAATCGGCTGGGAAAATTTGCTTACGATAATCCTATATTTCATACTTATGATGTTATAGCCATAATAGGAACAAATGATCCTGGTATTAATGAAATTGATTATATTCCATTAGAAGATCTTATTTCTGGACAAGGAGAAAGAAAGATGAAGAAAATATTCCATTCTGTAGCGAGTAATGAGCAAATTAAGGAAATTAATGATAATCTATTAAAAAACTTTTCTCTTGAACAGGTTATAGAATCAATAACTATATTAGATACAGATAAGATTTTAAATTATGTAGAAGAATTTCTTAGCAGATTAGAAATTTTGCTCAATATTTGTCTTACTAATGATAAAAAGGTGGCTTTATATATTCATACAAGTTGTCTGGTAGAACGATTAATTAGACAAGCACCTATTGATTCATATAATAATATTGAAAAATTTAAAGATTGTCAAAAAGATATGATAAAAAATATTAAAGAAGCCTTTAGTGTCATAGAAGCGATTTATAATGTCAAGATTAATACTGCTGAGATAGGTTATATATATGATTATATAATTTCTTAGGTAGATTAAGATGTAGTGATTTACAATTATATAGCTAATTTATAAAAAACATGTCATCAAGTTGGCATGTTTTTTGCTTTATTATGTAGATAGCAAAAGAAGACATTGAGGAGGATAGAGATGAGACAATATTTATTAGCATCCCATGGTAGTTTATCTGAAGGATTACTTGATTCTGTAGAAATGATACTAGGGAAAAATCATAAAATATCTACAATTAGTGCTTATAAAAAAGGAGATTATGATTTAAATGAGCAATTAAAATCTGTTATTTCAAATATAGATAAAGATGATGAATTAATTATTATTAGTGATATATTTGGAGGAAGTGTAAACAATGAATGCATGAAATTATTAGCTGATGATAGGGTTCATTTAATTTCAGGAATGAATTTATCATTAGTAATTGAATTATTTACATTAGATAATGATAAAATTAGTACTTCTGATCTAATAAAAAAAGCATTAAAAGATTCTAAGGAATCCATATTATATTGCAATAATATTATCAATGAAGAAATTGAAGATGAAGAATTTTAATGAAAGGAGGGATTTAAGTGATTAAATTATTACGTGTAGATCATAGACTTTTACATGGACAAGTTGCATTTTCTTGGACTCAATATTTAGGGGTAGATAGTATCTTAATTGCTAATGATGATGTACCTAATAATGAATTAAGAAAAACCACAATAAAACTTGCAAAACCTCAAGGTGTTAAACTTGTAATTAAAAATATTGAAGATTCTATAAAAGCTATTAAAAGTGGAGTAACAGATAAATATAAGTTGTTCGTAGTTGTAGAATCTGTTAATGATGCAAAAAGGTTGATTTCACAATGTTCTGAAATAAAAAAAGTTAATTTAGGGGGGATAAAGTCTAAAGAAGGTACAAGAAATATTTCCAAAGCTATAAACTTATTGCCTGAAGAAGAAAAACTTATTAAAGATATGCTTGATGAAGGAGTAGAAGTAGAAATACGTCAAGTACCGGGTGATAAAAAAATTAATGCTAGTAGTATAATAAAAATTTAATTAGTAATGGGAGGTTAAATTATGTTCACAGCATTATTATTAGGATTAGTTGCTTTTGTGGCACAAAGTGAATATGCGTTAGGAACAAGTTTACTATCTAGACCAATTGTTACGGGATTATTCACAGGAATCATAATGGGAGATGTTAAAGCAGGAGTTATTTTAGGAGCTACATTGGAATTGGCCTTTATTGGTTCATTTTCAGTAGGTGCTGCTATTCCACCGGATGTAGTTACTGGAGGAATATTAGGAACGGCATTTGCCATATCTTCTGGTGGAGGGGCAGAGACTGCTTTGTTACTTGGATTACCAATAGCTACTTTAGTACTAGTTTTAAAGAATTTATATTTAGGCTTTGTTTTACCTGTACTTTCTCATAAGGCAGATAAATATGCAGAACAAGGAGATGCTAGAGCTGTTGGTAGAATGCATTTGATAGGCGGTTTGGGACTTTCTCTTATGTTAGGCTTGGTTGTTACAATTTCATATTATACAGGTAGTGATGCAATAAAGCAGGTTTTAGATGCTATACCAACACCTATTCAAACGGGACTTCAAATAGCAACAGGTTTAATACCTGCTTTAGGTTTTGCAATGCTTGCTAGACTTCTAATTAATAAACAAGTAGTACCATATTTCTTTTTAGGATTTTTAATAGTAGCATATTTAGATATATCAATTACTGGTATAGCTCTATTAGGTGGTATATTAGCATATATAATAGTAAATCTCACTCAAAAACCACAAGTGGCAACATATGATGGAGGTGGAAGCGATTATGATGACGAAGATTTCTAAAGAAAATAATATTGAGAAAACGAATACAAAAGTTACAAGGAAAGATTTAAATCGTATCTTTTGGCGTTCTTTTCAAATGGAATTTTCATGGAATTATGAAAGACAAATGAATTTGGCTTATACCTATGCTTTAATTCCTTTGTTAGAAAAGCTGTATAAGAAAAGGGAAGATTTATCTAATGCTTTGAAAAGACATTTAGAGTTTTTTAATACAACTCCACATATTGTAACTATGATGTTAGGTGTTTCTGCAGCAATGGAGGAACAAAATGCTGAAAATCCTGATTTTGACGAAGGATCTATTAATACCGTGAAAGCTTCTTTAATGGGACCTTTAGCTGGACTTGGGGATTCATTTTTCTGGGGTACATTAAGACTTATTGCCACAGGTATAGGAACTTCTCTTGCATTAAAAGGAAATGTATTAGGTCCTATATTATTTATTTTAGTATTTAATATTCCTCATATTGCAATCCGTTATTTTCTAACTAGTGCAGGATATAAGATGGGAACGGGATTTTTACAAAGGCTTCAAGAAAAAGGTATGATGTCAAAATTAACATTAGGTGCATCAATATTAGGTTTAATGGTGATTGGTGGTATGAGTGCATCAATGATTGATATTACAATACCTGCAACTATAGGAAGTGGTGATTCGGCAACTGCTATTCAAGATATTTTAGATGGTATAATGCCAAAATTATTACCTTTAGGAGCATTTGCAATAGTGTATTGGTTACTTGGTAAAGGAATTAAGGCAACAACTATTTTATTAGGAATTGCTCTAGTAGGTATTTTAGGTACATGGATTGGAATATTTGCATAACTTACTTTAAAGGTAGGGGATAAATTTGAAAGAAACAATGATTACTTATATTGATGAACAGGAAGAAATATGCAAAAAAATTTTAGAAGGATATGAAAAAAAATATAGCAAATTTCAACAGTTAGTAAAAATTAATAATACAAAAAAATGGCTTGTAATTGCTACTGGTTCAAGCTTAAATGCTATATTAAGTACAAAATATTATATTGAAAAAATTTCAGGTATTTCAGTAAAAGTAGTAGAACCATTTACTTTTATAAATTATGAAAAATTAGATGAAAGTATTGATTTAGTATTGGCTATTTCACAAAGTGGAAAGAGTTCATCAACAATTGAAGGGTTAAGTAAGGCTTCTGAATTATATAAGGGCATTCCGAGGATATCTATAACTTCAGATTTAAATAGTAAAATAACAAAATATTCAGATTTATTAATAGATATTGGATGTGGAATAGAGAAGGTAGGATTTGTTACCAAGGGATTTACTTCTACTGTATTGACTTTAATGTTAATGGGAATCGTAGCAGCAAGAACTTTGGGAGAGATATCTATTGATGAGATGGAAAAAGAAGTTGAAGAATTTAATACTTTAATAAATGAAATCTCAAATATAGTTAAAAAAAGTGAAGATTTTTATAATAGATATAGTGATGAATTAAATAATATATCTAGATTTTCCGTAATAGGATATGGTCCTACGTTTGGAGTGGCAAAAGAAGCAGAAACAAAATTTACTGAAACGGTAAGAGTGCCAACACAAGGATTTGAATTGGAAGCATATATGCATGGACCCTATTTAGAAATAGACAAGGAGTATGGATTATTCTTCATTCATTCAGAAGATAATCATTCTATGAGATCTAAAAAACTCAGAAAATATGTTTCAGATTATACTAAATATTGTTATGAGATAACTACTAAATTAGAAGAAAAAGATAAACTTATTTCTATAGGGATAGAGATGGATGAATATAAAAGTCCTCTTTTATTAGTAATAGTATTCCAAGTGCTTTCATATAGGATCAGTATGGGAAAAGGAGTAGATTTAGACAAGAAAATTTTCGATGATTTTGACAGTGTCTTAAAGAGTAAAATATAAATCAATTTTTTTATAAAAACAGGAGGATATCAATGTTAAAATTTAATGAAAAGACTTATTTGGAAAATGGCAAAATAACCTATGAAACAAGGAGTGAAATTGAGCGAGTAGCTGATGAGGTTTCTAAAGAAGGATATAAAAATATATTTTTCATATCAGTAGGTGGTTCAATTGCAATAATGTGGCCTATTCAAGAGATGTTAAAACAACTTACGGACATACCTGTATATGTAGAACAAGCTGCAGAAGTAATTTTGACAGGGCATAAACAATTGACAAAGGATTCTATAGTAATAATGGCTTCTAAGTCAGGAGATACTAAAGAAACTGTAGAGGCTGCTATGTGGTGTAAAGAAAAGGGATATCCTGTAGTTTCATTAGTGGGAACACCGAATACTCCATTAGAGAAACTTAGTAAATGGGTTATACCTAATAAAGCATTGAATGGTGTAGAATTTGAATATATGCAATTGTTTATGCTTGTGTTTAGATTACTTGATAATAGAGATGAGTTTCCTAGGTATGTAGAGTTTGCAGATCAATTGAAATACTTACCTCAAAATTTGTTAGAGGCAAAACAAAAATTTGAACTTATAGCAGATAAAATTGCTAAAAAATATTATAATGAGCCTTATAATATTTGGATAGGAGATGGCGAGATGTGGGGAGAAGTATATCTTTTTTCAATGTGCATATTGGAAGAAATGCAATGGATACGAACTAAGGCTGTTTCATCTTCTGAATTTTTTCATGGTACTCTTGAATTAGTAGGAAAAGATATTCCAGTATTTATTGTTAAAGGTGAAGGCATTCGTAGAAAGATAGATGAAAGAGTTGAAAATTTCTGTAAGAAATACACTGATAAACTAGTCGTAATAGATACAAAAGACTATGAATTAAAAGGTATTGATGATGAATTTAGATGGATATTGGCTCCAACAATTTCTACAACATTATTGGTGGATAGGTTAGCACATCACTATGAGAAATATACTGAACATGATTTAGATACTAGACGTTATTATCGTCAATTTGAATATTAAAAATATTAAATAAGATAATGAATAAAAGTTAGAGAATATAACATATTTTCTAACTTTTTATTTGTTTTTAATGAAATTTTAATATTCATAATTTCATATTCTATAAAGGTTGTATAAATAATAATGATATAATAAATTATAGGTTTATAAGGAAGTGATTTTATGATTAATTTATTCATATTGCATATGAGAAAAAAATGAAAGGAGAATTTCTGTGATATCATCTATGACTAAAAGAGAACTTGCTAATTCTTTGAAGAAATTAATGAATAAAAAACCTATAGATAAAATACCTATAAGAGAGATTGTTGCTGAATGTGGAGTTAATAGACAGACTTTTTATTATCATTTTCAAGATATATATGATTTACTAGAATGGATCTATAAGACTGAAATAATAGATAGAATATCTGAAGATAGGACTTATAAAACATGGCAAAAAGGTTTTTTAAAGATATTTTATTATATAGAAGATAATAAAGAATTTTGTATGAATACATATCATTCTTTAGGAAGGGAACATTTAGATAATTTTATATATAATAATACATTTGAGTTAATAATATATGTTGTTAATGAGGTTTCAGAAGGGATAAATGTTGAAGATGAGGACAAGAAATTTATTGCTAACTTTTACACTTATGCTTTTGTAAATTTAGTTATAGTATGGTTGAAAGATGGTATGAAAGAATCCCCTGAATATATTATTGAAAGATTAAATAAGTTAATTGAAGGAGATATAGAGAAGGCTTTGAAGAAATATGAGCAGGAATAGTTTAGTTATATAGGTTAATTACCTATAGTATAAATTTAATTTCATAGTAAGAATATAGACAATTTTAAAATTGTGTATAAAGTTTATACATCTATTTAAATGTGTACAAATAATATGTTATATATGTGAACTATTGTATTAAATTTAAAAGTACTATATAATAAACACAATTAGTACTAAGTCCTAATAAGGAGTGATGATATGTTAAATAATATGGATATACAGAAGATAATACCTCATAGATATCCTTTTCTTGTGGTTGATAAGATAATAGAATTAGAAGAGGGTAAAAAGGCTATAGGAATAAAGAATGTGACTATAAATGAACCATTTTTTCAAGGACATTTTCCTGATAATCCTCTTATGCCGGGGGTATTAATAGTAGAAGCTATGGCTCAAGTTGGAGCAGTGGCTGTTATGACATTGGAGGAAAATAAGGATAAGCTAGCTGTATTTACTGGAATAGATAAAGTAAGATTTAAAAAGCAAGTTCGTCCAGGAGATACACTAAGGATGGAAGTAGAGCTTATCACAATGAAAAGAGGAATAGGAAAGGCTAATGCCATTGCTTATATAGGTGATGAAGTGGCATGTAAAGGAACATTAATGTTTGGATTGGTAGAGAAGTAGATGTAGTATAGTAAAACGTAATTAAAGGGAAATTGGATAGTATAAAAAGTATAAGTGATATTTGATTCAAGGGCTAGAACTATATTTAGTAAATTCAAGTATGGGTATAAGATTAGTAATGATATAATAAATAAAAAAGTATAATAGGAGTGATATTATGATTAGGTTTGGTGTTATAGGTACTAGTTGGATAACCAAAGAATTTTTAAGATCTGCTGATATTATTGAGGATTTTAAGCTAAATGCAGTTTATTCCAGGACTGAAGAAAGGGCTAGGGAATTTGCTAATGAATATAATGTGGAAAATACTTTTACTGACTTAGATAAAATGGCAAAAAGTGATCTAATAGATGCCGTCTATATAGCAAGTCCAAATTCATATCATGGAAAGTATTCTATACTGTTCTTAAAAAATAAAAAACATGTATTTTGTGAAAAGCCCATAGCATCCAATGAATATGAATTAAAACAGATGATAGCTGAAGCTAAGGGAAATAATGTATTACTTATGGAGGGAATGATGTCTTCATTTTTACCAAATTTCAGAGTCATAAAGGACAATTTACATAAGATTGGTAAAGTGAGAAGGTATATAGGTAACTTTTGTAAATACTCCTCTAGATATGATAGATATAAAAGAGGAGAGAATCCCAATACATTTAATCCAAAGTTCTCAAATGGATCTCTTATGGATATAGGTATATATTGCATATATCCTTTAATACAACTATTTGGAATACCAAATAGTGTAAAGGCTGATGGAGTATTATTAGAATCGGGAGTGGATGGAGAAGGTAGTGTTTTATTAAATTATGATGATATGGACGGTATAATAATCCATTCAAAAATAACTAATTCAGCGATACTAAGTGAAATACAAGGGGAAGAAGGAAGTATAATAATAGATAATATATCATTACTTAATAATATAAAGGTAGTATATAATGACGGAAAAGAAGAGGATGTCACAGTGGAACAATCAAAACCTAATATGTATTATGAGGCCAAGGAATTCATTGAATTGATAAAGGCAGGAAAGACTGAATCCAGGATAAACTCCTTAGAAATGTCTAGAAATGTGATGAGGATTTTGGAGGAATCAAGAAAACAAATGGGAGTTATCTATCCTGCTGATAAAGAATAGATAGAATAATTGAATATATAGATAACTAATAAGGCAGATATTCTTAAGAATATCTGCCTTTGCTATATTTAGTAAAATTCATATGAAAATACTAGCTCTATATAGAAAAATTTTAACTAAGAGTAACAAAAAGAATATTATGCATAATAATATTTTAAACTTGCAAATATCAAGAAAATGAAATGATTGACTTTTAGTTATAGTGTCCTCATGTAATTCTGATAAAAACAATACATATCAAGATATATTTAATGGTTTTGTTATTAGTGAAAAGAGATTTTAAAATAATTTTATGAAAGTTATTGACAAACATACTTCATAAAATGTATAATCGTATACAATAATACTAAAATAAATCAAAGGGGGAATTAATGTGGAAAGAAAAATTAAATTGGTGGATACTACACTTAGAGATGGAGAACAAACTGCAGGAGTTGTGTTTGCTAATGAGGAGAAGATTTACATAGCTAAGCTTTTAGATGCTGTGGGTATTGAACAGATAGAAGCTGGAATACCAGTCATGGGCGGAGATGAGAAGGAAGTCATAAAAAAAATAGTAAAGAATAATTTAAATGCAAGTATAATGGGGTGGAATAGAGCGGTTATTCAGGATATACAGGCTTCTATAGATTGTGGTGTAGATGCTGTTGCCATATCTATAGCTACATCTGATATTCATATTAAACATAAATTAAAGTCCACTAGGGATGAAGTCTTAGAGAATATGACTAAATCGACTCATTATGCTAAGAAAAATGGACTTTATGTATCGGTAAATGCTGAGGATGCTTCTAGAACAGAAAGAGGATTTTTATTGAAGTTTGCAACATTGGCTAAAGAGGCTGGTGCTGATAGAGTAAGATTTTGCGATACAGTAGGAGTAATGAATCCTGTGGATACTTACGATGTTGTTAAGTATATAAAGGATAATGTAGGAATAGATGTGGAGATGCATACCCATAATGATCTAGGAATGGCTTCAGCTAATGCTATAGCGGGCGTTATGGCAGGAGCTGATTATGTGGGGATTACAGTAAACGGTTTAGGAGAAAGAGCAGGAAATGCTGCATTGGAAGAAGTGGCTATGGCATTGAAAAGTTCTTTAGATATAGACAATGAATATAATTTAGGCAAACTTAAATCTTTATGTGAATATGTGTCTATAGCTTCAGGAAGAAAATTATCTCCTTGGAAAACTATAGTAGGAGATAATATATTTTCTCATGAATCAGGTATACATGCTGATGGAGCATTGAAGAATCCATTAACTTATGAAATATTTGATCCTAATGAATTGGGATTAGAGAGAAAGATAATTATAGGTAAACACTCTGGTGGTGCTGCTATTAAGAATAAATTACTAAAATATGATATAAATGTAGACAATTTTACGGCTTCAAGGATATTAGATAGGGTTAGACATACTTCTATATCTTTAAAAAGGGCCTTAACTGATAAGGAATTACTAAATATATATGAAGAATATCTTGTAGAAAATGGATTAGATATAAAGCAGGCTTAGAGGAGGTATATTATGGAAAAAAATTTAACATATAAGATACTTGAAGGACATTTAGTTTCAGGAGAATTAAAAAAAGGTGAAGAAATAGGAATCAAAATAGACCAGACATTGACACAGGATTCTACTGGTACTATGGTTTATCTTCAATTAGAAGCAATGAATATAAAGGAAATAAACACTGATTTATCTGTTGCATATATAGACCATAATACATTACAGACTGGATTTGAAAATGCTGATGATCATGAATTCATAAAGAGTTCTGCAGCTAAATATGGAATTGTATTTTCTAAACCTGGAAATGGTATATGTCATCAGTTACATTTAGAGAATTTTGGTAAACCAGGAGGGACATTAATAGGTTCTGATAGTCATACACCTACTAATGGAGGGCTAGGTATGATATCTATTGGTGCTGGAGGTCTAGATGTAGCAGTAGCTATGGCAACGGGAAAATACTGGTTGAAGATGCCAGAAGTTTTAAATGTAGAACTTACAGGAAAACTTAATACTTGGGTTTCAGCTAAGGATATTATACTTTATATTTTGGACGAATTATCAGTAAAAGGAGGAGTAGGAAAAGTTATAGAATACTCTGGCGAAGGATTGAAATATTTATCAGTAACTGATAGAGCTACTATAACTAACATGGGAGCAGAATTGGGAGCAACTACATCCATATTTCCTAGTGATGAGGAGACTTATAAATATTTAAAATCTCAGAATAGAGAAGATGATTTTGTAGAGTTAAAGGCGGATGATAATGCTGAATATGATGATGTATTAGAGATAAATTTAGAAGATATAGTACCTTTAGTGGCAAAACCACATAGTCCAGATAATGTGGATACTATAGAAAACATTAAAGGGCTTAAGGTAGATCAAGTGGCTATAGGTAGTTGTACCAATTCTTCTTATACAGATTTGATGAAGGTAGCTAATATACTTAAAGGGGAAAAGGTTCATCCAGATGTGAGTCTTAGTATATCACCAGGATCTAGTAAAATATTAAATATGTTGGCGGAAAATGGAGCATTAGCAGATATGATTTCAGCAGGGGCTAGAGTTTTAGAATGTGCCTGTGGACCGTGTATTGGAATGGGGCAAGCACCAAAAAATAATGCTATATCTTTAAGAACTTTTAATAGGAATTTTTATGGTAGAAGTGGTACTAAAAGTGCCCATGTATATCTGGTAAGTCCAGAAGTAGCAGCTATATCAGCCATAAGAGGATCTGTAGAGGATCCAAGGAAACTAGGGAATATCATGGATATAGATGTACCTGAAATATTTAAGGAAAATGACAATCTTTTTGTATATCCTCCAAACGATAGGAATGGACTAGAAGTTAAAATGGGACCAAATATTAAGCCATTTCCTATAAATGGTCAATTGAAAGAGGGTGTAGATGGAAAAGTGGTATTAAATGTAGGCGATGATATAACTACAGACCATATAATGCCATCTAATGCTAGTTTATTACCTTATAGGTCAAATATTCCTTATCTTTCTAAATATGCTTTTAGTACTATAGATGAAGACTTTTGGAAAAGATGTGAGAAGAATCAAGGAGGTTTTATAATAGGCGGTGATAATTATGGTCAAGGTTCTAGTAGGGAGCATGCTGCTTTAGTACCTTTATATCTTGGAATAAAGGCTATTATTGTTAAATCCTTTGCTAGAATTCACAAGGCGAATCTTATAAATGCCGGGATAATACCTTTGGAATTTGTTGATGAAGAGAATTACAAAAATATAGATATAGGTGATGATTTAGAAATAACTAATTTAATAAATGAATTAAAAGTTGACGGAGAAGTATATATAGTCAATAAAACCAAGGATATTAAAGTAAAGACAAAATTTACAGGTTCTTCTAGGGATGTGGAGATTCTTAGGGAAGGTGGATATTTAAATTGGGTTAAAAAGAACTTTGGAGGGATAAAAAATGACTAAGGTTACGTTGATACCAGGAGATGGAATAGGACCAGAAGTCGCGTTTGCAGCTAAAGATGTAGTGGATGCTACTGGTGTAGATATAGAATGGGATATAGTAAATGCAGGAGCTGATATTTATGAAAAGACTGGGGAGTTTATACCTGAGGCTCTGTTAAAGAGTATAGAGAAAAATAGGGTTGTATTAAAGGGCCCTATTACTACTCCTATTGGTAAAGGATTTAGAAGCATAAATGTAACATTGCGACAAAAATTTGATACTTATGCTAATATAAGACCATTAAAGACAATGCCTGGAACAAAAGGAGTATTTGAAAATGTGGATTTAGTAGTTTTTAGAGAAAATACTGAAGGATTATATATGGGGATAGAACATAGAATAAATGAAGATGTTGCAGAAGCTATAAAGGTAATAACAAGGAAAGGTTCTATGAGAATAGCAGAGGAGACTTTTAAATATGCTAAGGAAAAAGGTAGAAAAAAGGTAACTGCTGTGCATAAAGCTAATATTATGAAGATTACTGATGGGCTATTTTTAGATTGTACTAGGAAAGTATCTAAGGATTATCCAGATATAGAATATGAAGAAAAGATAGTGGATAATATGTGTATGCAATTGGTAATGTATCCTGAAAGATATGATGTTTTAGTTATGCCAAATCTTTATGGAGATATATTATCAGATTTAGCATCTGGTTTAGTAGGTGGTTTAGGATTAGTGCCAGGAGCAAATATTGGATCTGATATAGGTATATTTGAAGCTGTTCATGGCAGTGCTCCTGATATTGCTGGGAAATCCTTAGCTAATCCTATAGCCTGCATAATGTCATCTACTATGATGTTAGACTACATTGGAGAAAGAGAAAGGGCTAACAGAATAAGAAAGGCAGTATGGAGTGTATTGAAAGAGGGAAGACATAGAACTAAAGATTTAGGCGGAAATGCTAGAACTGAAGAAATTACTAAAGCTATATGTGAAAAAATTTAATTATATAGTGGAAGATTAGGAACTATACTCATTGACTATGTATTAAGGTGCAAACACCCTCTGAATCTTTGATTTAGGGGGTGTTTATCGTGTCAGAGTTTTTTTGCTTTTCAAATATTCCTTTTAACCTATTTAATAATTTTCCTGTTATACATTTATATCTATATTTTGTAGTTACAACTAAATGATAATTTAATTTATAACAAGAATGACTATTTATGTTATAATTCATTTTTTTATATAAATCCTCCTTTATAATTGATTAGTTATATTATATACTAAAATTAGGATTTTACTAAGAAAAGAGTGAGTTTATGAAAGTAACAAAGACTGTGAAATATAAAATAATAAGTCATAATTCAATATTTAATGATACCTTATCTATTTATAGAGATTCGGTTGAATACATTGTAATGGTAGTGAATAATGAAT
>NZ_WSFU01000046.1 GCF_016820635.1 Anaeromonas gelatinilytica | reverse complement strand
AAAGATATGATTTCCATCACAAATTCGAAATCATATCTTTTTTGGACTTTTTCAGTGGCCTCCTAAATAGTTAGAAGTTTTTTCTATGTCTTCAAATAGAACATATTTTCCTATATAATAATATTAGAGAAAAATTGCTTTTAAGAGAGGAGAAGTTTATGAATTTTTTAGATGGACTTAATGATAAACAGAGGGAAGCAGTAGTAACTACTGAAGGACCTTTATTAGTATTAGCTGGTGCAGGAAGTGGTAAAACAAGGGTTTTAACTCATAGAATAGCCCATTTAATAAAAGATAAAAATATATTTCCTGATAATATATTAGCTATTACTTTTACAAATAAAGCAGCTAATGAAATGAAGGAAAGAATACAGAGATTAGTAGATACAAGAGTTCAAGATATGTGGGTTGGAACATTTCACTCTATGTGTGTGAGAATATTGAGGAGAGATATAGATAAAATTGAATATAATAGAAATTTTGTTATATTTGATAGATCGGATCAAAATACAGTTATAAAGGATACAATAAAAGAGCTTAATGTGAATGAAAAAATGTACGACCCTAAATCTATGTTGAATTTTATAGGTAGTCAAAAGGATAAGCTTATTGATCCAGATACATATATAAATGATAACTATAGTGATTTTAGAGAGAGACAAAAGGGAGAAATATATAAATTATATCAAGAGAAATTAAAGAGTAATAATGCATTAGATTTTGATGATTTAATTGTAAAGACAATAGAACTATTTAGGAATAATTCTGATGTATTAAACTTTTATCAAAGAAAATTTAAATACCTATTAGTAGATGAATATCAAGATACTAATAGAGCTCAATATCAGTTGATAAGATTATTGGGGAATTATCACAGGAATGTTTGTGTGGTGGGAGATGATGACCAATGTGTACTTCCAGATATGAAGATAAAGACAAGCGAAGGATATAAAGAGATACAGGAAGTTGATGAAGAGACAGAAGTTATATCTGCAGGAGGCTGGGGAAAGATCCTTCAAGGTATTGTGAATAAAAAGTCTAAAAAAGAGTACAGTGGTCCAATAGTAGAGATAAAGACAAAAAAAGGCAAAACTATAAAGACTACACCTAATCATATGATGTTTGGAAAATTGAATGTGGAGAAAAAACAAGATAATGTCTTGGTTATGGACTTCTTTGGTAGTAAAGAAATAAATAAAAATAATGGATATTATAATCACTCAATCATATTTGATAATAAGAGGAACATAGTAGAAGAATACGATGAAGCTAGGATATATGGTAAAAAAATAATAGGCTTAGAAGAAGATATTGAAATAGTTAAAAGATCAAGGCTTACAGAAGAAACTACATTTAATTATATGCCAGCAGCACATATTAGACCAAGTATGTCTATTCCCATATATGAAAATGGAGAGATAGTAGATGATATAGTGGAAGAAGTTAGCACTTCAGATTATAGCGGATATGTTTATGATATATCTGTACCCCATTTAAGACAGTACATATGTGAAGATATAGTAGTTCATAACTCCATATATGGATGGCGTGGGGCTGATATAAGGAATATACTGGACTTTGAAGATGATTATAAAAATGCAAAGATTATAAAATTAGAGCAGAATTATCGTTCCACAAAGAATATATTAGATGCAGCAAATAAGGTGATAGATAATAATATGGGTAGAAAGGGTAAAAAGCTTTGGACTTCACAAGAAGAAGGAATTCCTATTGGAATTTATAGAGGTCAGAATGAACATGATGAAGCTAGTTTTATAACTGCAAAGATAAACGAAATAAAAAATACTGATGAAAAAGATTATTCAGATTTTGCTATTCTTTATAGAACTAATGCTCAATCTCGTGTATTAGAGGAAACATTAATAAAATCCAATATTCCTTATAAAATTGTAGGAGGACTTAAGTTCTATGATAGGAAGGAAATAAAGGATATTATTGCTTATTTGAGACTTATACAAAACCCAGTCGATAATATTTCATTAAAGAGAATAATAAATGTACCCAAAAGGGGAATAGGAAAGAGAACAGTAGAAAAATTAGAGGAATATGGTATCGGGAAAGGAGAAAGCATTTATAGTGTGATATTAGATATTGATGAAATAGATAGCTTGTCCCATAGAGCAAAGAGCAAAGTACGAGATTTTGCATCTATGATAAATAAATTTATAGCTATGAAGGAAGTTTTAACAGTAAAAGATCTTATAGAAAACATAATTGACTCCACAGGATATATTAAAGAGTTGAAAGATGAAGATACATTAGAAGCTAAAAGTAGAATAGAAAATATAGAAGAGTTTATTTCTGTGACTATGGATTTTGAAGAGACAAGTGAAGAAAAAACATTAGAAGAATTTTTGGCAAATATTTCCTTGCTGTCTGATATAGATAGAATGGATGATGAAGGTAATGATTCTGTTACTTTAATGACCCTTCACAGCGCCAAAGGACTTGAGTATAGGGTAGTATTTTTAACAGGAATGGAAGAAGGTATATTTCCTATATCTAGGGCTATTACTAGTGAAGATGATTTAGAGGAAGAGAGAAGATTATGCTATGTGGGTATCACTAGAGCGGAAGAAAAACTTTTTATGACTTATACAACTTTGAGGACCATATATGGAAAAACATCATATAATACTGTTTCAAGATTTATAGGAGAGATTCCTGAAAATTTAATTGACGAGATTAAAAATAGGTTTGAACCAAGAAAAAAATCTGAAAGCAAGGAGCCTAAAAAATATTTTACTGGTTATACTCATGAGAATACAGAAAAAGAGAAGAAGTCTGATATAGATATAAATATGGGAGATAAGGTAAAGCATAAAAGTTGGGGAATAGGTGTAGTGGTGTCTATTAGTGGTAGTGGGGAAAATAAGGAAGCAACCATTGCATTTAATGATAAAGGAATTAAGAAATTACTATTATCCCTTGCTCCTATAGAGAAAGTATAAAAGGGTGATATTTATGAAAGATATGGAAAGAATGAAAGAATTAGTAGAAATAATTAATGAATTAAATTATTACTATTATACCTTAGATAATCCAAAGGTGAGTGATAAGGAATATGATGAATTATATGACGAATTAGTTAGATTAGAAGATAAAACCGGAGAAGTTTTATTTAATTCTCCTACTCAGAGAGTTGGAGGAGAAGTTTTAGATAAATTTCAGAAGCATATTCATTTATCACCTCTTTGGAGTTTGGATAAATCTCAAAGTTTTGGAGAGTTAAGGGATTGGGAAAATAGAGTTAAAAGAATGATAAATGATTATAATAATAGTCATGAAGGCAAATTACCTGATCCTAAATATGTGATGGAATATAAATTTGATGGTCTTACTATAAATCTTACTTATAATAATGGAAAATTGATTCAAGGAGCTACTAGAGGAAATGGAGTAATAGGAGAAGCTATTTTACCTCAGATAAAGACAATTAAATCCATTCCTCTGACAATACCATATAAAGGAAGGATGGAAATACAAGGGGAAGGTCTTATGCCTATATCCGTATTGGAGGAATATAATAAAACAGCTGATGAACCATTGAAGAATGCTAGAAATGCTGCGGCAGGGGCATTGAGAAATCTTAATCCTAAGGTAACAGCTAAAAGAAACTTAATAGGATATTTTTATAATTTGGGCTATAAGGAAGATTTAGAATTTCATACTCATTTAGAGATGTTAGAGTTTATTAAGAAAAATAGATTGTTAGTAAATGATTATATTAAGATATTTGATAATGTAGATGATATGATAGAAGAGATAGAAAGAGTGGATGAAAGAAGACATATTCTTGATGTGCTTACTGATGGATTAGTTATAAAAATAGATGACATGAAAACTAGAGAAGTATTGGGATATACTCAAAAATTTCCAAGGTGGGCAATTGCTTATAAATTTAAGGCGGAGGAAGTTACTACTGAATTAAAGGATATCAAATGGAATGTTGGAAGGACGGGAAAAGTTACTCCTTCAGCTATATTGGAACCAGTAGATATTGGCGGTGTAACTGTTAGGAGAGCTACATTAAACAACTGGGATGATATACAAAGGAAAAATGTTGCATTAGGCTGTAGAGTATGGATAAGAAGGTCAAATGATGTGATTCCAGAAATAATGGGAATAGTAGAGGATAGTTGTGAAGATAGAGAGGAAATACAAAGACCTGAAGAATGTCCAGCTTGCGGTACAGAACTTATACAGGATGGAGTTCATATGTTTTGTCCTAATTCTATGAGTTGTAAACCTCAATTAGTATCTCGGATAGAACATTTTGCTAGTCGTGATGCAATGAATATAGAAGGATTTAGTGAGAAAACTGCAGAACAGTTATTTGAAGAATTGAACCTAAAGGAGTTACCTGAAATTTATAATCTTAAATATGATGATTTGATAGAGTTAGATAGATTCGGTGAAAAGAAAACAAAAAATCTTTTGAATGCTATAGAAGATAGTAAGAATTGTAATTTATCTCAATTTATATATGCATTAGGAATACCGAATGTAGGAAGGAAAACAGCTTCAGATTTAGCTAATAATTTTAAATCTACTGATAAATTAAAAGAAGCTAAACATGAAGAATTGATAGCTATTCCAGATATAGGAGATATAGTAGCTGAAGGGATAATTGAATTTTTTAGTGATGAGGAGATTATTAAAAAGATTGATAAGCTGTTTGAATTAGGAGTGAAACCTCATCATGAATCAGAAGATATAGTAGAAAATACTATATTTACCGATAAGAAAGTAGTAATAACGGGAAGTATAGAAGGATTTTCTAGGAAGGAAATTAAATCTATCATAGAAAAAATGGGGGGAAGAATAACAGGAAGTGTAAGTAAGAATACTGATTTTGTAATAGTAGGAGAAGATCCTGGAAGCAAATATGATAAGGCAGGGGAATTAGGTATTGAGATAATAGAAAGTGATAGGTTTAAAGATATTATAGAAGGTTAAGTTTACAATATAGAAAGGATATTGTATTATTATATCATTATATATTTTAAATAAGGAGGTATGAAAATGTCTGTATCTAAAGAACAAGTAAAACATGTTGCAAAATTATCTAGATTAGAATTTGATGAAAAATCTATGGAAGATTTCACTAAGAAATTTTCATCAGTTATAAATTATGTAGATAAACTTAAAAAGGTTGATACCGATGGAGTAAAACCTACATATCATCCTCATGTTTCAATAAAGAATGTTATGAGGGAAGATGAAGTTAAAGAATCTTTGAAAAGAAAAGAAATAATGAAAAATGCTCCTGATAGTGAAAATGGATATATAAAGATACCTAAAGTATTAGATTAATAAAAGAGGTGGAAAAATGGAATTATTTAAACTTACTATTCATGAACTTAGAGATGAGTTAAATAAAAGAGAGTTAACATCTGAAGAATTGGTAAAAAATTTTTTTAATAGAATAGAAGAAACAGAAGAAGATATAAAAAGTTTCTTGTTGTTAGATAAAGAAAATGCAATAGAGGAAGCTAAAAAAATTGATGAAAAAAGAGATAAAGGAGAAAATTTAGGAGATTTAGCAGGAATTCCAGTAGCAATAAAGGACAATATATCTACAAAAGGATTAAAGACTACTTGTGGATCTAAAATACTTAATAATTATATTGCTCCTTATGATGCAACAGTAATTAAAAATCTTAGAGAGGCAGGAGCCATAATAGTAGGAAAAACTAATTTAGATGAATTTGCAATGGGTTCATCTACAGAAAATTCAGCTTTTCATACTACAAGAAATCCTTGGGATTTAGAAAGGGTTCCTGGAGGCTCTAGTGGTGGTTCTGCAGCAGCAGTATCATCATATCAAGTTCCTTTTTCATTAGGTTCTTCAACTGGTGGTTCAGTAAGACAACCTGCAGCATTTTGTGGTGTAGTAGGTCTGAAACCTACATATGGATTGTTATCTAGATATGGTTTAGTTGCCTTTGCATCTTCTTTGGATCAAATAGGACCACTTACAAGGGATGTTGAAGATTGTGCGATAGTTATGAATACATTGGCAAGTCATGATAAACTAGATTCTACTTCAGTTGAGGTTGAAAAAGTAGATTATACTAGAAATCTTAAAAAAGATATTAAAGGGTTAAAGATTGGTGTGCCTAAGGAATACATGGGTGAAGGAATAAATAAAGAAGTGAGAGAAAAAATTGAGGAATCTATAGAAATATTTAAAAATTTAGGAGCAGAAGTAGAAGAAATGAGTCTACCACATTCTGAATATGGTTTAGAAACATATTATATATTAGCTCCTTCAGAAGCTAGTTCAAACTTAGCTCGTTTTGATGGAGTGAGATATGGTAATAGAGTAGAGAACTATGATTCTGTAGAAGAATTATTCACTAAAACTAGAAGTGAAGGATTTGGAGAAGAGGTAAAAAGAAGAATAATGATAGGGACTTATTGTTTAAGTTCTGGATATTATGATGCATATTATAATAAAGCTCAAAGGGTTAGAACTCTTATCAAAGAAGATTTCGAAAAGGCCTTTGATAAATATGATGTAATCATATCTCCTACTACGCCATCCACAGCATTTAAGATAGGAGAGAAAAATGATAATCCATTGGAGATGTACTTATCTGATGTACTTACAGTATCAGTTAATGTAGCAGGAGTTCCAGCCATTTCAATTCCTTGTGGAATATCTAAGGGTATGCCTGTAGGATTACAAATCATAGGAAAGGCATTTGATGAATCAAAAATATTAAATGTAGCATATAATTTTGAACAAAAATTAAAATTTAACGAAACTCCTAAATTTGGAGGTGTAAAATAATGGGATATAAAACTATAATAGGCCTGGAAATACATTCAGAATTATTAACAGATTCTAAGATATTTTGTAGTTGTTCTACAGAATTTGGTGGAGATGTAAACACTCATTGTTGCCCTGTATGTTTAGGGCTTCCTGGAGCATTACCAGTATTAAACAAAAGAGTAGTGGAATATGGAATTAGGGCAGGACTTGCCTTTAATTGTGAAATATCTAATTATACAAAAATGGATAGGAAAAATTACTATTATCCTGATTTAGTAAAGGGGTATCAAATATCTCAATATGATTATCCATTATGTAAAGAGGGATATATTGAAGTGGATTCAGAGGAAGGTAAAAAGAAGATTAGATTAATAAGAATTCATATAGAAGAAGATACAGGAAAATCAATTCATTCAATAGATGGAGGAACCTTATTAGATTATAATAGGGCTGGAGTACCTCTTATAGAGATTGTTAGTTATCCTGATATGAATTCACCAGAAGAGGCAAAGAATTTCTTAGAAAAATTAAAATCCATTTTACAATATATTGAAGTATCTGATTGTAAAATGGAAGAAGGTTCTTTAAGATGTGATGTAAATATAAATGTTATGAATGAAGAAACTGAAGAAAAGACTACAGTGACAGAAATTAAAAATCTAAACTCCTTTAAGGCTGCAGTTAAGGCTATGGAATATGAAGAAAAAAGACATATTTCTCTTCTAGAAAAGGGAGAAGATGCTATAAGAGAAACTAGAAGATGGGACGATACTAAAAATGAAACTGTAGTAATGAGGGTTAAAGAGGATGCTAGTGACTATAGATACTTCCCAGAGCCAGATATTGTAGATATGGATATAAGTAATAAATGGATAGATGAAGTTAAGAGTAGTCTTCCTGAGCTTCCTGAAGCTAAAATTGAAAGATTTATGAAGGAATATGATTTACCAGAATATGATGCTTCTGTGCTTACATCAACTAGAGCTTTAGCAAATTTTTATGAAAAAACAGTAGAATATTCTAATGATCCAAAACAAGTGAGCAATTGGATAATGGGTGATATATTAAGAAGATTAAAAGATGAAGATATGGAAATAGAGGAAATGAGGTTTGGAGAAAAAGAATTATCAGATCTTCTTAAATTAATTGAAGATGGTAAAATAAGTAATAATATAGGTAAGAAGGTACTTAGAACAATGTTTGAAGATGGAGGAAATCCTAATACAATAGTAAAAGAAAAGGGTTTAATTCAAATCAATGATGAGGATGAAATAAAGAAAATAGTAATGGATATTATTGAGAAAAATCCACAATCCATTGAAGACTATAATAATGGAAAAGATAGAGCTTTAGGATTTCTAGTAGGGCAAGTCATGAAGGCAACTAAAGGGAAAGCTAATCCTAAATTAGTAAATAAAATGATTTTAGAAGAATTAAATAAATAGATAGATTCAAAACCCTTGGAATTAATTCCAGGGGTTTTGAAAAGTCAAAAATAATTGATGGAATTTTCAGAATATTACTTTGTAATGTGCATAAAATATATTATAATTTTAATATCATTTGAAATTTCTAAAGTACTATTTATCTAAGATAGAGTTTATTGAGAATTATGAATAAAACGTAATATTTAGTTAAAACTTTTTTAATTGTATAAAAAGTCGAAAAATTGTATCATAGTTATATATTACAATAGCGCTATTCTATATAGATATCTACTCAGGACATTCCTTATCTGTAAGATAATGCTTCTATTTGCTAGAATAAAAAGCATTAATTTTTTCAAAAGGAATTTTTCTGAAAATTGCAACCATTCTATTTTTTTTTAATTGTTACAATTTAATATTTTATAAATTAATCGTAGGGGGTGGATTTATAAAAAATATTGTTTTAACACTTGTATTTATTCATTATTTTAAAATTTTATGGAGGTGTTTGTTAAATGGCAAGGTATATTGTTAAACGTATAATTTATATGATTATAAGTTTATGGATTATTGCAACTGTTACATTTTTCTTAATGCATCAGTTACCTGGCGATCCATTTTCAGATGGCAAAAAAGTTCAGCCAGAGATCCTCAAAAACTTAGAGGCAAAATATGGGTTGGACAAACCTTTAATTGTTCAATATGGTACATTTTTAAAAAATGTTGCTAAAGGAGATTTTGGATTATCGCTTAAATATAGAAATAGGACTGTTAATGATATGATTTATGATGGATTTCCTAAATCATTAACATTAGGAGTGGCAGCTGTAGGGATTGGCTTAGTATTTGGTTTGGCCTTTGGTATAATTGCTGCTCTAAATAACAAAGGATTCTTTGACTATTTTGTTATCATAATGGCTGTTATAGGGGTTTCAGTCCCTAACTTCGTGTTTGCATCCATATTTCAATATTTCCTGGGAAGGCAATGGGCATTATTTCCAGTAGCAGGATGGAAGGGACCAAAGTATATGATACTACCAATAATTGCATTGGGGGTAAGACTCATAGCTCAACAGGCTAGAATGATGAAGACAAATATGATTGAGGTAATGGGATCTGATTATGTTAAGACTGCTAAAGCAAAAGGTTTATCTAAAACTGCTGTTGTAAGAAAACATGTTATCAGAAATTCAATACTTCCTATTGTCACAATGCTTGGACCTTTGATTGCTGGAATAGTAACAGGATCTTTTGTTATCGAAAAAATATTTGCTATACCAGGAATGGGTAAATTTTTCGTTGACGCTGTTAATCAGTATGATTATACATTAATATTAGGTACTACATTATTCTATGCAGCTTTGCTTATATTTATGGTATTTTTAGTAGATATTTTATATGGATTTATTGATCCAAGAATAAGGATAGATGAATAGGAGGGGATAATATGGCAGAATTAAGTAAAGATAAATTTATTATAGAAGGTAAGGAGTCTTCAGAAGCTGAAGCCATTGTTAGACCCAGTTTAACGTATTGGGCAGATGCATGGAGAAGGCTCAAAAGTAATAAGATGGCAATAATAGCAATGACTATTTTAATTATTATAACTTTGGCTGCAATATTTGCACCAATTTTTAGCAGTTATGATTATCGTACTGGTGATTTATTAAAAACGAATTTAAAACCAAGTTCAGAGCATTGGTTTGGAACAGATGAATTAGGTAGAGATTTATATGTAAGAGTCTGGGAAGGAACTAGAATTTCATTATTTATTGGTATAGTCGTAGCATTACTTAACTTTACCATAGGAGTTTTATATGGTGGTATTTCAGGATATATTGGCGGCAGTGTAGACAATCTTATGATGCGTTTTGTTGATATATTATTTTCAATTCCTTATTTAATATGGGTTATCATGTTGACTACTGTTTTAGGCTCAGGACTGTTTACAATTATAATAGCATTATCTATAGCAGGTTGGGGAGGTATGGCTCGTCTAGTTCGTGGTCAGGTTCTTCAATTGAAAGAAATGGAATATGTTATGGCTGCTAAAACATTAGGTGCAGATGCAGGTAGAATAATAACTAAACATCTTATACCAAATACTATCGGAGTTATAATTATTAGTATTACTTTTGCTGTACCAACAGCTATATTTTCTGAGGCATTCTTAAGCTTTATTGGACTAGGAATTCCAGTACCAAACCCAAGTCTTGGATCTTTATCTAATGATGGAACTCGTATGTTATTATTAGAGCCATATCAATTAGTATTTCCAGCATTAGTAATAAGTGCTGTTATGCTCTCCTTCCAAATTTTTGGAGATGGGTTAAGGGATGCATTGGATCCAAGATTAAGACAATAAAGGAGGTTTAGTTATGTCTAGAGATGAAAATAAATTATTAATAGATGTTAAAGATTTAAGAGTATCCTTTGACACTTATGCAGGAGAAGTTCAAGCTGTTAGGGGAGTATCCTTTTATGTAAATAAAGGAGAGGCACTTGCTATAGTTGGGGAGTCTGGTTGTGGAAAATCTGTTACAGCTCAGTCAACAATGCAACTTATACCTATGCCTCCTGGAAGAATAAAAGAAGGGTCTGTAATGTTTAATGGAAAAGATCTTACTAAATTTACAGATAAACAAATGGAATCAGTTCGTGGTAGTGAAATAAGTATGATATTCCAAGATCCTATGACCTCTCTTAATCCTACTATGAAAGTAGGTAAACAAATCATGGAGGGACTTATAAAACATCAGAAGATGTCAAAGCAAGACGCGAAACAAAAAGCTATTGAAATGTTAGATGTAGTTGGTATACCAAATCCTGAGAAAAGAGTGGAACAATATCCTCATGAATTTAGTGGAGGTATGAGACAGAGAGCTATGATAGCTATTGCATTAGCATGTAATCCAAAACTTCTTATTGCTGATGAACCTACTACAGCATTAGATGTTACAATACAAGCCCAAATATTAGATTTAATGAAAGATTTACAAAAAGATTTTGATACTGCTATTATATTAATAACTCATGACTTAGGTGTTGTAGCAGATATGGCTCAAAGAATAGTAGTTATGTATGCAGGTGTAGTGATAGAGAGCGGTACACTAGATGAAATTTTTTATGATGGACAACATCCTTATACTTGGGGATTATTGAAATCTGTTCCAAGATTGGATACTCAAGGAAAACAAAAATTATATCCTATTGAAGGAACACCTCCAGATTTATTCTCACCACCAAAAGGTTGTCCTTTTGCTGCAAGGTGTGAATATGCAATGCCTATATGTAGAGAAGAAATGCCAGAAAAGACTCACCTTTCTAAGGATCATTTTGTGAAATGTTGGTTACAACATGAAATGGCACCAGATGTAGAAAATCCTATTAAGAAAGGGAGGGAATAGAAATGTCTGAAAAGAAATTAGAAGGAAGAAAAAATATAATTGAAGTTAATAATTTAAAAAAGCATTTTAAAGTTGGAAAAGGACAAATTCTTAAGGCTGTAGATGGTGTAACTTTTAGTATAAGAGAAGGAGAAACTTTAGGCCTTGTTGGAGAATCTGGATGTGGTAAATCTACTACAGGTAGAGCCATGATTAGATTATATGAAGCTACTGAAGGAGAAGTTATATTCGATGGTATGAATATACAACGGTTAAATAGAAAAGAATTAAAAAACTTTACTAAACAAGCTCAGATGATATTCCAAGACCCTTATGCATCATTAAATCCTCGTATGACCGTGGGAGATATTATTGGTGAAGGTATGGATATTCATGGTTTAAGAAAAGGTAAGGAAAGAATGGCAAAAATATATGAGCTATTAGAAATAGTAGGTCTTAATAGAGAGCATGCCAGCAGGTTTCCTCATGAATTTAGTGGTGGACAAAGACAACGTATTGGTATAGCAAGGGCTTTATCTGTAGAGCCAAAATTTATAGTGTGTGATGAACCTATTTCTGCTCTTGATGTGTCAATTCAAGCACAGGTAGTAAATTTACTTGAAGAGTTACAGGAAGAAATGGGACTAACATATCTATTCATTGCTCACGACCTTTCTATGGTTAAGCATATATCAGATAGAATTGCTGTTATGTATCTTGGTGCTGTAATGGAGCTTACCACAAGTAAGGTGCTTTATGATGAGCCATTACATCCATATACTCAAGCTTTACTTTCTGCTATACCTATACCAGATCCAGAGGTTGAGAGAAGTAGAAATAGAATTATTCTTGAAGGTGATGTACCAAGTCCTATAAATCCACCAGAAGGATGTAAATTCCAAAAAAGATGTAAATATGTTAAAGATATATGTAGAGAAAAAGCACCAGAATTAAGAGAAGTAAAACCAGAACATTTTGTAGCATGTCATATAGTTAAATAATAATAAAAAAATCTTGAGTTTTAATAAAACTCAAGATTTTTTTATTATGAAAACAAATCAGAATATTAAGATTATATTACAAAATTAAGATTTGGAATTAAAATAAAAGTACATGCATAGGAATAATTTAAATGAATTATAATGAATAAAATACAATAAATAAAACTACATTTAGCTTATTTACAATGTTATAATGAAATGCTCTATTATATAAATTTATAAATAAATGCAATATTTTGTTGATGATAAAGGAATAAAGTGAATATTCATATAAATAAAAATACAGAAATATATTCTTGACAATAATTTAAAAGTTTCTTATAATTTAATTAATCTATTAAACAAGCTTAATATTCTTTTTTAAATATTAATAGATTGTACATATTTATATTTAAAACAATTAATTATTTTAAAAAATCAGAATCTTAAGTGTTTTCACAGAATATTAAAGTTAATAAATAATTAAAAATAAAATACATCTTTTAAGGGGGTGTCAGAATAGCATAAATTTATCGCTTTAATTAGTATTTTATAAAATAAAAAGGGGGAAGTATTTAATGAAGAAGAAAAAATTATTGATAATGTTATTAGTATTTGCGATGATATTTACTATTGCATTATCTGGTTGTGGTGGAGAATCTGATGATTCAGATACTGAAGACAAAGGCACTGATGGTGAAGATACAGAAGAACCTGATGATAGTGATATGGCAGAGGATCAAACTTTAAGAATTAACTGGCAATCAGAACCTCCAAGTCTTGATCCACAAATAAGTCAGGATGCAACTTCAAGTAGGATACTTATAGATACTTTAGAAGGTATAATTAGAATGGATGAAGATGGAGTACCTGAGGAAGGATCAGGTATGGCAGAATCTTGGGATATAAATGAAGATGAGACAGTTTATACATTCCATTTAAGAGATGCTAATTGGTCCGATGGAGAACCTGTAACAGCTAATGACTTTGTATTTTCTTGGTTAAGAGCATTAGATCCAGAAGTAGCTTCAACTTATGCATTTATGGCATATGATATTAAAAATGCTGAGGCATATAATACAGGTGAAATAGATGATCCTGAAGAGGTAGGTCTTAAAGCAGTAGATGATAAAACATTGGAGGTTACTTTAGAGAGACCTGCACCAACTTTCTTAAGTAAATTACAACACAGTACATTCTTACCTGCAAGAGAAGACAAGGTTGAAGAATGGGGAGATAAGTATGCAGCAGAAGTTGAATATTTACTTTCTTGTGGACCATTTAAGGTAGTTGAATGGGAACACGAATCTGAATTAGTACTGGAGAAAAATGAAGACTATTGGAATGCTGATACTGTTAAATTAGAAAGGATAGAAGGTGTTATGGTTAATGACTCTAACACAATGATAAATTTATATGAAACTGGAGAAATAGATTGGACAGCAGTTCCATCTCAATATTTAGAGAAATATGCTGATGAAGTAAACACATATCCAAAAGCATCAGCATTCTATTACACATATAATGTAGAGAATGAATTCTTTGCCAATAAGAAGATAAGGCAAGCATTCTCAATGGCTATGGATAGAACTCAAGTTCAGGAATCAAGAACTCAAGGGATTGTACCTCCAGCATGGGGATTTGTACCTCCTGGATTACCAGGACCTGAAGGAAAGACATTTAGAGAAGCAAATGGAGATTTAATTACTGATATAGGAAATGGTTCTAC
>NZ_WSFU01000116.1 GCF_016820635.1 Anaeromonas gelatinilytica | reverse complement strand
AATATTCTTTATAAATCAACGGGCTATCGCCCAGAAAAATCTTTAAGTGCTAAACTTCTGAATTAGATTGAAAACTAGTATTTAATCTTTCTATTTCACCTCTTTCTTTATTGGATATTTCATATATATCATATATTAAATCATCAATTCTTAACATTCTATTTTCTACATATGTTTTTTGTAAATTAAATTTGATTTTTGTATCCTTATAACTTTGTAAAATTTCATCTACAATTTTTACAATAACCTTTTGTTCAGAAATAGATACTAATTTTAATGGACTTTCTTTAATATGAAAAATTTTAATTTGTGGAAATAATTTACCATCTTCCATAGTCATGCTTCTATAAATACAACTTAATAGACTTGAATTCAAAAGTGCTAATATAAATTTCACATAAATATCTTGGCGATTATTGTTCTTAATTATTAGTGAATATAAAGTATTTAAAATAAAAAAATTTTCTTCATCATAAGAACATATAAATTTATCAGCAGTTTGTCTAATTAAGATTTTTTGATCATATACAAAATCTTCTCTCATAAAAGTAGCATATTCTCCATTTGTCTTATCTATTAATGATCTATCATTTCTTATATATAATCCATTCCAGTTATGATTATATTTATATATATTCTTTCCTTCTAAAACCTTTTTAGTATTTATATCTGGATTTGTAGTTAATAATTTATTTCTTACATTTCCTGTAGCTATACCGGCAATAATATCACAATAATCCTTAATTTTAAATTTAGACTGATTAAATATTCTATTACGCATTTTAAAAATTATATCTGATGAATTTATATCAAAAACATTATTTAATAATTCATTATAATATTGTTGTTTTATCTTTCTATAAGGTTTTAAATATAATTTTTCTTTTTTATAATTAGATTGGGAAATATTTTTAGAAAATACTAAATCTTTATATGAGTTTCTACTTATAATTATTATACTCATATTCATATCTACATCTTTAAATATTTTTTCACCTAAATTTATAACTTTTTCAATAAAACAACTATCCAAAATAAATCCCCTTAATTCAGAAAAATTATTATTAGTCAAAAAACTCCCGGGTATTATATATCCAATTCTTCCATTATTTTTCAATAATTTTATAGATTTCTCTATAAATAAACTATATATATCAAACCTTCCTACTGCAGTTTTATATTTTTTTTTCAAATAATCTTTTTGATAATATTTATTAATTTTTCTATTTTCTAAATAAGGTGGATTACCTATTATATAATCAAAGTTTATATTATCTAATTTTCCTTCTTTTAAAAAATTTAAATTTATTAAATTAAAATTCAAATTATATAATTCACCAGTTAATTTATATATTTTTATTATCAATGAATGTTTACAATATTCCAAAACATTTGAATCCATATCTATTCCATACATATTATTTTTTACTATACCATTAATAATCTCTTTATTAGTGAAATTAGTTTTTTCTTTATAATAATAATATAATTTCTCTATAATAAATATTAAAAAATTTCCACCACCACATGAAGGCTCTAATATTTTTAAATCTTTAATATTTATATTATCTTTATTAAATAAAAGAGTATTATTTATAATATATTCAACTATCCATTTAGGAGTATAATATATTGATAATTTTTCTTTATCTTTTTTTCTATAATAAATAATATACTCATACACGTTCGGAATAATATTTTCATCTATTAAAATATATTTATCTATCGAATTTTCAATTTGAAATAATATTCTAGAACTAAGCATACTATCTCTTCGAAAATTAAATTCAGATTTTATATCTATTCCATGATTTTTATACACTAATAAAATAATAGTATTCATTATCGATTTTTCTATCAACTTATTAGCATATTGAGAAGAGTATTCTTGATATATATCATCAATAATTTTATAAAGTTTTGTCATACCAACCCCTCACTTTAATCATCATTAATACTACTAAGATATCTTCTTATTTTTCTTATTTCGTATAATAATTTATTTAATGTATATTGTATAGAACATAGTATAATAATCACTATCAATCCTAATATTATTTTATATTGAATATCAAAATTCATTATATTCCCTCCTTACTTATACATATACTTTTATTATAACAAATAACAGCTATATTAATATCTAAAAATGAAAAGGATGATCATTTAAATGATCATCCTTTTCATTTTTAACACTTAATATGATTCCGATTCAACTTTCTTTATATCTTCTTTTTCTTCTTCATCCTCATCATTTTCTCTATTATTATCATCTTTTACATATTCTAACTTAGATACAGATACTTCATAGGCTTTTTTATTTTCTACTTTACCATCAGATAAGTGCTTTTGATATTCTCTGCTTTGAATTCTTCCCCATATTTTTATATGGTCTCCAACTTCTAAATTCTCACAAAATCTGGCATTTCTTCCCCATGTAATAGTTGGAATATAATCAGATTTGTTATAAGGTCTATTAACAGCTACTAATAAATCAGTTATTTCTCTTCCAAAAGGTGTTGTTCTATAAACTGGCTTTTTACATATAAATCCATTTAAATAAATTTCATTTGGTTTCTTTATCTTCTCTTCATATTCTTCTTCATTAAGCATATAACCATCTCTAGCAAAAATAGTAAGTACTAATTTATTATGTCCATTATGATATCTATTATATGATCTCAATTGTCCCTCAATTACAACATTCCTTCCTATTGAAATATCCATATCTACTAATAAACGTTCTGATATAGTTACAGGTAATATATCAGAATAGTCACTCAATCTAGGAATTTCCATTTCAAATACATAAAATCCTTCTCCATACATTTCATGACTAAATTTTTTTTCAGCAACTACCTTCCCAACAATAGTCACTGAATTATTATTGATAATTTTATCAATCAAGTCCCCACTCCCTTTCCTATTCTTATGTGTTTTTAGGATTTCTAAGATAATTTTATTCATTTAAAAGTACTAATATGAATAATTTTGTAAATTATTTAATCTAATCTTTCGATTTAAAAAGTGAATAATCTATAATAAAATATTAGACAAATATAAGTAAATCCCTTTTTTTATGTTAAATTAATTTAACTAAGTACTCTTAAGAGCCCTTAATTAAATCATAAAATATTTCTTTACCCTTATTCATACATCGAGGACCTAACAAAACTATTATATCTCCCGAGGAATGCCCTCAATTTCTTTAAATGAATTTTGAATAATATCTATATCAATATCAAAATACAAAGCACATGAAATTGCAGCTAAACTATTATATACATTATATAATTCAGATAATTTAGTAGAAATATTAAATTCTTGAGAAAAATATTCTTTTTCTTCTATCGTAAAAATACTTCTTTGAATGCAAACACTAAAGCTAAGATTCTCCTGAATATTTATACTAGAAGCTGTCACAGAGGATTTTGAATTTAGTCCATAAGTTATTGTTAATGCATTTTTATTTCCATCTAAGAGTTTAGTACCATTTTCATCATCAATATTTATAACAGCTAATCTATTTCTCCTTAAAGAATCAAATAATATTTTTCTTGTATTCAAATAATCATCAAAACTTTTATGCAAATCTAAATGATCTACTTCTATATTAGTATGAATAGCTGCATCAAAATCCACACCATAAGTCATATCAAATTTTAATGCATGAGAAGATACTTCCAATATAATCACTTTAATATCTATTTTTTTTAATTCACTAAATAATTCATATAAAGTTTCAACATCATTAATCTTAACCCCTAAAGTTCCTATAAGAGCAGTCTTATATCCTGCATTTTTAAACAATCTTTCTATTAAATAAGTAGTAGTAGTCTTTCCATTTGTACCTGTGACTCCTATAATGATTAAACCCTTTGTAGGATATTCATAAAACTCATTTAAAAGCTTAGCCAATTTTTTTCGTGGTTCTTTAACCTTTACTATCGGAATTCTTTTATTGTATATATCTTTATTAGTAAATATAATTATTGCTCCATTATCAATTGCTTCATCTATAAAGTCATTTCCATCTATTTTCTTTCCCTCAATTGCTACAAATACATATCCATCATTTACTTTTTTTGAATTACATGTAATACCTTTTATCTTTTTATCATTAATGTACATTTATTTAACTCTCCTATAAAAAATAAATTTATTATTAACTATATAATTATAATTCATAAATCTTATAGTTAATATCTTATTTAGTATTTGTTAATATATGAGTTTAATATTCACAGTAAAAAATATCAAATAAATTCAAATTTTATTTTTTAAACTGCCTACCTTCATGATCTATATAATAATCATCTTTATATATAAGTTCTGAAATTGGTATTATTTCATAATCTTTATCCTTTAATTCTTTTAATACAACAGGCAAATATTCTGTAACATATTTTGCATTATTATGAAATAAAATTATTGATCCATCATTTACATTTTTTACTACTCTATCAACAACTGGTTGCATCCCTTTTTCTTTCCAATCTAAAGAATCAATATTCCATTGTATTACATGATAATCATTATCTCTACAAACTTGAATAAGTCTATTATTATAATCTCCAAAAGGTGGTCTAAATAAATTAGTTTTTTTATTAGTTAATTTATATATTTTATCTTCAGTCTTTTTCAATTCGTCCACAATCTGTTTCTCATTAAGCTTAGACATATAAGGATGATTAGAAGAATGGTTTCCTAATTCATGTCCTCTAGCATCTATTTCTTTTACTAAATCAGGATATTTATCAACCCAAAATTCCACTAAAAAAAAAGTAGTTTTTACATCGTATTCATCAAGTATATCTAATATTTCATTTGTATATTGATTCCCCCAAGCTGCATCAAAACTTATAGAAATCTTTTTATCCTCTCTGTTCACACAATAAATAGGTAATTCCTTATTTGGTGAAAATACCTGTTTAATATTATTATTTTCAGATTTTATTAAAACACTAAAAATAGATAATAAAACTAATCCTAAAATAACCAATACAATTTTATTCTTTTTAAAGAAATAATTTTTCATATAATTCACCCCATATAATATAGTTACTATATTATATGGGGTGAAAATACAAAATAGAAATGATTACAATAAAAAAGGAGGTAACCCTCCTTTTCTGTTTACTATTTTACATCTTCAGACTTTTTAATTTTATTATATAAGCTAGCTGCTACTAATGTTGTAATAGGTATTGTAAATATTAGCCCTATACTTCCTGATAAAGCTCTTACAATTTCAGAAGCTATCATATCTCTATTTATTATTTCCGCTAATCTAAAATCATGAGCCATAAATAAAAGCATTAAATGAATAGATCCACCTGTATAAGCTAAAATCAAAGTATTTGACATAGTACCCATTATATCTTTTCCTACATTCATACCAGATTTTATTAAACTTTTATTAGATATACTAGGATTACTAATTTTAATTTCATTCATTGAAGAAGCGATAGACATACTTACATCCATTACTGCCCCTAAAGCTCCTAAGATTATACCAGCAAATAATATTCCTTCAAAATTAAATGTATCTCCTTGTGGAAGCAAACTAAGCATTTGAGCTTCTTCTGATCCTAACCCAGTAAGATTAGCAAAATGACTAGTAATTAAGGTTATAATTCCAGCTGCAATTACTCCACCACTTGTCCCAATAATTGCTACTAAAGCTTTTTTATTAAAACCAGAAATAATAATTAATGTAATTGCTATTACAACAACACTTATTCCAATAGATAAATAAATAGGATTGTATCCCTTTAATATAAGAGGTAACATAACTTTGATTACAGCAAGACCTGTTATAAGTAAGGTTACTATTGATTTAAGTCCTTTTAATCCTCCTACTATTATTAATAATAAGAAGAATATAATGACTAAATATAGTAAATATTTATCTCTTACAATTTCAGATATGTAGCCTGTAATAACCTCTCCATTTTCATCCTTTTCCAAATTAACCAATACAGTATCTCCCTCTTCAACATGAAGATTATATGCAAACATACTATCTATATAATTTTCTACCATTACCTCTTCATTTTTGTGGTCACCACTTATAATTTTTAATTGAATAACTTGAGTTGTAGTAGTCTCTCCTTCAGCATAGGATGTTTCTTCTACATCCTCTGATATAATTTCCACTACCTTTCCTCTCACGAGATCAGATTTTTCTATATTATCTTCCGCTATAACACTATTAAAATTTATACAAACAAACATTATTAATATAAAAATCACTAAGATCTTTTTAACCATACATTTCCACCTTTCTACTATAAATAAAAATACCCACGTTTATTAAATCATTGATTTCATTATTAGTCAATTAAATTTATAGATTGATATATAGAATAATTTATATACAGTTAAGAATATATTTATTATAAGTTAAAGGAGGTCTATCATGGAAATTTTTAATAATGATAATCTAAAAATAATAATAGAGTTTGTCTCAGGCATAATTGTATTTCTCTTTTCAATAAGATTACTATCTCTGACAATGGAAGAAAATTTATCAATGAAATGGAACACCATTATAAAAAAATTAACTTATAAAAAAATTAACTGCTTCCTTATCGGTATTATAATAACAGCTTTAATTCAAAGTAGTAGTGTATTTATTATTATTATTATAACTCTAGCACACAGTAAATCTATTAGTATAGAAAGGGCAATACCTCTTATACTTGGCTCTAATATTGGTACTACAGTTACAGGTCAATTGACTGCATTTAACATAATACATTTCATTCCATATTTAATAATATTAGGCCTAATATTATACTTATACTCATCTAATTATAAAGTTCAAATAACAGGCACTTCTATTCTTTCAATATCATTAATTTTTATAGGTATAAAATTAATGGGAAATTCATTGTCAAATTTTACTAATTCTCCTGATTCATTATCATATATATCACATATATACGATAATAAAATTAATTCTGTATTTTTTGGTGCGGGTTTTAGCACTTTAATTCATAGTAGTAGTACTTCAATAGTTATACTACAAATCATAGCAAAGTCTGGATTAATACCACTAATAACCTCCATATACATATTATTTGGACTAAATATAGGAACTTGTATTGATGCATTAATAGGAGGTTTAACCACTAATATTTATGGTAAAAAAGTAGCATTATTCCATATTCTATTTAATATATTTGGAGTTATAATATTTTTTAATTTCGGTAATATATTAGCCAATGTGGTTACTTATATATCTCCTGATAATATTCCTCGACAAATTGCTAATGCCCATACAATTTTTAATATATCTATTTCTCTATTAATTCTACCTTTTGTACATCCTATTTCCTCTTTCTTAAATAAAATAATTAGGTAGCAATATTACTATATATTCATATTATTAATCCTAACAAAAAAAGAGATAGTTATTCACCTCACGATTTTTATGGTATAATTTTATATAACAATTTATATGAAGGTGATGAAAATGTTTGTTGAAAATAGTAATGATTTAGCTCAAAATAAATTAATACTAATTTATATTTTTAATACTGTAGATTATCCTATGACAAATTCTGAAGTTACACAATTCGTATTAGAAAATAACCATATGAATTATTTTTTAGTACAACAATATTTAAGTGAGTTAGTAGATTCTGAATTTCTGAAAATCGTTACTAAAGATGGAAACGAATACTATATGTTAACAGAAAAAGGTAAAGAAATATTAAACTATTTTTCCGAAAGAATACCTACAGAAATCAAAAAAATTATAGAAAATAAATCATTAGCTAAAAAAGAAGAGAAAATTAAAGAAACTCAAATTTTAGGAAATTATTATCAAAAAAATCAATCTGAATTCATAGTAACCCTTAAAGTTATTGAAAATGAAGTAACGTTATTTAATCTTTCTTTAAACGTAGTTTCTAAAAAACAAGCTAAGATGATTTGCAATAATTGGAAAGAAAATTCTGAATTTATTTATAAAGAATTTATAAATTTAATTACTAATGATAAACAATTATAACACAAAAATTAATGTCGAGAAAATTTCTCGACATTATATAAATAATAATCCATTTGGTTCCCTACCTACTAATATTTCTCTTACTACTTTATCTTTATTAATATCAAATAATATTACAGCATTTTTAACAATATCACTTATATATAACAAATTATCTTTATCCCATAAAATATTATTAGGCATACCTCCAATATCAATCTTATCTATTATTTTTTGCTTCTCATAATCTATCTTATACAAACATCCATTACCTGCATTTGTAGTATAAATTATATTTTTATCCAACAAAACTGTCATATCCAATATAGAATCATCAATATATATTCTTCTAAATACTTTCTTATTATCCAAATTAAATAATGATATTGAAGATTTATTTAGTTCATCACAATGGCAAGACAATATAAACATATTCTCATCCAACATATAAAAATGTAATGGATGTATATCCATCAATATCCTCTCATCAGTATTATTCAATAAATCTAATATAGTAATACTATAACCATTACTATTGGCTATATATATTTTATCTCTTAATCTATCTATTTTTAAATCATGAGGTTTTCCACCCACAGGAATATTCTTTATTAAATTAAAATTTTCCTCATCAATTATTGAAATTGAATTAGAATCACCATTAGTCACATAAATATTCTCTTTATATATTTCCATATGATTAGGACTACATCCCACATAAACAATATCTAATATTTTTTTTGAAGACACATCTATCTTAAATATGCTATTACTGAATGAATTCACTGTATATATTACATTTGCAATGGAACTATTAAATATTTGATGGGTTCCAATATTAAATATTTTCTCATTTACTTTATTCTTAATATTTGGGGAAATCATATCACTATATTTTAATTCAATAGACTTATAATCTTGCGTTAAATCTATATAGGTTAATGAATTACTTGCTGTATTCGCAACCAAAAGTTTTGAAAAATCTCCTGAACCCATAGTATCACCCCATTAATTTCTATATAACAGTTTATGCGTGGAATTATACTATGGTGAATTTGTGAGTTTAATTATTAAGAAAGAATTTTATATACAAGTTCAATTTTTAACGATTTTAAATTTCTATATTTTATTTCTTTTATTATTTCATTTAATTCCATTTTTAATTTTTTTGTATTATTACTATTATACATATCTACTTTTATCTAGAATTTTTTATTAAATCATAATCACTCATCTTTACAAAAGGTCTAAATATTATACTAGATATGAAAAAACTCCTATTAATATATTAATAGGAGAATAAAGTATTATTTCTTATTTATTATTTTTCGAGCTTCTCCTATTAAATATAATGATCCTGCTATCAAAATCAAATCATTTTCTTCATATTCTTCATAGGATAACTCAATAGCATCTTTTATATTCTCTTTACATTTTAAATTACTATTATATTTATTTACAATGAAAGATAAATCTTTAGCAATCATTTTTCTAGGATTTTCTGGTTCAGTTATCAATATTCTATCAACCTTTGGAGCAATAATTGAAATAATTTCCTCTACATCCTTGTCTCTTAACAAGCCTATAATTAAAATTAACCTATCATAAGAAAATATAGTCTCTATATTTTCTACTAAAGTTTGAATTCCTTGAACATTATGTGCACCGTCAATCAATATTCTAGGCTCTTGTCTAATTAACTCTAATCTACCCATCCATCTAGAATTTTTCAAACCATTTCTTATACTATTTTCAGATATTTTTATATCTCCACATTCACTTAATACTAATATACATTTAAGAGCTAAACAAGCATTATATATTTGATGTTTTCCTATTAAGTTTATCTCTAAATCTTTATATTTATTTCCTTGGAAACTGAAATCAAATAAAGAAGCTTTATCATTGTATTCTTTAACTTTAATTTCATCAAATCTAAGAAAATCCAAACTAGCTTTTTTTTCTTCAGATACATTTAAAAGAACTGTTTCTGCATCCTTTTTTTGAGGATAAGATATTACTTTACTTTCTCTTTTAATTATACCAGCTTTTTCATATGCAATTTTATCTATAGTATCACCTAAAATATCCATATGATCTAGAGATATAGAAGTTATCACTGAAGCTAATGATTTATTTATAACATTAGTAGAATCGAATCTACCACCTAATCCTACTTCTAATACTACAATATCAGTTTTCTCTTCAAAATAATATAAAAAAGCTATAGCTGTTACAATTTCAAATTCAGTAGGATGATTATACCCTTCATCAATCATTTTATCTACACCTTTTTTCACTTTTTCCGTAATATTTCCTAATTTATCATCTGAAATATTAATATTATTTATCCTTATTCTTTCATTGAATACTTCTAAATATGGAGAAGTAAATAAACCAACTTTATACCCCTCTTCAATTAAAATATTTGATATAAATGATGAAGTTGATCCCTTTCCATTAGTTCCTGCTACATGTATAAATTTTAATTTTTCATGAGGATTATCCAATAATTGTAGTAATCTTGTTATATTTTTTAATCCTAATTTACTACCAAATTTTTTAGTACCATGGATATATTCCAAAGCTTCTTTATAATTCATTTCATCACCTCATATAATAAGTATATTATTGAAAAGACACCAATTGGTGTCTTTTCAATTTATTTATTGGTTAAATTATTAAGTCTTTCTTTAACCTTTTCCATCATATTTTCATACTTAATCTTCTTTTGTCTCTCTTCCTCCACAACTTTATCAGGGGCTTTATTTACAAAACCTTCATTTGATAATTTACCATTTACTCTTTTTATTTCTTTAATTAATCTTTCTTTTTCATTATTTAATCTTTCAATTTCTTTTTCCATATCTACTAACTCTTCTAAAGGAAGAAATATTTCACAACTCTCTACTACTGCACTCATTGCATCTTCACCTATTCCCTCTTTAGTATCTTTTATTTCAATAGAACTTGCAAAAGCTAAGGTTTTAAAGAATATTTCATTTTCTTTTAATACTTCTTGTATATTATCATCTTTAGTAACAAAGATAATCTTAGCTTTTTTAGAAGGGACAACATTCATTTCTGCTCTAATATTTCTTACATTTTTTATAACTTCCATAATAAAATCTATTATTTTTTCAGCATTATTAAAATTATATTTATCATTATATTTTGGCCACTCAGCTACTATTAAAGCTTCATCATTATCATTTATATAACTATATATTTCTTCCGTTACAAATGGCATAAATGGATGTAAAAGTTTATTTATATTCTTTAATACATGAATTAAAATATTCTGAACTGTTCTTTTATCATTTTCATCTTCTCCATATAATCTTGATTTTACCATTTCAATATACCAATCACAATATTCATTCCATGTAAAATCATATATTTTTTGAGCTGCCATTCCTAACTCAAACTTATCTAGGTTACTACTTACATCTTTAATAATATTATTCATTCTAGATATAATCCATTTATCTTCATCTTTTAAATCAAAATTATCAATGCCTTCAAATTTGAACTCATTATCTAAGTTCATTATCACAAATCGTGAAGCATTCCATAGTTTATTTGCAAAGTTTCTACTAGATTCAACTCTTTCTATATAAAATCTCATATCATTACCAGGGGTATTTCCTGTTATCAATGAAAATCTTAATGCATCTGATCCATATTCATCTATAATTTCTAATGGATCTATTCCATTTCCTAATGATTTGCTCATCTTTCTCCCTTGAGAATCTCTAACTAATCCAGTGATAAATACATTTTCAAAAGGTATCTCTCCCATATGTTCTAATCCTGAAAATACCATTCTAATTACCCAGAAGAAGATAATATCATATCCCGTAACTAATACATCTGTAGGATAGAAATACTTTAACTCTTCCGTATTTTCAGGCCATCCTAATGTTGAAAAAGGCCAAAGTGCTGATGAGAACCATGTATCTAAAGTATCCTCGTCCTGTACTATATTTTCAGAATTACATTTACTACACTCTCCAGGTTTTTCTTTAGAAATAATAACCTCATCACAATCTTGACAATAATATACTGGCAATCTATGTCCCCACCATAGTTGTCTAGATATACACCAGTCTTTAATATTTTCTAACCAATTAAGATAAATTTTACCAAATCTTTCAGGAACAAAATTAAATTTTCCTTCCTTATATGCCTTTATTGCAGGTTCGGCTAAAGGTTTCATATTAACAAACCATTGCTTAGATATTAAAGGTTCAACTGTAGTATTACATCTTTCACAATGTCCTACGCTATGCTCATGATCCTTTATTTTTACTAAATACCCTTCTTTTTCTAAATCTCTAATAATTTCTTTTCTCGCTTCATATCTATCTAAACCTTCATACTTTCCACCATTATCATTAATCTTAGCTTCATCATCCATTATTTTTAAATTCTCTAAATCATGTCTTAATCCTACTTCGAAATCATTTGGATCATGAGCTGGAGTTATCTTCACTGCACCAGTTCCAAATTCCATTTCTACATACTCATCTTCAATTATTGGAATTTCTCTATTAACTAGAGGCAAAATAAGTACTTTCCCTACCAAATCCTTATATCTATCATCTTCAGGATTTACTGCTACTGCCACATCCCCTAAAATGGTTTCTGGTCTAGTTGTGGCAATTTCTACAAATCTATCTTCTCCTTTTACAGGATATTTTACATACCAAAATTTACCTTTCTCATCAATATGCTCTACTTCAGCATCAGAAATAGCCGTTCCACAACTAGGACACCAATTAATAATCCTATTTCCTCTATATACCAAACCTTTTCTATATAATCTGATAAATACTTCTTCTACTGCATCACTTAATCCCTCATCTAAAGTAAATCTTTCTTTCGACCAATCACAAGACACACCTAATTTTCTAAGTTGTCCTCTAATATTTCCACCATATTCTTCTGTCCATTCCCAAGCCTTTTCTAAGAACTTTTCTCTACCTAATTCTTCCTTTGTATACCCTTGATCCTTAATACGGGCAACTACCTTTGACTCGGTTGATATGCTAGCATGATCAGTTCCTGGGAGCCATAACGCTTCATACCCATCCATTCTCTTCCATCTTATTAAAATGTCTTGAATTGTATGATTCAGAGCATGACCCATATGCAAATTTCCAGTTACATTTGGAGGAGGCATCATAATAGTAAAAGGTTCTTTATCCTTATTTACATCACCTTTAAAATACCCTTTTTTACTCCATTCTTTATATAATCTATCTTCAAATTCTTTAGGATTATAAGTTTTTGCTAGATTTTCCATTTTATTCACTCCTTTTTATTTTCCATAAATCATCAAAAAAATTGAAATGACAGTTATAGATAATCCAAATAATTTAATTTTTAATAACTGCTTTAAATCTGTAATTTTACCTTTTTTAAATAATCTATCTGAGCCCAATACCAGAACAGTACTTATTAAAAATAATATTATACCTAATCTAAAAATAAAAATCCCCCCTTAAAATAAAAAATGCGGACTAGAAACGTGTCCGCTTCGCTAGGGAAACCTAGTTTCCCTTCGACGGTGCATAAAACGTGCACCTGAGCA
>NZ_WSFU01000129.1 GCF_016820635.1 Anaeromonas gelatinilytica | reverse complement strand
TTCATTCATATATACATTGTATTAGTTATACTGATGAACCGCAATAACTATTTAAAAAATATCGCTTTCATCCCACATCTGAAGAAGTGTGCTTTCTCGCTCATAAGTTCTGTAATTTGAGGAGGATAAAATGATAGGTGGTTTTAGTTATAAAGATATTTATATTGAAGATGGAAGAAGGGTACTGGAAGTTGATATACTTCCAGAAAAACATTGTAACTTTGACTGCATAATTTGTCCTATTGGAAGGTCGCAAAACAAGACAGATACCCAAAAGTCATTTAATAAAATAGATAGTTCGTTGATTGAACTAGAAAGCATGATAGGAAATACAAAAGTAGAAGCCTTAGTAAAGTGAAATATATTCACATTACAAATGAATATATTTCACTTTTCATGTACTTCGATATTAAACTATAAATGTAGCATCTAATGAATTTTTATCCACAAGTCTCTTAAAAGTGTACTTAGGATATCCAATCATAACAGCACCTACTACCTTTTTTTCTTCTGGAATATTAAATAATTTAAGCATTGGTGAGTCATCAATAGATGCACAATGTTCAAAAATTCCAGCCCAGCATGATCCAAGTCCTAGGGAAGGTGCATACAATTCTAAATAAGTTAAACAAGAAACAGCGTTATCTCGACCGTATTTAAAATCTTTATTAGAAATAGCGATGATTAAGTTTGGGGCACCACGGAATATTGAATCCATACCCTCTTTTCTGTAACTTACGATAGCTTTCTCTACCAGATGTCTTAATGGTGAGACTTCTATCATTTGAATAGAAATTTCTACAGTTTTTTCAAGTAATTGTTTATTTTGGACTACTACAAATGATATTCCCTGACTATTACTTGCAGTAGGGGCTAATCTTGCGATGTCAATCAATTTTGTTAATTTTTCTCTTGATACTGATTCATCTTTGTAATTTCTTATAGAACGACGTGATCTTAAAAAATACTCTGCCTGCTGTTGGTTTAATTTAGGAAAATCTTTTAATTCAATTTGTTGTGACAAAGGTGTTTTCTTATTATCTATTGCAGCATTAGGACATATAGCAACGCAATGTCCACAGGCGATACAATTAGTGTTTGCTATTTCCTCCGGTCCGTTTTCTCCCATTCTTAGAACATTTACTGGACATGCTTTAATACAGAGTTTGCATTTAATACACTTTTCTTCATTCAGAGTTATAAGATTCATTTCAATCAATCCCTTCTAATTATTAGTTATGTATATGTGCGCATTCATGCATATATACATTGAAAAAGAAAGGCATTTCTGCCTATTTGTAATATATTCAATATTATTTTTGTATGAGTTCTTTTAAGTTGTTTGTGGTTGTTTCAAATTTTTCGAGAACAAGTTCTTTGTTAATCTCATAAAAAGTGCTTCTGTTTTGTTTTTCTTTATTTAATATTCCATATCGATTCATTAATTCCAAGTGTCTTGAAATAACAGATCTATCTTGAGTAAAGTTTTTTGCAATTTCTGTGGTGTTTTTCTTTCCATGTATTGCAAGAAACTTTAAGATTTCACTTCTCATAGGATCAAACAGAGTTTTATAAAAATCAAAATCGATACTTTTTTCAAGGTTTCGTCCACATTCTAAAACATTATTTTGAATTTTCATTTCCATCACCAATTAAATTATATATGCACATGTCAAGAAGTTTTATTCAAGGTAGTGTGTATTAGCAACGATGGACTATTATGATAAACTTTTTGGCATGAAATATACTATTAGTTGGCAAACTAGTACTTATAGCATTCTAAGAAAGGTATAAAGAAGATAAAATTTTTAAAAATTAATAAAGGCTATTGCATATGACGTTACGTAATGTGATTTAATTAAACTGAGGAGTGATGGAAATGAATGAAAAGAAGCGGTTTTCCATAGGTGAAATAGCAAATTTAACAGGCGTGTCCATCAGAACCCTGCAATATTACGACAATATTGGGCTTGTACCATTAAATAAAGAATTAACGAATGGACGCAGGTTTTATGATGAGTCAGATTTAGCTAAATTGCAGCAGGTTTTATTTTATAAATCCTTAGGGCTTCCTATCAAGGAAATTAAAGACCTTGTTATTGAAGCAGTTACAGCCGACCAAATTGCATCTGTTCTTCAGAAACAGCGGCAGGTTTTCTATCAAAAATTAATGGATATCAAGATGAATATATCGTTAATTGAGACCAGTATTAAAAATTTAGAAAATAAAAAGGGTGTATTTTCCGGTGAATTGGTTCAATTGATGATTTCCTTAAATAGGGATACAATCTTTAAATATAAAGAAATTCACTATGATGATAAAACAGAAGATATTTTTATGAAATACTATGAAGATACTGAGGAAATAATAGAAATCTATTGGAGCTGGAAAACCCTTATATTAGAAGCGACCATGCATATTTTTAACGGTGTTGACCCTAAAAGAGAAGAAGGGAAGGCCTTTGCAAAAAAGTGGATTAAGATGGTCACAAATATTACAAAGGGTAAACTAGATCTACTGAATGCGCATAAAGTAGCCTATAATAATCGTGACCAATGGCCAGAGGAAGATCGCCGATTAATGGAGTTTACGAATGAATTTATTGATAAGGCCATGGAGGCCTATCTAGCAATTGATAAAAAGGGAGAGAAGTATCATGATTGAAATAAAAAATCTTAGCAAAAATTATCAAGATAAGATTGCAGTAGATAATCTATCCTTTGATATTATGCCTGGGGTAGTGACGGGTTTTTTAGGACCTAATGGGGCTGGTAAATCAACAACAATGAAGATGATTTTAAATTTGGCCAGACCTTCTAATGGAGAGGTAAGGATTGATGGAAAGCACTATATAGATCTGGAACAGCCCGTTTCAAAAATTGGAGCTTTAATTGATGCTGATGCAGTCAATCCTAAGCTAACAGCAGAGCAGCATCTGCAATTAATAGCAGCGGCAAGTGAAATTTCATCTACAAGAGTTGATGAAATGCTCCAAAAAGCAGGATTAGAAAAGGTAAGGAATAAACAAATAAGAGAATATTCCTTGGGAATGAAGCAACGTTTAGGGATCGCAGCAGCACTCCTTGGAAAGCCAGAGACGGTTATATTAGACGAACCCTTTAATGGCTTAGATGTTGATGGTATCAAGTGGCTCCGTAATTTGACTAAAGATTTAGCCAGGGCAGGAAAAGCTGTTTTAATATCAAGCCATTTAATGAGCGAGATTCAGACAATAGCTGAAAGAGTTATCGTTCTGGCTCAAGGCAAGCTCATTGCAGATATGACCATAGAGGAAATGTCTAAAAAGAGCTTTAGCAGTTATTTAAGAGTTAGAAGTGAAAATAATATTAAATTGCAAGGATTGCTCAGAAATAAGGGAGCATTTATCCAACAAATGGAGCAGAATTGTTTAATTGTTAGAAATCTGGAGATGGAAGAGGTAGGTACTGCGGCAAAGGAAAGCAGTCTTGCAATATTTGAGCTTACAAAGGTTCAACCTTCCTTGGAACAGCTTTTTACGGAGCTTACAGATGGTAAAGTTGATTATGTCTCTCAACAAAATATGAATACAAAGAAGGGGTGATGATAGATGATCATTAAATTAAAGAAGGTTTCCTTTAAAAATTTAATTAAAGCAGAGTATCAGAAAATTATGTTTCTAAAATTCTCAAAGACCTTTTTAGGAATATTAATGCTTACTAGCTTAGCCATGGGTTTGATTTTTTCCATTACAACCAATGTGACCCAGGGGAAATCAATAGCAGAGATGGCTCCAAATGATATAATATCTGCCAGTATGTTGGGGATAGATGTTGCCGCTATTATGTTAATAATTTTTACTGCCATTTCCATTTCAAATGAATTCTCAACAAAATTAATTCATGTTTCTTTGGCAGTAACGCCAAATCGAAAAAGATTTTATTTCAGTAAGTTTCTTACCTATTGTTTATTGGCTGGAGTAATAAGCCTACTTGTTACCTTCGCAACATTTTTTGCAGGGCAATTGGTATTAGTAGCCAATGGAATCCCTATGGCTTCTCTTAAAGACAATTCTTTAGTACAGCTTATAATTGGAAGTGCAGTCATGCCGGTTTTCTATTGCTTATTGACTGTAGCAGCAACCTTTATCTTTAGGAGTAGTGAAGGGGGAATTATCTTTTCCTTAGTTATTATGTTTATACCCGCCCTAATTAAAATGTTCTCAAAGGACATTCAAAGACTAATTTTACCAATTTTACCCCAGTCATCTTTACACAGCTTATCAGGAATTGTTTCTGAAAACTCATATGAATTGTTGGGTAATGGTGCGAGCATTTTTCTATTACTTCTGTGGATTGGGATTACTTCTGCTATAGGAATTTTTCAGTTAGTAAGAAAGGATGTTTAAAAGTTGCGGGGAGAGCAGCACAACAATAATTATAATCAACAATCCCCGATATTGAGAATACTGACAGTGTATTTTAAAAAGGGTTGAAGGTGAATTTTTGCATCAAAAAGACACTGAGGACAAACTTTTGCCTATCAATATTTTAAATTTAATTAATATTTTTAACTTTAGTCTGGTTTAAGACTATATTATGTATAATATAGTCTTGAATCGGACTAATTATTTTGAGAGGTGTTTTATAGCAAATTTAATTAGAGAACAGATTGAGACAATTAATTCAACGATGAACAGAATAAATGAGCTATATGGCAGATGGACAAGAAATAAGGGCTTAATTACTGAATTAGGCCAGAGGTATGCGAACAAAGTCTTTATTTATAAAATCTTTATAGGCATATTTGAATTGATACCACAAGGTATGTGGATATGGTTTGTCTACTAGAGAAAAAATAAGAATAGTAATAATATAAAACAATTTTCAAGTGTATTTAAGAAGGGAAAGATAGTTAGTTGTTTTGAAGGAAAAAAAAGGATATAATAAGAATAGACAAACTGAAATTCTTTATAAATTAGGAATAAAGTCAGAATTAGAAATAAATGGGTGAGTGAATGTGTATAGTTTAAATGAACTTGAAGTAATTGTAAAAAGATGTAATAGATGTCCCTTATCAAAGACCAGAACTAACGTGGTATTTGGAGAGGGAAACGAAGAAAGTAGTATTATGTTTGTAGGGGAAGGTCCAGGATACCATGAGGATAAAATGGGAAGACCTTTTGTCGGAAGATCAGGAGAATTATTTGACAAGATATTAAAAGCCATTGATTTAACAAGAGAGGATGTGTATATAGCTAATATTGTGAAATGTAGACCTCCAAACAATAGAAATCCTTTAAAAGAAGAATGTAAAAGTTGTATAGAGTTTTTAAGATGGCAGGTAAAGATAATAAATCCAGATATTATAGTATGTTTAGGCGCTGTGGCAGCTAGAAATATAATTCAAAAAGATTTTAGGATTACTAAAAACAGAGGGATTTGGTACGATAGAGATAAATTTAATATAATGGCAACATATCATCCAGCTGCAATTTTACGGGATGTTAATAAGAAAAAAGATGCTTGGGAAGATTTTAAATCTATAAAGAACATGTACAATAAAATAAATAGCGAAATATAAAGAAGTTAATTTTTTGTATGGATTCAATTGTTTACCGGAAATAGATTTATAAAAAATGAATCTATGTTAGTAAAGTAGACACAAAAAATCGAATTTTTATGCAGATCTTTTTATCATTAGGAGGTGGGAAATTGAAAGGAAAAATTCTTGTAATTGATGATGATAAGGAGATGCTCTTATTGTTAGAACGATTTCTTTCTTTGAAGGGATATGAAGTGGAAATAATGGAACACAGTATAAATCTTAAGGTTGTATTGAAAAAATCGCCGGATTTAGTTCTATTGGATATTAATATGCCAGATAGAAATGGATTTGAAGTCTGCAAAATTATACGTTCTCAATATAATGTGCCTATTCTTTTTATTAGTGCCCGTAGTTCCCAAGAGGATAAAATAAAAGGTCTTATGATTGGAGGAGATGATTACATTGTTAAGCCCTTTGCACTTGAGGAACTGCATGCTAGAATTTATGCTAATTTACAAAGAGAAAATAGACGAAAGCAGTCAGGCAAAGAAGAATGTATAGTTATTAATTATGGAAGACGAGAAGTAAGAGTACATGATACAGAGATTCCCTTAACCAAAACAGAATTTGATATTGTGGAACTTCTTTCAATTCATCCACAGAGAGTTTTTGAAAAAGAACATATTTATACTAAACTTTGGGGTTATGATGCGTTGGGATATAATCAAGTTGTGGCAGAACATATACGTAGAATACGTCATAAGATAGCACCTTATACAGAAAAGGAAATTATACAAACGGTTTGGGGAGTAGGATATAGATGGAATGGTTAAATCAATCTACAGATGGATGGAAGCTTAAGAAATCTTTTGCTTTATATCTTTTTTTATCATTTATAATAGGCATTACTTTTTCCAAGGTGTTTTCCCTGATTTTGACAGAGTTACAAAACCAGATTTTTAATTCCAGTATAAAAGAGATTCAATTAAATGGTGAATTTGTTTATTATTATATTAAAGATAAATCTATGCTGGTCGAAGTACTTTAATCGGATTTTATTTACTATTTGAATTGGCTTTCTCTTCCTATATTTTCATTTGTATTTTCTATGCTAGGGTTTTTATTATTTTATAAACATAAGATTAAAAGTAGTATTGATTATTTACGAGAAAAAAACTCGATAGGAGATGTACCGCAAAATGAATTAGGTGAGGCATGTACTTTAATACAGAAACGATTTAGAGAATTAGAGCATACTCAAATTCGATTGAAAATTCAACAAGATAATTTTGAACATTTACTTTCTACTTTTGCTCATGATATTAATAATCCATTAACAGTTGTTAAGGGTAATGTTGAATTATTAGGAATGATTTCCGAGACTGATAAAAAGATGGAACAAGAGGTTTTAGAAAGCTTAGAATATAATTTGGAGCGAATTGAGAATTATACAAAAAGACTTGAAAAATTAATTGTTTTTGATAATTTAGACTTAAATCTGAGAAGTGTTTCAGTGAAAAAAATTGAAAAATTTTTTAGTAAAAGTTCTATATCATTCCCTGTAGATAAATCTCTAGAGTGGGAATTTACACATTCTAGTGCTGAAATGCACCATTGAATTATCTGAACCGCTTAAAGACATGGAAAAGCAGATGAACCAAATTAAAATGGCTGTTCTGCTCAGCCAGCAAGCTGTAAAAGAGGCTGAAAACAAAAAGAATGAATTGGTAATGTATCTGGCGCACGATATTCGCACACCGCTCACATCTGTAATCGGCTATTTGAGTCTGCTTGATGAAGCACCGGACATGCCGGTAGAACAGAAAGCAAAATATGTTGGGATTGCTTTGAAAAAAGCTATGCGACTGGAAAAGCTCATCAACGAATTTTTTGAAATCACAAGGTACAATACACAGTAAATCAAACTGACGAAAACAAATGTTGATTTATACTATATGCTTGTACAACTTATTGATGAATTTTATCCTGTCTTATCCGCTAAGGGAAATACCGCTGTACTTAATGTCGATGAAGCTCTGACGGTTTATGTTGATTCCGAAAAGCTGGCTCGGGTGTTTAACAACATTCTTAAAAATGCCACTGCGTACAGTTACCATAATACGGAAATTCTGATTTCTGCAAAGGAGGAACAGGGTAGAATTATTATTACATTTGAAAACCATGGACAAACTATCCCCCCTGAACAACTATCATCTATTTTTGATAAATTCAATCGTTTGGACGATGCTCGTAAATCAGACACTGGCGGTGCAGGGCTTGGCTTATCTATCGCAGACGAAATTATTCGTTTGCACGGCGGAGAAATTTCTGTTTGCAGTGAAAATGATACGGTTACATTTACCATATCTATTCCTGCTCGATCTTAGGAAAACATTAGTTGGATATTAGGATTTTCTTAGGTATCTATCCTGTTTATCTTAAAGTTTGAAACGTCATTGTTCAGTATAATAAAACTGAACAATGACGTTTGTCGTTGTAATTTAGAAAAAAGGAGAAAGGACATGGAACTGACAATTACAAATCTTAGTAAACAATTTCAGGATAAAACCGCAGTTGATGATGTTTGTTTAAGCCTTACACCGGGCGTGTGGGGACTACTTGGAGCCAACGGGGCCGGTAAGACTACGCTTATGCGAATGATTGCAGATATTCTGAATCCAACTAGCGGGAAAATTCTTTATGATGGTAAGGACATTCATGCAATGGGAGAAGAATATAGAAATTTATTCGGCTTCTTACCGCAGGATTTTGGATTTTTTCAAGATTTTACAGTAAAGGATTATTTGGAGTATGTAGCTGCGCTAAAAGACGTTCCAGCAAAAGAAACAGGAAAAAAGATTGACAGCTTGCTGCATACACTCACTCTGACCGATGTAAGGAGCAAAAAAATCATCAAGTTATCTGAGGGAATGAAACGTCGGGTAGGAATTGCACAGGCAATGCTGAATGACCCTAAAATTCTGATTATGGATGAACCAACAGCCGGTCTTGACCCCGGAGAGCGGGTTCGTTTCCGCAACTTTATTTCGGAATTTTCTCATGACCGCATTGTTCTCATTTCAACTCATATTGTATCCGACATTGAGTATATTGCTACTCAAAATGCTATTATGAAAGCTGGGAGAATTCTTGATGTAGGAACAACAGACGAATTGGTAAAGCAAGTTACAGGTAAAGTTTGGACTTGTGTCGTACCTGCCGAAAAGATGCCTATGTATGAAATGTAGCTTCGTATTATTAATCAGCGTAGTGAGGGCAACAATCAGGTATCTATCCGCTATTTGGCAGATGAAGCGAAAACCAATGATTCCGTAATGGCACCGCCTCGTTTGGAGGATTTATATTTATGGTTGTTTCCTCAAGAGGAAATCAGTGAGGAGGGAAAATAATCTATGCGTATTTATTATCTTGAACTTAAACGCGTGCTTAAATCACGCCGTTCTATGATTTTATTGCTCATTGCGCTGTTCATGTCTGTGGTAATGGCTTGGCTTCCTGTTATGTACGAGGACATCAATCAATATGACGATAAAGGGAATAAAGTGGCGAAACTCAATGGACTGGATGCGATTACCTACAAAAAGTCGCTTCGTTCCGTCAATAACGGAGAAGTTACCCCAAAAAAACTTAAAGAAGCTTTGAACATCTATCAAAGTGCTGTTTCAAAATATGGAGAGGACAGTCTTTCTAGCGGAGACTTTCCGATAAACCTTTATATGGAAAAGGTATTTCCGGTCGAATCGCTTTTGGGGAGGCTACCGGAAGCATTTTCTGACTCCAAAACCGGTCAGGCATCAAGTTTAATAGATATAACTCCAGACAAATTAGACAGCTTTTATGAACAAACTGTACAGCACCTGGAAGATATCATGCAGATGGAGCAAAAAGAACACCCAAATGCACAAAAACAAGCTCTGCAAAAATATACAGAAGTAGAAACACCCTTTCAGCTTTATGCCGGATATTCGAGGGATGCTTTTGATTACATCGTGCTTTTTATTTTTCTACTTGTGATTCTTTGCACAGCGGCTGCCACACCTACGTTTTCCAATGAATATCAGACTGGTTCAGACAGTATTTTACGTTGCACCAAGCATGGGCGTTCTCGATTGGCAATGGTAAAGATACTTGCTGCACTAACTATTTTTTCAATGGCCTTTATTATTTGTATCTCATTGCACTTGTTGATTTCAAACCTCGCATTTGGATCGGAATGCATGAAAACATCTATGCAGATGCTGTTTTCCGTTATCAGTCTTCCTGCGCTTAATTTAGGACAGCTTCAAGTTGTCTTGGCTATCGGAGGGCTTATTTCCTTGCTGGCAACCATTAGTTTCACATTATTTCTATCAGCAAAATGCAAGGATTCGATTTCTGTTATTCTTATTGCTATTGTAATGTGCTTGCTCCCAATATTTACTTATTCAGCCGGGGCTAATTGGCTTAGTTTTATTTTACCGTCAGCAGGAATTGGTATGCAGAACAGCTTGCTTTATCAGTTGACAGGTTTTAATTTCCTGCATATTGGGCAGGTAAGCATTTGGTCGCCTTATGTCATAATGACGACAGCAGCAATTGAAATCCCTGTATTTCTTGTCCTTGCTATACGCACTTATTGTAAACATCAGGTTGCTTGACTGTTGAATGTACACTTCATGAAAATTGCCTAACGGTAAAGTAAAAACCGTCGTTTGGCAATAGAAATGTTATGTTGAAAACATAAGTTTTAAGGGTAAACTTGAATAAAATATTGATAATATCTTATTCAAGTTATAAAATATAAGCTAGGATAGTGTATTCATATATGGGGAGGGAACTTTTATGAAAAAATTTGACAGATATCCAATTTTAGAAATTAATTTATCACATATGAAATCTAATGTAAAAAATATTGTAGAAAAATGCTCAGAAAATGAAATATCTGTTACAGGAGTAGTTAAGGCTACTGATACTTATGAACATTCATATAATGAAATTGCTAATATTATGATTTCAGCAGGGTGTACATCAATAGGAGATTCAAGAATGAATACCATTAAAAGAATGAGAGAAATGGGATTTAATAAAGAAATTTTATTACTACGTGTTCCCATGATGTCAGAGTTGGATGATGTTGTAAAATATTCAGATTGTAGTCTTCAATCTGAGTTAAATGTTTTAAAGCTTACTAATGAAGCAGCTAAAAGAGAAAATAAAATTCATTCTGTTATATTAATGATGGATTTAGGAGATTTGAGAGAAGGTTTTTTTGATGAAGAAGAATTGATAGATGCAGCTTTAATGGTTGAGAATGAATTTTCTAATTTGTATTTAAAAGGAATAGGGACCAATCTAGGATGTTATGGGGCTATATGTCCAGATGAAAAAAACTTAGGTAGATTAGTGAATATTGCTGAAAGAATTGAAGGAAAAATAAGTCGTACACTTGATATTGTTTCTGGTGGGGGAACATCAAGTCTTCCAATGGTTCTAAATAATACTATTCCAAAGGGTATTAATCATCTTAGAATAGGTGAAGGTATAGTTTTATCTAGAGATTTAATAGATATATGGAAATGTGATATGCCATTTATGTATCAAGATATATATACTATATATGCACAAGTTATAGAGGTAAAGGAAAAGCCATCTTATCCTATTGGGAAAATATTTATTGATGCTTTTGGAAATACTCCAGAATATGAAGATTTGGGAATAAGGAAAAGAGCATTATTAGCATTAGGAAAGAGAGATATAGGTAGTTTTGATTCTGTTAGTGTAAAGTTACCAAAAGCCATAATTTTAGGTGGAAGTAGTGATCATTTAATTTTGGATATTGATGAGGTTGAAGAAGAAATACGTGTTGGAGATGTAATAGGATTTGATGTTTATTATGGAGCTATGGTATTTGCAAATAATTCTTCATCAGTATATAAAAGATATATTAAATGAGAATAGTGATAAGACAGTTAGTACAATATTAGATGAGATGGGATACAATCCATTAGTTTTATTATGGGTTTTATGCAGTCTACGTATTAGTCTTAATGTTTACTATAATAGATAAGATTAGAAGATTTTAGAAAAATTCAAGAGAAAATTATGTTCCCCTAGACGATAAGTCTAGGGGTTTTATTTACTTTAAAGAATGTATCTAAGGATGAACTTAATATCAGTGCCGATGAATTAATGGAGATTTATTTGAGACAAAATTATTAATACCGAAATCAAATGCATGGTGAAATGACTAGTTTTGCTATAATGTTGTAAATAAGGATGATTTTTCTTTACAGATAAAGAAATTAAGTAAGATTATGGTATAATAAAGCTAATAATTTTTAAAAGATGATTTATTAAGAAAATTTATTCTTAAAGTTTTAAAGATTTAGATATAGATAGTTATTTTTGCATAAGTATAAAAATAAGAATTAGTATTGGAAAGATTGTAGGATAAGAAAAATAAATTTATCTAGGTAGTAATTTTGTTTTGAAAGGAGAAAAATAGAATGTTAAGCTCCAGATCAAAAAAAATATTACAAGAATTGATGTCTACAAAAAATCCATTGACAGGTTTGTATTTGGCAAATACAAATCAAGTTAGTGTTCGAACAATAAGAAATGATATAAAAAATCTTGATTCTATTCTTAAACAGAATGGAGCTAGTATTTTTTCGATAATGGGAAAAGGATATAGATTAGAAATTTCTAATAATCAGAAATTTAATCAGTTTATTGGAAACTTTGTAAATAAGTCCTATTTTCATCCATTTTATATTCCTAAAACGTCAAAAGAAAGAGTGAGTTTTCTTATTCGAAAGCTTTTATTAAGTGATAATTATTTAAAAATGGAACAATTAGCAGATGAAATATTTGTTAGTAAATCAACTATACAAAATGATTTAAAGGCTGTAAAGAAAATATTTAATAATTATGAAATTGATTTAAAATCAAAACCTAGCCATGGATTTAAAGTAGATGGTAGTGAATTAAAATTAAGATATTGCATGGCAGAACATGTTTTTAATCGAAAAGAACAAGAAGAAAAAAAAGGAATTAATGTTAATTTGCCTTTTTTATCTCAAGATGAGTTAGATTGTATATTAGAGATTATTTTAAGACAATTAAGAATACATCAAATTACATCACCAGATATATCAATTAATAATCTTCTTATTCATATTGCAATTACTTATAAGCGTATAAAATGTGGTCATAATGTAATATTGTATAAGGCTGATTTACAAGATATCGTTAATAAGAAAGAATATTTGGTTGCACAAGATATTGTAATGGAAATTAAGCGTATATTTAATGTGGATTTTCCCGAGGATGAAATTGCATATATTGCTATACATATTTTAGGAATAAAAACGTTAAAATATACAAACAAAAAAATAGAACAGATAATGGATGGTCAGATTTTAAAAGCAATTGAATATGCATTAGATAAGGTGGAAGAAAAATTTTATCTTGGAATTAAAGAGGATAAAGAATTAATTCTTAATTTAAGCTTACATTTAAAACCTGCTATTAATCGATATAAATATAGAATGAATATAAGAAATCCTATGTTACAGGATATCAAGAATAATTATCCATTAGCCTTTGATGTTGCTGTTGTAGCAAGTTTAGCCATTGGTGAGTATACTAAAACATTTTTTAATGAAAATGAAGTAGGCTATATTGCACTTCACTTTGGAGCGGCAATTGAAAGAAAAAAAATGAAATCTCTTCCTAAAAAATGCTTAGTTGTTTGTGCATCAGGAATGGGTACTGCACGATTGATCTATTATAAGTTAAAATCATATTTTGGTAATAGTTTAGATGTTATAGGTACTACAGAGTATTATAAATTAGGACAAACTAATCTTGATGATATTGATTTTTTAGTAACTTCTATTCCTATTTCAAAAGAAATAGAGGTTCCTGTAATCGAAGTAAATGCAATTATGAATGAGAACGATTTGAAAAAAATTGAGAAGTTCATGTTAAGATCGAAACAAAAAATAAAAACATATTTTGATAAAGATTTGATATTTTTTCAAAAAGAATTTGAATCAAAGGATAAAGTATTAAATTATTTAAATACAAAATTACTTCAAAAGGGATTAGTGGATGATACTTTTTTGGATGCAGTTTATGAAAGAGAAAGAATTGCACTAACTTCTTTTGGGAATCTTGTTGCAGTTCCACATCCTATTACTTCTAAAGCAAAAAGAACTTTTTTAGCAGTGTGTACATTGGAACACTCAATTGATTGGGGGAAAAAACCGGTACAATTAATTTTTTTGTTGTGCGTTAAACAAAATAGTCAAGAAGATTTACAACAAATGTATAATTTGCTTATTAGGATTATTCAAAATAACTCTATTGTTCAAGATTTAATTAAGATAAGAACATATAAGGAGTTTATGAGTGAAATTCAAAAACATTCTGATGAGTAGAAAAAATTATTTATAAATATTAGATTAGGTTGTGAATGATTTAAGAAGGCAGAAAAGTTTGATATCTGCCTTTTTATTATTTTAAATATATATTTTCACTTAATAAGAGAAAAAGAATGTGTTTAAGTGAAAATATATAAGCTCTATAATATATATGAAGAAAGATATTAATTAATGAAATGGAGGGTGATAGAAATGAAACGTATACTTTTAGCATGTTCATCAGGTATGTCAACTAGTTTATTAGTTTCAAAAATGAAGGAAATAGCGAAATTAAGAAATTTAAAAGTTGAAATTTGGGCAGTAGGAAATGAAAAAGTAGACACAGATATGGAAAAAGCAGATGTTTTGTTTATTGGGCCACAAATGAGATTTTTAAAAAAGAAATTAGATAAGAAGGCTGATAAACTTGGCATTCATATTGAAGTTATTGATTCAATTGCCTATGGAAGAGTAGATGGAGAAGCTGTATTAAATCGGGCGTTAGAATTGATTCATTAAAAAGATTGAAAGTGAGGGAAAATAATGAATAAGTTTATGGAATTCTTAGAAAATATTTTACTTCCAATAGCTGACAAGCTAAATAATAATCGGTATTTAACTGCTTTACGTGATGGATTTATGGTTTCTTTACCATTAATTATTTTTGGATCTATTTTTGTAGTTATTGCTAATCTTCCTTTTTTAGACAAAGTTTTGAGTGAAGAGACATATGCAGTATATCAAAATGCATTAGCACCTGCTTCTGAGTCGACGCTTAGTATCATGGGGCTTTTTGTAATTGTGGGAATCGCATATAAACTAACTAAATATTATGATGGGGAAGCAGTCTATGGTGGAGTTGTGGCTCTGGCGTCATTTCTTATATTGATTCCACAAACATTGGAAGGAGTTGCTGGTGTTATTCCTGCTTCAAGTCTTGGAGCACAAGGATTATTTGTAGGAATATTTACAGCATTTATTTCCGCTGAGTTGTATCATTATTTTGCAAATAAAAATTTTACTATTAAGATGCCTCCAGGAGTTCCGGAAGCTGTATCAAGATCTTTTAGTGCTTTAATTCCTATCTCTTTAACGTTATCAATATTTTTAATTATTCGTATTATTTTTAGTTTCACACATTTTGAGACAGTTCAAAATTTTATTTTTACTGTTATACAAGGACCTTTGACTAAATTAGGAAGTGGATTAGGAGCTACTATTTTTGCTATTCTGCTTATACAAATATTTTGGTTTTTTGGATTACATGGGCAAGTTATTATAAATTCAGTATTTGATCCCATATGGTTTGCACTAAATGATCAAAATTTGCAAGCATTTCAATCAGGACAAGAGTTGCCAAATGTTATAACTAAACAATTTGTTGATACATTTTTAGTTGGTATGGGTGGTTCTGGAATGACTTTAGCAGTTATTATTCTAATTTTTTTAATTGGTCGTAGTAGACAAACTAGAGAATTAGGAAGATTAGGTGGGCCTTCAGGAATATTTAATGTAAATGAACCAATTATTTTTGGACTTCCAATCATCATGAATCCATTAATTTTTATTCCATGGTTATTGGCACCTGTAATCGTTACTATTATTACGTATTTTGTTATGTCAATAGGATTAGTGCCAAAGCCTGCTGGAATTATTGTACCATGGACAACACCAATTGGATTGAGTGGATTTTTAGCAACAGGAAATTCATGGAGAGGGGCAGTATTACAAATTTTTAATCTTTTGGTTGTAATGGGAGTCTGGTGGCCTTTCTTAAAAATTTTAGATAAGAGTTATTATGAAAAAGAAAAAAAACAGGTGGTATAATATAGAAGAAATTATATTATGCATAATTCTAATGTAGTCATTCAAGGACTTATGCTTTTAGGAGTGAAAAATATGCTAGATAATATTGACAAAATGACAGAAATTGCTTTTCAAATTATTCTATATGCTGGAAATGGTAGATCTAATGCAATGGAGGCTATTCAAGAGGCTAAAAAAGGAAATTTTGAGATGGCTGATAAGCTAATAAATCGTGCTAGTGATGAATTAGCAAAGGCTCATGATTATCAAACTAAACTTATTCAAGATGAAGCAAAGGGTAATCAGCAGCTTGTTAATATAATGTTGGTTCATTCTCAAGATCATTTGATGACAGCTATAACTGTAAAAGATCTTTCTATTGAAATTATTGAGTTATATAGAAATAAATAGGAGGTTTTTTGATGGATTTGCAATATAAATTTCCAGAAGGATTCTGGTGGGGAAGTGCAACATCAGCTACACAAATTGAAGGTGCAGCAAATGAAGAAGGAAAAGGTAAAAATATTTGGGATTATTGGTATTCAATAGAATCAAATCGTTTTTTTGAAAATATTGGACCTGAAATTACATCTGATTTTTACCATAAATATGAAGAAGATATAAAATTAATGAAAGAAATTGGGCATAATTCTTTTAGACTTTCCATTTCATGGTCACGTTTAATTCCTGGTGGACGTGGAAATATTAATCTCGAAGCTGTAAAGTTTTATAATAATGTTATTGATCAACTGTTAGCTAATGATATTGAACCTATTTTAAATCTTTTTCATTTTGACATGCCTTTGGAACTGCAAAATGAAGGAGGATGGGAAAATAGAGAAGTAGTTGAAGCGTATAAGGTTTATGCTAGTGAATGTTTTCGCTTATTTGGAGATCGTGTAAAAACATGGTTTACTTTTAATGAACCAATTGTACCAGTGGAGGGAGGATACTTATATAATTTTCATTATCCTAATGTAGTCGATTTTAAAAGAGCTGCTCAGGTGGCTTATAATACAATCCTTGCTCATGTTAAGGCGGTTGAAAGTTTTCGGACTTTTAATATTGAAAAAGGTAAAATTGGGATAATTTTAAATTTAACTCCTTCCTATCCAAGGAGTCAAAATTCAGCTGATTTAGAGGCTGCTAACATTGCTGATTTATTTTTTAATCGTAGCTTTCTTGATCCAGCTGTTCTGGGACAATATCCTCAAGAATTAATTTGTATTTTAGAAAAGTATGGACAATTACCAATTACACAAAAAGAAGACTTAGAATTAATTAAAAATAATACTGTTGATCTCTTGGGAGTTAATTATTATCAACCACGTAGAGTTAAGGCAAAAGAAAATTTACCTAATCCATACAGTCCCTTTATGCCAGAATGGTTTTTTGATAATTATGAAATGCCAGGTAGAAAAATGAATCCTTATAGAGGATGGGAAATATATGAAAAAGGGATTTATGATATTATGATAAATCTTAAGAAAAATTACGGTAATATTGAAAGCTTCGTTTCTGAAAATGGATTGGGTGTTGAAAATGAAGAGAGGTTCATTAAAGACAGCTATATTCAAGATGATTATCGGATAGAATTTATTAAAGAACATTTAAAGTGGTTGCATAAAGCGATTGAAAAGGAATGTAATGTGAAAGGATATCATTTATGGACGTTTATGGATAATTGGTCATGGACTAATGCATATAAAAATCGTTATGGCTTTGTTTCAGTAGATATTAATACCAAAAAAAGGACGTTTAAGAAAAGTGCTTATTGGTTTAAAGAAATTGCTAATAATAATGGATTTTAAAATAATTCATTTTTATTAAAGGAAGAATTTCAAAGGTTCTAAGTATTATGCTGAGAACCTTTGAAATTCTAATCGAAGCATTTAAGAATTTGAAATATTTTATTTATATTAATATTAAAAATAAAGGAGTAGATTATATAAAGATTGTAATTTATAAGTAAATATTGAAGTGTTTTTATATTCCCTCAGATTGAAAAACTGAGGGAATTTTTAAAGGAAATAGATAGAAATTTCCAATTGATTTTTACACATAATAATGTTATAATGAAGTTTACCGCATGAAATCAAACATAAAAGTATCTAATTAATTATAACACATTTAATATGATATGTCAATAGTTTTTTTAAGGTTAAGAAACTATTTATCTGGAGGTGATTGTAATGTCATTTGAAATTATGAATATGTTTTCATCAAGAATACAAAAACAAACAGTAGAAGAAATTATGAAATGTAATGATCATACTATTAGATTTGGATTAACTTTATCTCATTTGGATGCTGTTAAATTAGTGGAAACTTGTAATATGGCATTAAAAAGTAATGGACGAATAGAATTTAAAGGAAGTGTTATCCATAAGATAATTAAAGAATTTTGTGATTCTCCTTATATTTCAGAGCATAACTATGTTGAGACTATTCACGATCTTATTGAAATATTTTATTTTTATAAAAATGAAACTCTTGATTTAGTAAGTGATGATGAGTTGATAAAGTTTATGAAGAATAGTTTTGATAGCAAATGTCAAGGATCTTTAGAATTACTTTCGGGAAAAGAGGCCGCTAATATGGCTCGTAGATTAAGATATGGATGTGATCTGAATTGTTTAGAGAATGAGATTCATGATGAGAGGGATGAAGATGGGGAATATTGAAAAGTCACATATTGTTGATAGCAATAATTTGAGTGGAGAATTTTATTTCACATCACTTTTAAGAGAGGCATATAAATGTGGTATTTTATATGATTCAGATGTAGAAAATGTTCAAATGCAAAGTATTAAGTTATTATCATATAAAAGTGAAAGATACAATAATGGTGAAAGTAGTTCTATAAGAGTAGAAGTTGCTGAAAGTATTATGAAATCCAATCTTTATACAATAGGATTATATTTAAAATCTTTACCAGATGTAGATTGTGCAGCGGAAGAGCTTAAGAAAGTAAATATTTTTGATATGTATAAAAAGGGTAGAAAAATAATTAATGCTAAATTTCATACTGCAAAACATATGTATAAGCTAAATAAAAAAAATAAATTGACGACTTTTAATTATACTTACAATGCAACATTGAGTGAGAATGGTATAGGAATATTCTTTAAATCATATGATCCAGATTATGAAGCTCATGAATGTCCTGCGTCTATTGATTATCAATTATTTGGTCCTGTTAATGATTTGGCAGGAGTAGAATTTATTCAAAAATATCTTGAAAATCTTTATTATGAAAATGAATTTTGTAAAAATTTTGCTACAGGTAATATTCATAATTTGCTTTATGGATATGATGAAGGATATAAGGATTTATTGATTAATATTTTTGAACAAGTATTGATATCAGCATTAGGATGTTCCCTTGCGAATTGTAATATTTTCAATTTAAATATTTCAAAAATGGATATTCAGTATTTATATAATGAGTTTTCAAAATATGATGATTATACTTTTACATTGAAGATTACAGAGGCTACAGAGAAAATTTTTGAAGAGTTAAACATTACAAGTATTCGCCTTCAAAGATATATTAAACAGAGTTTATCAAAATTAATACCTGATATGTTTTCTGCATTTAAAACAAAAACTCTTGAAAAAGTTTTTATATCTCCGATTAATCCAAAATTAGAACCTAAAGTACATTTTAGAGCTAGCGTAAAGATGAATGATAATGACTACCGAAAATTAATTGATGAATTATCGATATGTCGATATTCATCTGATAAACTTGCCCTTGTAAAGAAAAAAGTAAAATCTTTTGATGATCTTGAAGATATTTTGTTAGATGTACAATGGACTGAAGAAGAAATTATTTCTATTTTCGATAATTTCAGAGATATTGAGGTTGCTATAATGATTAAAAGACATCCTTTTAATTCAAATGTTGAAGCTACAGATTTATCAGAATCTGAACAGATGTTAAGATTATGTTTAAAAAAATATATTGATCAACTTACATTAAGTAGACAAAAACAGATTTCTCAGATGGTAAATCATATCATTGAAGAATGATATTTGAATAACGGATAAATCTAATGAATTATAAGTGATTAGATTTTATTAAAATAAAAAGATACTTTAAATAGCTTCTACTGACAATGAACGAAATTAATGATATAATATTTATTATTCGGTTTTACTAAGATATTATTTTAGTTGGAACTATTTATTGTAAAGTAGGATAATTTTTCATGATAACCTTATAACCTTTCAATTTTAGTTTATAAATCTATTATAGAAGGAGAATGAATATGGAAAGAATGATTGGAACTGTGTCAAGGGGGATTCGTGCTCCTATTATACGTCGGGGAGATGACATAGTAGAAATAGTTGTAAATAGTGTATTGGATGCAGCAAAAGATGGAAATTTTAATATTAATGATAGAGATGTTATAGCTGTTACGGAAGCAGTAGTTGCTCGAGCGCAGGGTAACTATGCAACAGTAGATGAAATTGCTACTGATGTTAAAAGTAAATTTGGAGAGGAAAAAGTTGGGGTTATTTTTCCAATTTTAAGTCGTAATCGCTTTTCTATTGTTCTTAAGGGTATTGCAAAAGGTGCAAAGAAGATGGTACTCATGTTAAGTTATCCATCTGATGAAGTTGGAAATCATCTTGTTGATTTTGATATGTTAGATGAAAAAGGTATTAATCCTTGGGTAGATGTACTAACTGAAGAAAAATATAGAGAATTATTTGGAGATAATAAACATACATTTACTGGTGTTGATTATATTGAATATTATAAAGAATTAATTGAGAATGAAGGTTGTGAAGTTGAAATAATACTTGCTAATGATTCGCGTGGGATTTTACAATATACAAATAATGTTCTTAATTGTGATATACATAGTCGTATTCGTACAAAACGTTTACTAAAATCCGATGGTGTAGAAACAGTTTACAGTCTTGATGATATTTTAACTTTTTCAATAAATGGCAGTGGTTATAATGAAAAATATGGATTATTAGGGAGCAATAAAGCAACAGAAGAAACTGTTAAATTATTTCCAAGAGATTGTCAACCTGTAGTAGATAGGATTCAAAGTAAAATTCTTGAATTAACAGGGAAGCATGTAGAAGTTATGATTTATGGTGATGGAGCATTTAAAGATCCAGTTGGTAAGATATGGGAGTTGGCAGACCCAGTTGTATCTCCAGCCTATACAGAAGGATTAGAAGGCCAACCTAATGAAGTTAAATTGAAATACTTAGCTGATAATGATTTTGCAGATTTAAAAGGAGAAGAACTTAAAAAAGCAATTTCTAATTATATTCGAAATAAAGATAATGATTTGGTAGGACAAATGGTTTCTCAGGGCACTACTCCTCGTCGTTTAACTGATTTAATTGGTTCATTATGTGATTTGACGTCGGGAAGTGGAGATAAAGGAACGCCTATAGTACTTGTTCAAGGATATTTTGATAATTATACAAAATAAAATTAGTTAAAGAAGAAGCACAAGTATATGAACATGCTTACCTCTGTCAAGTAGACAGTGAAAATAATAAAAATCTGTAACGCCAATCTTTTAAAAGATTGGCGCTATATTTATGCAATTAATTTTAAAATTTCATTATAGAAGATTAATGTATATATTTTTTATAATTTTTCAATTAATAGCAATGATTTTCTTTATCAGCTTCTGCATCTGCTTTAGTTTTATGAACTGTACCATGGGGATGTTCAGGCGGTGCATAAATAGAATATAATTTAAGAGGCTTATAGCCTGTATTGATTAGATTATGCCATTTACCAGCAGGAATAAATATTGCATAATCATCATATACTTTTTTTTGGAAATTCAGTTTATCCTTCTTATCACCCATTTGAACTAGACCTTGACCTTGCTCAATACGTATAAATTGATCAAGATCACGATGAATTTCTAATCCTATGTCGCTACCTATGTCAATACTCATTAGGGTGAGTTGTAGATGTTTTCCTGTCCATAAAGCAGTGCGGAAATTATTATTCTTTTTAGTAACTTCTTCAATATTAACTACAAAGGGCTCAGGGCCATAATCATTTAATTTAATATGCTCATTCCAATAATCTGAGTTATTTTTTGGTATATTATAGTAATAAGGATATGAATATATTCCATAATAATTATTTATATTATATGGATCATAGTAGTAGGGGCATCTATATGATTTGTAATCACTATACATATTTATCTTCCTTTCATAGACTTTATGATATTATATGATTTATATTTATAAAAGTTATATATTTTATTAAATCTAAAAATTTAAACAAGTTATATTATTTGATATGATATAATTTATTAAAAGACTAGAGAGGAGTTTTATATGGAATTTAGAAAAACAGTTGAATCTGATATTAATGATATAATGGTCATTATTAAAAAAGCTCAAAATTTTTTAAGGGAAAAAGGGATTCCTCAATGGCAAAATGGTTATCCCGGTATTCAAATTATAAAGAATGATTTGAAAAAGGGATATGCATATGTACTAATAGATGTTAATAAAGTTATAGCTACTTTGGCGATTTCTTTTGATGGAGAAAAAACTTATAAAGATATTTATGATGGCAAATGGATTAGTAATGACCAATATGCAGTTATTCATAGATTAGCTATTGATGATGATTATAAAGGAAAAGAAATAGCGTCTATTATTATAAACAATATTGAAAAAATATGTTTAGATAAAGGAATAGACAGTATAAAAATAGATACCCATAGAAAAAATTTACCTATGCAAAGGATGCTTAAAAAGAATGGTTTTAAGTATTGTGGAGTAATTTATTTAGAGGATAAAAGTGAGAGATTAGCTTTTGAGAAGATACTGTAAGATAGTATAAATAAATATATGCTTAATTGAGAAATAAAACTCCTTCTTATTAATAGTTAAACCGAGAAGGAGTTTTATTTATACTACCCGATGCCGATATTCATCTGATAAACTTGCCATTATAAAGGAAAAGCAAAATTTTTTGATAGTAAAAGACGTTATAAATAAATTAATATGTTAATAAAAAAATTGATAAAAGATACTGAAGTACTATTAGTAATTGAAAATAATAAGTTTATTATTAGTTCAAATGAGCTGTCTCAAAAGTGAGGCAGCTTTTTTAAAAATTTAGAATAGATTTAAATTATTATACTTGCATATAAATATGCAATTATCAAAACTTGCATATTTATATGCAAATTTATATTAAAACTGATATAATAAAATTAAATATAATATAAGAAAGGATTAATTTGATGAAACATGAAAATTTAATAGCTATTATAGCTGATTTAATAGATTCAAGGAATATAGAAAATAGGTTTGAAGTTCAAGAAAGATTAAGAAAGGTATTAAAAGAGGTAAATATACTTTATAAAGAATATATTATATCTAAATGGATTATCACATTGGGAGATGAATTTCAAGTATTAATAAAACCAAATTCAAAAATTTTTGAAATGTTAGATTTTATCTCTTATAGAATGAATCCTAATAAAATTAGATATGGAATTGGATTTGGTATTATAAAAACAAGTATAGACTTTGAGAAAAGTATAGGAGCAGATGGACCAGCCTATTGGAATGCAAGAAAAGCTATTGAAATTATTCATGATAATAATTATTATGGAAATAGTAAAATAGCTATTATAAGTGGAAGCAATAGTGATGAAATTATGAATAATTTGTTAGCATATACGGATTGGATGAAAGAAAATTGGACAGATAGTCAAAAAGAAATTTTACATAGTCTTTTAGATGGTAACATTTATAGTGAGAAATTTGAGCAGAAAAGATTGGCAAAAAAATTGAAAATATCAGAATCGGCTATGTCAAGAAGAGTAAAATCTAGTGGAATAAAGTTATATTTATCAAGTAGGAATAGTTTAGCCGAACAAATAAAAAGAATGGGAGGCGTTTAAAATAAACAAGTTTACTATTGTTTTATATATTTTTTATTTTATTTTAGAATATTATATGTATATATATGTTAAGTCAAGAGATATAAAATATAAAACAAGTCTTAAGAAACATATTATATATTTATTTATTGGGAGTAGTATTTTAATTATAATGAATTTTAAATATTTAAAATTTATTATAATATATTCTATATTACATATTACTATAGATACATTAAAAAATTTAATAGAAAGTAAAAAATTCAAAGAAGAAATTATTGGAAGTATAGATACTAAATTTTATATGATTTATCAAATATCTCATATTATAATTATATATATTCTTGGAGAGTTATTTATTGGTAAAAAATTAAATTATTGGATAAATATATCAGATGAATTATTAAAGTGGTTATTGTTATTGATTATTATAATAAAACCAGTAAACTTAAATTTTAAAATCTTATTTCAAAAATATGCTCCTGAAGAGTTTGAGGAAGAAAGAAATACTATTGATGGTGCTGGAGCAATAATTGGTAATTTAGAACGATTGTTAATAAGTGTTTTTTTGTATTATAATCAGTTTGGAGCAATAGGACTAGTTTTTACAGCTAAATCAGTGGCAAGATTTAATAAAATTTTAAAGTCCCCATCTTTTGCAGAATATTACTTAATAGGTTCACTTTTCAGTATCATCTCAGTCTTAGTATGTTATGCAATTGTTTTTGGTTAAATATATGGTTATTGATTTATAAGTGATAATATATATTTTCAGGCAATCTTAAGATTTTAATAATATGAAATTTAAAAACAAGTCTTAATTTTATGGTTTAATCAGAAGTAAAGAGAGGAGTTATTTTTTATGCGCAAAAGAAAATTAAGATATGGGAGAATTATAATTATTTTACTTTTATTATATGTCTTCAAAACTTATATAAGTGGATATAATATTTCGGAATTCATGGAAAGTAAATTACATGAAAGTGATTCTATTACTGATTCACAGCAAAATATAGATATTGAGACAAATAATGATTTTGAAATCAATGATTTATATAGTACTCAAGCTATTTTAATTAATCTTAATGATGATAAAGTTTTATTAGAGAGTGGGAGTGAAGAAAAAATTTATCCTGCATCTCTTACCAAAATTATGACTGCAGTTGTTGTATTAGAAAACATTTCTGACTTTAAAAGAACTATTTCTCTTCCTGAAAGTATGTTTTCGGATCTATATGAAGCCAATGCATCTATGGCAGGATTTTTGCCTGGTGAAAAAGTAACTGCGATGGATTTATTATATGGAGTTATTCTTCCATCTGGAGCTGATGCAGCTATAGGTTTAGCTATTGATATTTCCGATTCAGAAGAAAATTTTGTTAACTTAATGAATAAAAAAGCTAAACAACTTGGAATGAAAGATACACATTTTGCCAATGTTACTGGCCTTCATGATATTAATCATTATACTACAGTAAAAGATATATCTATATTGTTGGAATACGCTTTAGAAAATGATATTTTCCGTGAGGTATTTACTTCTGATCATTATTCTACACTTCCTACTAATTTACATTCTGGAGGAATTACTCTATCAAGTACCATGTTTAAAAAAATGGACAAAAGTGATTTTGAAGGTGGAAAAATTCTTGGAGGTAAAACTGGATATACAAAAGAAGCTGGATTATGTTTGGCGAGCTTAGCTGAAAAAAATGGAAATGAGTATATTCTTGTTACTGTTGGAGCTGAAGGTAATCCTCAGACAGAGCAGTATAATATTATAGATGCTTTTACAGTATATAATAAATATTTAATAGAATAGCGTAAGTTTTGTAGTAGTCTAAAAGAAAATATATATCTAGGATTGTAAAGATTGAAAAAAAGTATGAATTGTGATTTCTAAAGATGATAACTATGGAAATGTATGATATTTGTTCTGGATTTTACGGATATATATAAGTTAAAAAAGAGGAGAAATAAAATGGAATATAAAATATTAGTAGTTGATGATGATATGGATTTATGTCGGTTGGTAAAAAAATATTTGGGGTTAGAGGGCTATGATGTTGTTGTTAAGCATGATGGAAAATCTGGGTTAGTAGAGAGTCAAATTAATAAATATCACTTAATTATATTGGATGTTATGTTACCTAAAATGAATGGGTTTGAAGTTTTAGCTGAAATAAGAAAAAGTAGTTCTGTTCCAGTTCTCATGTTGACAGCAAAGGATAGTGAAGTAGATAAAGTTTCTGGATTAAGAATAGGTGCAGATGATTATATAACTAAGCCTTTTAGTAATAGTGAATTTATTGCAAGAGTACAATCAATAATACGACGATATATGGTTTTAAATTTTCAATCTCAATCTGAAGAATCTATATTAACTGTGGGGAATTTGTGTATTGATGTTTCAAGAAGAGAAGTTTATAAAAATAACATGTTGATTGAATTAACAGCTAAGGAGTTTGACTTACTTTATTTTCTAGCAAGTAATAAAGGAAAAGTTTTTACAAAAAAGCAAATTTACCGTGCTGTATGGAATGATGAATATGCTTTCGATGATAATAATATTATGGTGCATATCAGACGGTTGCGTAAAAAAATAGAATCTACTCCAGAAAATCCAGCTTATATTTTAACAGTATGGGGTGTGGGCTACAAATTTGGAGGTAATGAAAAATGATAGAACATATTATTGTTTCTCTATTATTTTTTTGTGCTTTAGGACAGTTTCTTTATATATTACGAATGAAAAAACAAGAAAAACAATGGGTTTCTATATTGAGGAGCAATAGATATGGCAATAAACAAAAAATATTTGTTAATGACATTGATTTAATGGAAGATATTGGTTATGAATTGAATGCTATTATTGAATCCTATAGTTTGAGAATTGAACAATTAGAAAAAGCAGATGAAGCCAATAAACAAATATTAACTAGTTTATCCCATGATGTTCGTACTCCTCTTGCTTCACTTCTTGGATATTTAGAAGCATTTCATAATGGAATTGTTTTAGAGGAAGAAGAACGTCAATATATAGAGATAGCATATAGAAAAGCAAATGATTTGAAATCTTATATTGATATGCTTTTTCAATGGTTTAAGTTGAATTCAAATGAACAGAAATTTAATTTTAAGAAAGAAGATATCAATGAACGTACTAGAGAGATTATTATTGATTGGATACCAATTTTTGAGAAGCAAAGTATTTCTTTTAAAGTAGATATTAGTGAAGAACAGATGATTGTAAAGCTTGATCCTATGGCATATCGTCGTATATTGAATAATCTTTTTCAAAATGCTATTAATCATGGTAAAGGAAACTTTGTATCGGTTTCAATTAAGAGAAAAGAAGATAGTTGTATTATTGAAATCATGAATAATGGACAAAGCATACCATCAGAACAATTATCTTATATTTTTGATCGATCGTATAAGTGTGATGGAGCACGTTCTGATAAGGGGAGTGGATTAGGACTTGCTATTACAAAGGAATTGGTTAATGTTCATAAGGGAAAAATTTCTGTAAAAAGCAGTCTTGATAGTGGTACTGTTTTTTCAATTGTTTTTCCTTGTGTAAATTAAGAGAAAAGTAAGATTTTATTAAGAGTTGTGCAAGATTGTTTTGATATGATTAGTGTTATATAGGAGGTAATGATGAATGACAGAATATGCTATAGAGACGAAACAACTTACAAAACTTTATGGAGAAGAAGTTGGAGTAAATAATCTTAATTTACATGTTGAACATGGAAAGATATATGGATTATTAGGGCGAAACGGTGCTGGAAAAACAACAACAATGAGGATGTTATTGAATCTTGTTAATCCAACTGATGGTAAAATTTATTTGTTTGGAGAGGATTATAAAAATTGTCCTGCAAAGATATTTCGGAAAATTGGTTCAATTATTGAGACACCAGGATTTTATGAAAATTTAACTGCTCGAGAAAATCTTCAAATTCTTGCCATGTTACGAGGTAAACATCGAAAGGACAGTATTGATAATGCCCTTCGAATAGTAGGATTACTAGATGAAACGAAGAAAGTATTTTCCGATTATTCTCTAGGGATGAAACAGCGCTTAGGAATTGCTGCTGCTATTATGCATGAACCAGAGCTACTTATTCTTGATGAGCCAATTAATGGACTTGATCCAATTGGTATTCATGAAATTCGTAATTTTCTTCTTTCATTTTGCAAGGAAAAAGGCACAACAATATTAATATCAAGTCATGTTTTAAGTGAAATTGAACAATTGGCAGATGTAATAGGTGTGATGCATGAAGGACGTTTGATTGAAGAAGTAGATATGAAAGAACTTCATAAACGTAATCGACAGTATGTTGAATTTAGGATATCAAATGAGAACATGGCTTGTGTATTGTTAGAAAAACATTTTAATATAAATGATTATACTGTTCATGAAAATAATACAATACGTATATATTATGGAATTGAGAAAAGAGGAGAAATTAATAGGTGCTTTGTTGATAATGGATTATTGGTTACTAAAATGAATATTAATGAGGAAAAATTAGAGGAATATTTTTCAAATTTGATTGGAGGTGGAAAAATTGGTTAATCTTATTCGAAGTGAGCTTTTAAAATTAAAACGGTCTAAAATGATTATTATTAGTATATTAGGTGCAATGGTTACGCCAATTATGGTTTTTGTAGGAGTATTGAAAGCAAAGTTTACCACAGCTGATAAAATCGTTACTTATGCAGATATTTTTTCGGAAAGTAATCTTTATATAATGCTTTTATTTGGAGTGATAGTTTATACTGTAATAGGTTCTTATTTATTTAGTCGTGAGTATGTGGAAAAAACTTTAAAGATTATATTAACAGTACCAGTATCAAGAGTGACTTTTATTGTAGTTAAGTTTCTTATGCTTTTAGTTTGGATAATAGCACTTACAGTTATTACATGGGTTTGCTCATTATTCTTTGCCGTTTTAAGTAGAGCTTCTGAATTTAGTATGCTTATTCTTAAACAATCAATTATTGAGTATTTTTGGGGAGGAATATTACTATTTTTAATGATTTCACCATTTGTATTTATTGCAATTTATAGTAAGGGTGTTGTTGTACCAATTATTACTGCTGCTTCAGTAGTAATGATAAACATTGCAGTGTCAAATGAAAACTTAGCAGCATTATTTCCATGGACATCTTCCTATTTATTAGTAACAGGACAGATAGAAAATACGGGTTATCCTATGTGGTTAGCTATTTTTCTAATTTCATTAGTTTCGTTGTCAGGATTTATTTCGAGTGTGATTTATTTTAAAAAAGAAGATATTGTATAGAGTATAAAGAAATTTGAATTTTTAGGTCCCTTTCAGAAAAGTGAAATGGATTATTCTATGTAAAGATTTATACTAATATTTAAATTATTTCAAAATTTTTATCAAAAAACTTAAGAGAAGAGGGTGGAAATAGGTTAAATTGTTGACAAAATAACAAAAAATATATAATATAAATTGATAATGATTATTATTATTAATCGAAAGGAGAGGTTCTTTTGCTATGTAATTATGTGATTGTATTGGAACAGGGTGAAGTTATTCAGCAATATTCATTGGAGAGAAGAAGTGATGAGTAAAAGTATTAGTGAACAATATATGGATTCTATTATGAATGAGCTTTCATGTGAAATCACTGAATCTACATTTGGGAAGTGTTATCATATTAATTCGAATTATGGTAAAGGAAAATTGGAATTATTTTTTATTGAGAAAGGATTAGAAGTTTCTCGAAATCTTCAAATGGAAGTTCCTAGTTTAGAAACACAGATATTTAATGAAATGCCAGATGCACTAGAAGTTGGATATATGTTTGAGGGGGAAGTAACAATGATACCTTATCCAAGGGGAAATATTTTTAAGGTGAAAGAAGGAGATGTTTTTATTTACCGTATGAAGAATAGTGCAGAAAAGTATTATGTTAATTTTAAACAGTCAACTAATATTTCTATAACTATGGATCCTAAGGTCATTGAAAATGTATTGAAACCTCAGTGGATTAAAAAGGGAACTTATGATTGGGAAAATCAATTAGATCATTTATTTAAAGGAAAATATATTTTAGTTCAAAAGGCTAATGTAGAGTTTAAACGATTAGCGAAAAGGATTGTTGAGAATTCCATGGAAGATTTGATGGATTTTATTACTATGAAAGGATATGTTTTTGAGTTTTTGGCAGAAGCTTTTCGACTTAGGGATAGTAATTTGAAAGTTCAAAAGACTAATATTGAAGAGAAAGTAAAAATGGTGAAAGATGTATTATGGAGAGAGTATGCTAATCCTCCGATTTTGGATGAACTTGCTGAATATTTAGGGATATCTAAATATAAATTACAAAAAGCATTTAAAGAAGTTACGGGAGATACTGTTTATCATTATATTTTGAATATTCGAATGAAAAAAGCAGAAGAAATGTTGAAAAATTCAGAAATGTCAGTATTAGAAATTGCTCATGATGTAGGATATGATAATCCAAGTAAATTTTCTAAAATTTTTAAAAGAAAATACAGATGTACACCGCTAAAATATAGAAATAGCCGAATTTAATTATTGGGCTATTTCTATATTGTTTAAGAGTAGAATATGAGAATGATTATCAATATAATGAAATTAGAAAAAATATATGGAAGGAGAAAAAAATGAATTTTAAAGAAAATTTTCAATTTTTAATGAAGGAATCTGGAAAACATAAAATTAAATTATTTATTTCATGTTTGTTTAGTGTAGTAAGTTCAATTCTTTCGATTTTACCTTATTTTTTAATTTATTATATTGTGATTGCATTGATTCAAGAAGATGTTAATCATAAACAAGTTCAGTTTATAGCTTATGGTTTAGGGGGAGTTTTAGTATTACGACTTATTTTATTTTTATCTTCTGGAGTGTTTTCACATATTGCGGCATTTAATATACTTTATGAGTTAAGAATGAAAGTTGTTAAACATATCTCTACTTTAAATATGGGATTTTTTACTGGTCAAACTATAGGGAATGTTAAAAAGACAATTAATGAAGATATTGAAAAGTTAGAGAATTTTATTGCTCATCAATTACCTGATTTATCTGCGGCAATTATGACACCTCTTGTTGTGATTATATATCTATTTTTTTTAGATTTTAGATTAGCTTTATTGATGTTTGTACCAGTTATACTAGGGGTAATGTGTCAAATAATTGTATTTAAAGATTATTCAGCCAATATGAAAAGGTATCATGAATTATTGGAAAGAGTTAATAAAACAATTATTCAATTTATTCATGGAATTACTGTTATGAAAGCTTTTAATGTGACTGCAAAAGGATATAAACAAATGAAAATAGCTACAGAAGAGTATGCTGATTTTTGGGAATGGTATGCAAAAAAAGCTTCTCCATATTATGCGGCTTTTCTTGTGATTATTGATTCAGGATTACTATTTATTGTTCCTTTTGGTGGTTGGATGCTTATTAAAGGAATGATTACTATTCCAACATTTATACTATTTATGATTTTAAGTAATGTATTTTTAAGTTCTTTTAAAGTACTTATTGAATTTGCAGGTAACTTTTCTATGTTATTGGTTGGAGCAGGACGAGTGCGTGATATATTAAATATGGAATCTCAAACTAATGGAACGAAAAAGCTTGAAAGTGTTCAAGGAGCAATCTCTTATAAAAATGTTACTTTTAAGTATGATCAAGAAGAAGTGATTAAAGATTTTTCGTTAGAAATTCAACCCGGTGAGGTAATTGCTCTTGTAGGTCCATCTGGATCTGGGAAAACGACTGTTGGTAAACTAATTGGTCGATTCTGGGATATCCAAGAAGGAGAGATTAGAATTGATGAAAATTTAATTCAAAATATTGAAATATCTTCTTTGATGGATCAGGTTTCATTTGTATTTCAGGATGTATTTATGACTCATGATACGATATTGAACAATGTGAAAATGGGTAAAGAATATTCCTTTGAGGAAATTCAACAGGCTTGTAAAAAAGCTTATATACATGATCTTATTATGAGTTTACCAAATCAATATGAAACGAAGCTTGGAGAAGATGGAATTAAATTGAGTGGAGGGGAAAAGCAACGTATATCTATAGCAAGAGCTATATTAAAGGGAAGTCCTATTGTTATTTTGGATGAAGTTACTAGTTATTCAGATATTGAGAATGAAAAACATATACAAAATGCATTACAAGAATTGTTAAAGGATAAAACAGCTATTATTATTGCACATAGGTTGTATACTATTAAAGATGTAGATCAAATTATTGTGATGGATGAAGGTTCGATTGTTGAAAAAGGAAGTCATGATGAACTAATGAGTCAATGTGGACTTTACCGGAAATTATGGGATTTATATGATGAAAAAACATATGTTGAAGAAAGGGGTGCCTAAATTGTTAAGAAAGTTAAGATTTCTTTTAGGGGATGATATGAAGCATCTTAAAAAACCTATTATATTTTTAATTTTCGATGCTGTCTTTAATATGGTTGGTTATGGCGTATTATTTACTGTGTTGCTAGATTTATTAAATCAATCCTTTACAATTGATAGAATCTTTTTGTATACAGGAATTATGCTTATTGCGGTAATTGGAAGATTAATTTTAAATTCATATGGTTATGCTGAAATACAGAGTCAAGGAGCAAGAACAGTTGAAAATTTGAGAATTTCAATGGGAGATCATATTCGCAATTTTAATATGGGTTATTTTAGTAAAAACAGTATAGGCTCATTATCTAATGTTATGCTTAATGATCTTAGAGATTTGGAAACTATTATTACTCATAATACATCAGATTTAATCAAAACATCTATTTTGGTGATTTATATATTAACAATAAGTTTTATTATTGATGTTAATTTGGCATTGATTCAATTAGCTATTGTACTTATTGGACTTCCCCTTGTTTTTATTGGTGGAGGACGTGTGAAAAAAGTAGGTAAGGAAAAGAAGAAAGTGATGAATAGTGTAATTTCAAGAATTGTTGAGTATTTAAATGGGATGACATTATTTAAAGCTCATAATATGACTGGTGAAAAATTTAAAAGAATGGAACAATCTTTTCAAGACTTTAAAAAAGAAAGTATAAGAACAGAAGTGTCCATTGTTCCTTTTGTAATGATATTTCAAATTTTTGTAGAATTATCATTTCCTTTGATTTTAGTTATTGGAACTTGGCGTTTTACACAGGGATTATTAGGTGCTCAAGAATTTCTTACTTTTATTATTATTAGTTTGGCTTTGACTAATGTGTTTCGTACTTTTGCACCACTTTATGGGATTTTTAGATATTTAAGTTTAGCAACAGATAAATTAGTAGAAACTTATCAACAAAAGCAGATGACTTATTCTCAAGATGATTTTGTAATGAAAAGAGGAGAAATTAAATTTGAAGATGTTTCTTTCGCTTATGAAGAAGAAAATGTATTAAAGGATATTTCATTTATTGCAAAAGAAGGATCGATGACTGCTCTCATTGGGCATTCAGGATCCGGGAAAAGCACAATTCTTAATTTGATTGCACGCTTTTATGATGTAGATAATGGGGAAATTACTGTAGATGGTATAGATGTTCGTCAGGTAAAGCCAGATGCTTTAATGAATTCTATTGCCATGGTTTTTCAAGAGGTTTATTTACTTAATGATACTATCTATAATAATATTCTAGTGGGTAATCCAAAAGCAAAAAAATCAGATGTTATTGAGGTGGCAAAAATTGCTCATTGTCATGAGTTTATTATGAAATTAGAAAATGGCTATGACACTATAGTAGGTGAAGGGGGTTCTACAGTATCTGGGGGAGAGAAACAGAGAATATCTCTTGCAAGAGCATTACTTAAGGATGCTTCTATTGTATTATTAGATGAGGCAACGGCTTCTTTGGATGCAGATAATGAATACAAGATACGACAATCAATTCAGAAATTAACAGTAAATAAAACAGTGATTGTTATTGCTCATAGATTAAATACAATTAAGGAAGCAGATCAAATTATTGTGTTGAATCAAGGAGAAATTAAAGAAATTGGAAATCATAAAACTTTAATGGATCAAGAAGGATATTATTATCGTATGATACAAGAATTAGAACAAGCTAAAGAATTTAGTTTAAGTGTATAGGAGGAAAAATTGTAGACACATCATGTTAAATATTATAAAACCATGAATAAAAAAATGATGTGTCTACAGATATTTAGGAAAATGAATTTATATTTGGTGAAAAGAAAAAATAAGTATTATAATTTTTGTTTTTTATTTCCATTTGACAAGTAGATAAATAATCGTTATAATTTATGGCAATTAATTTTTATAACGATTGTGATTACACTTTAATAAAACGTGCAACGTTTTATTTTTTTTATTATAAGAAATAATATTTTAAATCTAAACTACATCTATTTAGTAGAATAAATACTAGAATATTATGATTAATGTGATAAAAATAAATGTAAAAGGAGAAAACTTATGGTGGAAGGTAGTTTAGCAATATTAATAGCTTTTATATTGTATTTAGGATTGATGTTGGGAATAGGTGTTTATTATTATAAGAAAACAGCAAATTTATCTGATTATGTGCTAGGAGGTAGAAGGCTTGGAAGCTGGGTTACTGCTATGAGTGCACAGGCTTCGGATATGAGTGCATGGCTTTTGATGGGACTTCCAGGTGCTGCCTATATTTCAGGATTTGGATCTATATGGTTGGCATTAGGTTTAGGAGTAGGTACATTTTTAAATTGGCAGTTTATTGCGAAAAGACTTAGAAAATATACTGAAATAGCGGGAGACTCATTGACACTTTCATCTTATTTTGGAAATAGATTTAGAGATGATAAAAATACTTTGAAAGTGATATCTTCTATTATTATTGTATTTTATTTTGCGGTTTATACAGCATCAGGATTTGTAGCAGGAGGAAAACTTTTTGGGACAGTATTTGGCTTAGATTATACTTTAGCTCTTACTATAGGAGCTATAGTTATTGTAGGATATACGTTTTTGGGTGGATTTATGGCAGTTAGTACTACGGATTTTATTCAAGGAATTGTCATGTTTGTTGCTGTTGTAGTTTTACCTATTGTTGGTATTTTTACAAACGGGGGACCATTTAATATTTTAGATAGTATTAGAAGTATGAATGGAGAATTCTTAGTTCCTTTTACCGATGCAGAGGGTAATTCATTAGGATTATTGGTAATTTTATCATCTCTTGCTTGGGGATTAGGATATTTTGGACAACCTCATATATTAGTTCGTTTTATGGCTATAAAATCTTCTTCTCAGATAAAAACATCAAAAAAAATTGCTATGTCTTGGGTTGTTATAAGTTTAGGCGCAGCTATTGCTATTGGTATGGTAGGAAGAGTTATTATTCCAGAAACTTTATTAGATTCTGAACAAGTATTTATGATTATGATTGATGGATTACTTCCTTCTATTATAGCAGGTGTGTTTTTAGCTGCTGTTTTAGCTGCTATTATGAGTACAGCAGATTCACAGTTATTAGTTACTGCATCAGCTTTTTCAGAAGATCTCTATAAATCAATTCTTAATAAAAATGCAACACAGAAGCAACTTTTAATGGTGAGTAGGATTACTGTTTTAGCAGTAGCTGTTATTGCATATATTATTGCATTAAATCCAGATAGTTCTGTATTAGATATTGTTTCTAATGCATGGGCAGGATTTGGATCGGCTTTTGGACCGGTAGTTTTATTTTCATTATTTTGGAAGAAAATGACAAAATTAAGCACTGTATTCGGAATGATTGTTGGAGGTGCTACAGTATTTATTTGGGGAAATTTAAAAGGTGGAATATTTGAATTATATGAAATGGTTCCTGCTTTTCTTTTATCTTGTATAGTGATTATAGTAGTAAGTATTTTAGATAAAGAACCTTCTCAAGAGATTCAAGATGAATTTGATTCAATTGTAAAATATAAATGTTAAATGTAATGGGGAGCCTTTTAGGCTCCCTTTAAATGTAGATTTTTGTTATAAAATATTATTATATTATCTATATTTTTTAATATTCTTATTGTTATGTACTGAGTAAGCAGCGATAAAACATGTTAAAGGTATAGTAAAGATAAGACCTATACTTCCACATAAAGATCGTATTATTTCTACTGCTAAGAGTTCTGTATTTATAGAATATAAAAAATTTGAATCAGAGGAAAGATATATTATTAATAGAGGCATAAAACTACCTACATATGCTAAAACAAGAGTATTTACCATTGTGGACATAACATCTTTACCAATTTTTAATCCTGATTCAAATAAGTAAATAAATTTTATATTTGGAGACTGACTTTTTATTTCAAATATTGAAGATGTTATTGACATACTTACATCCATGACTACACCGATAGTTCCTATTATAATAGCCCCCATATATAAACCTTTATAATCTAGTTTAATACCTAGATTTGATACCATAAACATAACGTCTTCATCTGCTAAACCTGTTATTCTAGTTAAATTTATATATATATGAGATAGTACACCGGCGGTGATTGTACCACCGATTGTGCCTAAAATAGCAATTAATGTTTTTCTTGTAAACCCTGCTATTAATATAAAACTTACAACGCTAATTAAAATGGCGGAAATTATTGAAATAAATACAGCATCATATCCCTTTAACACTGAAGGAATTAGAAATTTGACAATAATCAATCCAGAAAAAATGAGTGCTGTTAAAGATAATATTCCCTTTAATCTACCAAAGATAACTAAAGAAACTAGAAAGATTATTCCAAGAGTTTTTAAATGATTTACTCTCCAGATATCAACTATATTCCCGCTTAAAGAATTATTGTCTAAATGCAATTCTACCAGGACTGTGTCGCCTTCTTTTAACATGAATCCATATAGTGAATATTTATCTACGGATCGTTTTATAGTTATAACTTCATTCTTATGATTTCCTTCTAATATTTTGGCCTCTATTAATTGATTGTTTATTTCAGATTCCTCTTTAGAATAATTATTTATAACAGAAATAACTTTTGCTTTAATTTGATCATCATTAGATGAAGCCCAAATAACATTAGATATTAAAATGAAGATTATCATAATGGAAATTGTTTTTTTAACCAAAATATCACCTCCATTTTAATAGTATGAAAAGGATTGGACAAACAGAACCGTTTTTAAAACTAAGAAAAGATATATTTTAAAAATAAAAGGACTTATTTTGTTAAACAATGTAGTAAAAATAGTGAAAAATAATTGTTTTAATTTTAAATATTTTTGCATAAAATGGAATGTAAACTTATTAAAAAAATAGAGGATTTATTTTAATTTTGTTGTAGGTAAAAGAGGTGATGTCATGGATAAGGAATTAGATAACCCGATTGAAAATACAACAGAAGAAAAAATAGGAGATGATATAGATAAAGAAGAAGAAAAAATAGAAGAGGATTTGGAAAAGAATCTAGAAGAAAGTTCAATAAAAAAGTATAAAAAAATTATTATACCTATAATGATTTTTCTTTGTACTTTAATTATTATTTATTTTGGAATGGTAAAATATTTCATGAATCATTTTTATTTTGGGACTAAAATCAATGGTATTGATGTTTCAGGCCAAACAGTAGAAGAAGTGAAAGTGGTAATGTCGTCTCAGCTTAAGTCTTATACATTGAAATTAAAAGAACGGGGAGGTAATATTGAAGAAATAAAAGCAAAGGATATAGGATTAGAATATAGTTCGGATAAAGAATTTGAAAAATTTAAAGATAATCAAAATCCTTTTAAATGGGTTTTAGAATGTTTTAATGGGAAGGATTCTAAAGAAATAGTAGAAGTTTCATATGATGAAAAATTACTGAAAGAACAAATAGATGAACTCTCATTTTTTAATAGTAATAATGTAATTGAACCTCAAAATGCTACTTTAAAGTATGTAGATAATAAATATGAAATAGTAGATGAGGTATTGGGAACAAAAGTAGATAAAGATATTTTATATTCTCATGTAGCAGATTCAATAGTTAGTGGAGAAACTGAAATAGATTTAGAATCAATAGATTGTTATGTAAAGCCTAAATACACTTCAAATTCTAAAAAAGTTGTAGAAACTAAGAAGACACTTGATAGATATGTATCTTCAAAAATAATATATACATTTGAAGAAGGAAAAGAAGTTTTAGATGGTTCTATAATAAATAAATGGCTTAAAGTTGATAAGAACTTTAAGGTTAAAATTGATGAAGAAAAAGTGAAAGAATATGTAAATGTACTTTCTGAAAATTATGATACAATAGGTAAAACGAGAAATTTTGTTACATCATCTGGAAAAACAATAAGAATAGGTGGTGGGGATTATGGCTGGTATATTAATAAAACTAAAGAAACAGAAAATTTAATTTCAGCCATAGAAGATGGAAATACGATAACAAGGGATCCAGAATATAGTCAAACTGCTTTTGTTCATGGTAAAAATGATATTGGAAATACTTATGTCGAGATAGATTTAACTAATCAGCATATATGGTATTATAAAAATGGTTCATTAATAGCTCAAGGAGATATTGTTACAGGTAATATAAGTCAGAACCATACGACACCTCCAGGAATTTATAGGTTAAAGTATAAGGTGAAGGATGTTATATTAAGAGGAGATGATTATGCTTCTCCTGTTACCTTTTGGATGCCTTTTAATGGAGGTATAGGAATTCATGACGCTACTTGGAGAAGTCAATTTGGAGGCCAAATATATAAGACAAATGGCTCACATGGTTGTATAAATTGTCCATATGATGTAGCTAAGGCAATATATAATAATATTGTACCAGAGACTCCTGTTATTTGTTATTAGTAGTTTAAAATTGTAAAGTGCACTCAAAAGGTTAGATATTGAATTTAATCTAATCTTTAAAGGTGCACTTTATATATTTCATTATAAGTATTTCTAAAAGGTTTTATTATTGGATGTTGTACATACCATGGCTTTGCATATAGTTGAAAACACCCTCACCATGTTGTTGTTCTTCTTTTTGTATGTGATTAAGTGTTTGACGTATATTTGCATCTCTAAATTCAAAAATTGCTGTATCATATGTACCTGATACATACTTTTCTGTCATTAGTATATCAGTACAGAGATCAGCATCCTTTTGACTATTCATGCCTGTACTTTCATTTTGTTGAGAACTTTGAGGATTTGCTTGTTGATTTTGTTGTTGGCTTTGTTGTCCTCCCATATTTGGCATTTGTCCAGACAAAATCTGATTGATTGTATTAAGATGTTGTTCCTCCTGTCCTGCATATGTTTTAAATAATTGTTTAAGTTGTGGATCCTGAGCTTGATTTGCATAATCATTATATTTTTTTATGCATATCTCTTCATGACTCTTTTGATCTTCTAAAAGTGTTCTTTCTTTTTGATTAAGATTAATAGTCATTTTAAATACACCTCCTAAAAATATCTTTACAAATTTATAGGTATATTATTCATATTTTTTAGTAAAGTCGTTAGATTTTTAGTGTCAATACATTATGATTTATCATGTTTGTATATAATATTTAAATGTGTTTGTAAATAATAGAGATATATGGTATCATATTAGTACTTAAAATGGATGGAGGGTTGCTTAAAAATGTGTGGAATATTTAGATCTCGATTTTATACTTTATATAACTAATTTAATAGTGTTTAAAGGCTCTACTTGTGTGTAGAGTAGTCGGGATTAGTCTGCCTATTTTTAAGAAAACCTTATTAATGATAGAGATAAATATGTTAAAGAGGGATAGACAAATCTACCCTTTTTTTGTATGTGTTTAAATATAATGAAAAAGCCAATGTTTTTAATGAATACATGAAATTGTAAGTAACATTTAAAAGTTTTTAAAAAGCTCTTAATGAAAATATATTATGGGTTGTTTTGTTGAAGAGATTTCTTTAGAATTTTTTAAGCATATTTATAAAAATATAAATAGGGATTTCTTCTATATTTTTAATGATTTTTCCGATTATTCAATACACAGGTAGCCAGCCTGTGTATTTTTTTATAGAGTAAAAAATGAGATAAATTTTATTAAAAAAATACAGGAAATATAGTAAGTAGTAATTAAAAATTTAGTTTTCAAAGAATATGACTAATGAAAATGGGAGGTATTTGTATGATATTAAATGGTTGTATTTTCTATATTAGATTGAGAGGATAAGGCACGGTTCGTGACCTAGCCTTTTCAAATAAAAATAAAAATTTTTAATATGAAATTTGAATAGTCATGATCCGTGCTATTTAGAAATTTAAAATAGCAAATTAAGGAGAATGATTAATGAAAAGAAAATTAAAATATACACAAAATTTTTTAAAGAGTGATCGATTAGTAGAAAAATTGATTAAAACAAGTAATATAGATTCTGATGATATAGTTTTTGAAATAGGACCAGGAAAAGGCATAATTACAAGACAGTTGTCTAAATTATGTTCAAAAGTAATAGCTATAGAATATGACAAGAAATTGTATGAAAATTTAAAGATATGTTTAAGTAGTTATGATAATGTGGAATTGGTTTTTGGAGATTTTTTAAATTATAAATTGCCATATAAAGAGAAGTATAAAATATTTTCTAGTATTCCTTATAATATAACAGCACAAATATTATCAAAGATTACTTCAAGAGATAATCCACCTGAAGAGACATATCTAATTATTCAAAAGGAAGCCGCACAAAAGTATGCAGGTTTTCCATATAATAATGAATGTCTTAGATCGCTTATGATAAAACCATATTTTGAATTATCAATTGTTTATGGGCTTAAGAAAACAGACTTTATACCTGTACCAAATGTAGATAGTGTGCTATTAAAGATAAAAAAAAGACAAGAATATTTGATTAATAGAGAGTATCTTATAGAGTATTCTGATTTTATTTCTTATATATTTTCTCAACAAGGAAAAGATCTTAAAAAAAGACTAAAAAAAATATTTACTCATAAACAATTTAAGAAATTATCTCAACAATTTAAATTTGGTATATCTGCGAGACCCACAGAAATAAAATTAGAACAGTGGATTGGATTATTTGAGTATTATATTAAAGGAGTTTCTATAGAAAAGAAACAATTAGTAAAAGGTGCTACAAATAAATTAATATCTCAACAAAAAAAGATTGATAAAAGGCATCGAAGTGTTATCAGTAATTGACCATGCATTAAGGCGCAAACACCCTCTGAAATCTTCGATTCAGAGGGTGTTTGCCGTATCAGGAGTTTCTTGGTTTTTAATATATTCTTTTATGGTCTCAATAGGGGCTCCGCCTGATGAAAGAAGAAGATAGCTTCTGTTCCAAAAATAAGGTTTCCAA
>NZ_WSFU01000025.1 GCF_016820635.1 Anaeromonas gelatinilytica | reverse complement strand
CTTTTGATAGAGAAGCCTTTAGTAGTTTAGAACTCCACTCCTTTAGGTGTGGGAGCAGTCAGTTGATACATTCTGTGCAAAATCCATATCATAAGTTATTATTAATGCTGATCTATCTTTATTCACTATAGACTTAATAATTGATGCTACTTCTTTTCTTAACTTAGGATCTAATCCAAAAATAGGCTCATCATTTGATTTGCATATAATAAAAATGTCGCTCTAACTTGTTCCCTCAGTGATGGGTTAGAGCGACATTTATTAATGTATATATTACTTTATATTAATATTTTTTCAAGTGTTTTTAAAAAGTTTCCATATCCCTACTGGCTATAATATTTATACCAGTATCTAATATATTTGGTATTATTATATCACCAATATATATTGGTGTTTGTATAGTAACTTGATTTATAATTTCCATACATCTAGGAATTTTACCCTTAGGTACTTCTCCATCACTTTTTATTGGAAGTCTTGGTAAAAGTCCATATTTTATTTTTACAGTGGAAGTTATTACTCTAGTAGGATTAGTCATTTCTTTTATTCCATAATTAAATCCCCTTTTGCACTTATTTCCAGATATTTTATATCCCATTTGTTCACTCTCATCTTTTTCTATTAATAGTCTACATCCTATAGGACATACTATACAAATAATTTCTTTACTATCCACTATTTTCCCTCCCCTATAACTTTCACCGTAATTGTCCGCGTATTAAAAGGAATTTTTTCTACATCAATATCAATCATTATCATTTCAGCTGGATTCAATTGTCTTTCTTTTTTATCAACTATTATTTCCTCATTTGCTCTAACTATGAGCTTGGCATTCTTATATATATCACTAACTCTCATAAATAATCTTAGACTTTTATCTATATTTTTTATCCTTAATTTTTGAGGAACTATATATCTTATCCCACTATCTGCCTCAGTTTTTATTATATTTCCTGAATCATCAATAAGGCCTTTTGCATATTTAGCTGCAAATTTACCGGCCCTTCTACTTTCCTCTGTCACATAATCAACCAAATCATGTACATGTACCACATTGCCACAAGCAAATATTCCCGGAATACTTGTTTCCATAGCTTCATTTACAATAGGACCTTGAGTTTTATTATCTATATTAATACCAATATCTTTTGACAATTCATTTTCTGGTATTAATCCAACAGAAAGAAGCAATGTATCACATTCATAAAACTTCTCTGTTCCTTTTATAGGTTTTCTATTATCATCAACCTTAGCAACCCATACTCCTTTTACTCTATCTTTACCTTCAATATTTATAATAGTATGATTTAAAAACAGTGGAATATTATAATCATCTAAACATTGAACTATATTTCTAGTTAACCCTCCAGAATAGGACATTATTTCTGCAACGCCTAATACTTCAGCTCCTTCTAAAGTTAATCGCCTTGCCATAATAAGACCTATATCCCCAGATCCTAATATAAAAACTTTTTTGCCAACCATATATCCTTCCATATTTATATATCGTTGTGCTGTTCCAGCTGTTAATATTCCAACAGGTCTACTTCCTGGAATAGCCAAGGCATCTCTAGTCCTTTCTCTACATCCCATAGCCAATATTATAGCTTTACATTTTATTTCCATAAAACCATCTTCAGTATTTATAGCTTTAATATTTTTGTCAACATCTATATTCAATACCATAGTATCAATCTTATAGTCTATCCTCATTTTCTTTAATTCTTTAATAAACCTATGAGCATATTCCGGTCCTGTCAATTCTTCATTAAATTCATGAAGACCAAAACCATTATGTATACATTGTTGAAGAATTCCACCTAGTTCTCTATCTCTCTCTATTACTAATACATTATTTATACCATTTTTTTTAGATTCTATTGCAGCTGCTAAACCAGCTGGTCCTCCTCCAATCACTGCAATATCATATTCTATCATGTTTACACCTCCTCATAGGCTAAATTATTATTCTTAGTATTTTCTATTAATATATTAGATCCTTTCATATCCTTTAAAATTTTCTCAGGCTCTTCATCTAATTCTCTAGCTAATATCTCCACCACTCTAGGACCACAAAATCCTCCTTGACATCGTCCTGCTCCTGGTCTAACTCTACGCTTTATACCATCCACTGTAGTGGCTCCAGGATTTCTTCTTATGGCTTCTACAATCTCTCCTTCAGTAATCATTTCACATCTACATATAATCCTTCCATAACTACTATCTTTTTTAATTAATTCTTTTTTCTCATCATCATTTAATTCCATAAATATTATAGGTTTTTTCCTTATAGGATTAAAATCTTCTTTCATTTTCAATCCATCAAATATATGGTCTAGTAACTCCACTATATATTTTGCAATGGCTGGAGATGAAGATAATCCTGGAGATTTTATCCCAGCTACATTTATAAACCCTTTAGCATCCTTAGCTTCTCCTATTATAAAATCACCAGTACTTGGTTGAGCCCTTAATCCAGCAAATGTTCTAATATTCTTACTATAAGGTATATTATCTGAACTCTTATTTGATACTTTTTTTACAAATTCTAACCCTTCATAAGTTGTTTCTGTAGCGGTTTTATCTTCTAAATCTTCAGCATTAGGTCCTATTAACATATTTCCATGAACTGTAGGTGTTAATAAAACCCCCTTACCTAACTTGGTAGGACATTGAAAAAGCACCTTATTTATAAAATCTCCTCCTGTACCTTTGTCTAAGACATAATACTCTCCTCTTCTAGGAGTTATGCTAAAAATATCATTAGAAACCATATCATTTATCTTGTCTGCATATACACCAGCACAATTTATTACATATTTTGTATCTATCATTCCTTTATTAGTTATCAATCTATGTTTATTTCCTATACATTCTATATCTCTAACTTCTGTATTTAATGAAAGTTTCACACCGTTGTCCACAGCATTTTCAGTAAGTGCTATTGCTAATTCCCAAGGTCCTATTATCCCAGCAGTCTTAGAATATAATCCTCCTATTACTTTTCTACTTATATTGGGTTCCATTCTCCTAATTTCTGACCCTAACAAAATATCCATACCAGGAATTCTATTTTCTATACCCTGTTGAAAAAGTTCATTAATGGTTTTCATATCTTCATTGTCAAAAGCAAGTACTAAAGACCCTATTCTTTCAAAAAGTACACCTAATTCCTTACATACCTTATCAAACATGGGATTACCCAAAGCATTAAATTTTGCCATCAAAGTCCCAGGCTTAGCATCATATCCTCCATGAACTATTGCACTATTAGCTCTTGTTGCTCCCTTAGAAACATCATTTTCTTTATCCAAAAGTAAAACATTTAATTGATATTTAGATAATTCCCTTGCTATGAAAGTACCTATTATACCTGCACCTATAATAGTAACATCATGCATTTTACTCCCCCCTCTAGGAATACAAAGAGCCACGTTAATCATACCCACTTTCGTAGGTTCTGATTAACGTGGCTCTCCTTATTCTCCAGCCAATGTTTATTCTTATACTATATTTTATGCTTTATATTTGTGATTATGATTATTTTACCTCTTCCCACTCCTCACTTCTCTTAACTGCTTTTTTCCAGCCATTATAGTATTTTTCTCTATCTTTATGAGTCATATCAGCAGTAAATGTTCTATCTACATTCCACTTCTTAGCTATCTGTTCTTTATTTTCCCAGAAATCTACTGCTAAACCTGCTAAGTATGCAGCACCTAGAGCTGTAGTTTCTGTTACTTCAGGTCTTTGTACCGGTGCTCCTAATATATCAGATTGAAATTGCATTAAGAAATTGTTTGCAACTGCTCCACCATCTACTTTTAATGCTTGTAATTTTGCACCAGAATCTGCTTCCATTGCATCCAATACGTCTCTAGTTTGATAAGCTATAGATTCTAAAGCTGCTCTTATTACATGATTTCTATTAGCACCTCTAGTCAATCCTACTATTGTACCTCTAGCATACATATCCCAATGAGGTGCTCCTAATCCCACAAAAGCAGGAACTAAATATACTCCATTAGAATCCTCAACTTTTGTAGCAAAATATTCACTATCTGCTGCATCATTTATAAGACCTAATTCGTCTCTTAACCATTGAATTACTGCTCCACCTATAAATATACTTCCTTCAAGAGCATATTCAACTTTACCATCTACCCCCCAAGCTATTGTAGTAAGCAATCCATTATCTGATAATACCATTTCTTCCCCAGCATTCATAAGCAAGAAGCATCCAGTACCATAGGTATTCTTAGCCATTCCCTTTTCATAACATGCCTGACCAAATAGAGCAGCCTGTTGATCTCCTGCTATACCTGCTATTGGTATTTCTGCCCCTCCATAAGTTTCAGAATCAGTATATCCATATATCTCACTTGACTGTTTAACTTCTGGAAGCATTGACTTAGGAATTTTTAATTCTTCTAATAATCTATCATCCCATCTTAAATTCTTTATATCATAAATCATGGTCCTAGATGCATTAGTATAATCAGTTACATGAACCTTTCCTCGAGTTAAGTTCCAAATTAACCATGTATCTATATTTCCAAATAATAAATCTCCATTCTCAGCCTTCTCTCTAGAACCTTCTACATTATCTAATATCCACTTTATTTTTGTTCCAGAGAAATAAGCATCCACTACTAATCCAGTAGTTTTTCTTATATATTCAGTCAATCCCTTTTCCTTTAATTCATCACATATATTAGCAGTTCTTCTACACTGCCAAACTATTGCATTATAAATAGGCTTTCCAGTATTTTTGTCCCATACCACTGTAGTTTCCCTTTGGTTTGTAATTCCTATTGCTGCAACTTCTTCAGGTCGAACTCCTGCTGTTTCTAATACTTCTCTAGCTACTCCACTTTGAGATCCCCATATTTCCATAGGATCATGTTCAACCCAACCTGCTTTAGGATATATTTGAGTAAACTCCTTTTGAGCTGTCTTTAATATCTGTCCTTCATGATTAAATAATATTGCCCTCGAACTTGTCGTGCCTTGGTCAAAAGCTAAAATGTACTTTTTATTCATTTAATATTCCCCCTCTAAATTTATTAGACATTAGTTTCTTTAAATCCACATATTTAAAAAGAATTTATATATAAAACCTCCTAATATACCACCAATAATTGGTGCTACTACTGGTACCAAAGCATATCCCCAATCAGAATCTCTCTTGTCCTTTATAGGTAATAATGCATGAGCAATTCTTGGTCCTAAATCCCTAGCAGGATTTATAGCATACCCTGTTGGTCCACCTAAACTTAAACCAATAGACCATACAAGAAAACCAGTTACTAATGCTCCCAGTGCTCCCATATTATTATTTCCATGACCTATTCCTAAAACTCCTATTACCAACATAGCTGTACCTATTATTTCAGTTATCACATTCCATTTCATATTTCTTATTTCAGGAGCTGTACAAAATACTCCCAATTTACTATTTTTATCTTCTGTAGCATCAAAATGTTTCTTATAAGCTAAATAAACTAATACTGCACCACAAAAAGCTCCAAGCATTTGTGCTGCTATATATCCTGGTACTAAATCCCATGAAAAGTCTCCAATTGCTGCCAAAGCTACTGTAACAGCTGGATTAATATGAGCTCCACTAACCCATCCTGTTACATAAACACCCATAGCCACTGCTAGTCCCCATCCAGTGGCTATTACTATCCAGTCACTGCCTTCTCCTTTGTTTTTCTTAAGAACAACATTTGCCACAACTCCATCCCCTAATAAAATAAGGATTAATGTCCCCAAAAATTCTGCTAAATACATAGCCATATTTGACATAATACCCCTCCCAAATAAAATATTATAGTTCGTCCTATAGACACGACCTATTTAATAATACCTATGTATTAACTTAATCAAATATACCTAATGCTTAAATATAATAAAAAGAGCCAAAAGGCTCTTTTATAGTTCTTCATCTCTTATTCTTCTTATTAAATCATCTACTTTTTCTTTAATCATATCTCTAGATTTTCTAAATTCTTCTATAGTACCTCCTGAGGGATCATCTAAACCCCAATCCTCACTATGACTATTAGGTATATAAGGACATGTTACATTGCAACCCATAGTAACTAATATATCTATTTCTTCAGGAATGCCTTTTAGTAATTTCGGATTATGTCCACTCATATCCACTCCTGCTTCCTCCATTACTTCTACTGCTTTAGGCTTAACCTCTGGATACTTCTCTGTCCCGGCAGAATAAGCTTCAATTACATCATTGCCTAATTTTTTAGCCCATCCTTCTGCCATTTGAGACCTACAAGAATTATGAACACATACAAATGCTACTTTCTTCTTCATATTTGTCCTCCTATTCAAACCAATGTTCAGTTTTATTTGCTATCTTCACTAATGTAAGCATTAATGGTACCTCTACCAATACTCCAACCACAGTGGCTAGAGCTGCTCCAGATTGTAAACCGAATAATGAAATTGCCACAGCTACCGCCAATTCAAAGAAATTACTTGCTCCTATCATAGCTCCCGGCGCAGCTATATTATGAGGTAATTTCCATGCCTTAGCCAAACCATATGCAATAGTAAATATAAAAAATGTTTGTATTATTAAAGGTACTGCTATTAATAAAATGTGTAGAGGATTATTAATTATTACTTCCCCTTGAAAAGAAAATATTATTATTAATGTTAATAATAATCCAATAATAGTTACATTATCAAATTTCTTTAAAAATACATCCTCAAAATAATCTAATCCTTTATTTTTTATTATATATTTCCTTGATAAATATCCTGCTAATAAAGGAATTACCACAAATAAAACCACTGATAAAAATAAAGTATCATAAGGAACTACTACATCACTAACTCCTAACAGAAAAGCAACTATAGGAGTAAACGCCACTAATAATATCAAATCATTTACTGCAACTTGCACCAATGTATACGCAGGATCCCCATCAGTTAAATGACTCCATACAAAAACCATTGCAGTACAAGGAGCAGCTCCTAGTAGTACAGCACCAGCTAAATAATCCGATGCTAAATTAGCAGGTATTAACTGCTGGAAAACTATCTTTAAAAAAAATGCAGCTATCAAATACATAGTAAAGGGCTTTATGAGCCAATTAGTTGTTGATGTTATAATTAATCCTTTAGGTTTTTTGGTAGCCTCTACTATACTTGAAAAATCTATCTTTAACATCATTGGATAAATCATCAGCCATATCAATATTGCCACTGGTACTGATACATTGGCATATTCAAAATTGCTTAAAAATTCTGGTATAACAGATATAAATTGTCCTATTAAAACTCCCACTATAATACATATAGCAACCCATACAGTTAAATATCTACTAAAAAAATCTAATCCTCCATTATTATTTTCTGACATATTATTCCCCCTTATTATTTATTAACTAATACTCCTTCTATACTGAGCTTTTTACATTTAAAAAGTCTAGATAAACTTATTTTAATTTCATCATCAGCTAATTTAATGTTTTTGATTATATATATAATTACATCTTTTTCTTTCTTCTCTAAATAGTCTTCCAGACTATTCTCTGGCTTTCCTAAATGTATTCCAGGAACATCTACTGTGCCTGTATGACATCATCCCTTTTTACTATGTCTTATAGTGACAGCTCCACCCTTTTCTTTTATAAATTCTATTGCATTTTTTTCTATAATTATTCTCATAGAAAACATCCTTTCTTTTACTCTTCAATACTACAGCTGCTCTTTATACTTTTACATATACATTTATCCTTATTAGATGTAACTTCTTTTATATATGATGTTAATTCTTTTACTTTATCTCTATTAATCGAATATACCATCCATTTTCCCTTCTTTACTCCTATTACTAAATTAGCCTCTTGTAATATTTTCATATGATGGGATATTGTTGGCTGAGTTAAATTAAGTCCATCCATAATATCACAAGCACATAATTCACCACAGGATAACATATCCAATATAAGTAATCTATTTTTATCTGATAGTGCTTTAAATATTCTTATTTTATCCTCCATATAACCCTCCCTTCTAATATATATTTATATCCATCTATATGTTTATCATAATATACACATAGATAACTGTCAATATGTATGTATTTAAAAAAAGCCTAGATTTTTCTAGACTTTATCCTCCTAAAGTTATATCTTGTTTATCATACCAATTAAGTGCTTCATGAAAGTGTTCTTCTTTAAAATCAGGCCATAATTCTTCTATAACATAAAAATCAGAGTATACTGATTGAACCGGTAAAAATCCACTTAATCTTCTTCTTCCACCCCATCGAATTATCAAATCTATTCTTGATACATCATTTGACTTAATCCTATTATGAATATTATTATTTTCATTCTCTATAATATTCTTTAAATCCCATTGCCAACCATAATTTACTAAAAAATTAACCTTTATACCACCATTCCCTATGATTCTTCTAGTAGTATATTCTACTAATTCTTTAGGAAACATAGAAGAACTGCTATTTCCTATTACTAATAGATTAGCATCTTCTTTCAATAGCATTTTTACTGAATCCACACACGCCTTCTGAAAAGCCTTAGTCTGTGTAGGAGGTCTTTTAGTATTATCCATCGTAAAGCCATAATATGTTATTTCCTTTATGCCAGTCTTTTTACATAATTTATACAATTCTAAGCCTGGCTCTAATCCATGATTGTATCCTTTTTCCTTTGTGTATCCTTGACTAACTGCCCATCTTCTATTTCCATCTGGAATTATTCCTATATGATTAGGTATTCTCATATACTCACCCTTTAAAGCTTTTTAAATGAGTATTGTCATAAAAACAAATAATTATACTATTTACATATACCAGATATCTTCTTTGCTTGTAGATATACCAATAGCTCCAGCCCTAAGACTATTTATAACATCAGATTTATCCATTATTAACCCTCCAGTAATAACTGGTACATTTGTCTTTTCATGAATTATTTTAGTTACTTTAGGCATTACTCCTGGAAGTAATTCTATTGCATTAGGACGCATAGATTTTATAGATTTTATTCCTGTTTCTAAAGATAAAGAATCTAATAAAAATAATCTTTGTATAGCAAATATTCCTATATTTTTAGCATATCTAATCAAATTATTTTTTGTAGTTATTATTCCATCAGGCTTTATATTTTTATTTATATAATCCAGTGCTACAATATCTTTAGAGAAACCTTCAATTAAATCAACATGAATATATACATCCATATCATTATTCTTTATAGCATTTACCATATAGGATAAATTGAATATATTACCAGTTAAAAGAAATATAATATTTGATGGTGACTCTATAGCTTTCTCTAAATTATCCTCATTATTCACCGCAGCAATAATTGGATTCTCTTGTATACTTTTAAAAAATCCTTCGCCCATAATTTCACTTCCTACTATTTAATTTTATTGAAAAAGTTCTTTTAAATACTTTCTAACATTAATCTCTGCTTGTTCATTAATTATATCAACAGGTATCTCATTAGTTCTTGCAATTGATACTAGATAATTAACCGTAGATGTATAAAAACTAGTTCCTATTACCAATATTCTATCACTAGATACCACTAAATCTATAGCTTTATGAAAATCTTTTATATTATCTCCATATAAAACTACATTAGTATCTAAAATCTCTCCACACTTATGACATTTAATACCTTTCAATACCTTGTTAAAATCATATTCTTTATTACATCTATTACAATAAACAAAATCTAAATTACCGTGGACTTCTATCCCATCCTTACTTCCTGCCTTTGAATGAAGACCATCTATATTCATAGTTATTATAGATACATCATATTCAAATAATACTTTATGAGCATCATTAGGCTCTGCTATATCTATTAATTTCTTCATCTCTAATAATGATTGATAAAAATCCTCTGGATTCTTATGAAAATAATCTCTACTCAATTTATCTCTTAAATTTCCCATTTCAACAAATGTGGGTATATTACTAGCCTTAGATATACCTGCTCCTGTTATAGCTACTAATTTAGGCATATTATCACTCCCAATTATTTTTTTGTTTATTTATATATAGTATATATTCTCTAATAAACAAAATAAAACCTCTATGAGATTTTATTTTATACTTTATTCTTATTATCTTTTTCTACTACAAATTTAATAGTTACACTCACTATTAAAGATAATATAGCATATACTATTACCCAAATAAAAAAACTTTCATTAAACACAGTATATGTAAGAATTAAAAATATTAAGAATGTAATTATAGGCATTATATAAAATTTCTTAACTATTCCTGTTACTATCATAGATAAAAGAATTACAGCTACAGGAAATATTATTAATACTAAAGTAAATTCCACTTTATACCCCCATTGCAATATCTATATCATTTGAATAAAATTATATCCGAGCTTTAATCCATAGTATATTATTACTATTCCACAAATTATATTTATAACTCTTATTATTTCACTTTCCCTAAAATAAACATAGTATAAATTTCTGACTATCTTTTTATATATTCTTATATGCTCTTATAGCCTTATTCTAATGGGCTTCGAGCATTTTTACTGTCGGTAGATACTTCACGTTTCTTTGCATATTTCCTTATGTGCTAGCTGTAAAAAGTGGTAAATAAGTAGTAAATTCATTTCTACTACTAAGCAACAAGACGCTCCTGTTGTTTTCTTTTTTCCAAACGTTCCACTTCTGCCATTGCGGAATCGAATGTTGCGTGTGCGTAATAGTTCAATGTCATGGTTATATTTGCGTGCCCCATGATGTACTGCAATGCTTTCGGGTTCATACCCAAATTTGCATAGTTGGTACAGAATGTATGTCGTAAAATAGGACGCTCTTGTTTTACTTGTTGTGATTTCCTGTTTGAAGTCTGTACGATTGTTTCTCTGTTATGGGATTTCTCTTGTCGAGCAGTAGGATGCTCATGGAATTGTTCCTGTCCTGTAGTAGGTTTCTCATGGGTTTCCTGTCTGGTGCTAGGTCTTGCATGAGTTGTAGAAGCAGGCTGTTTTTTCTGTTTGGCCTGTTCCATTTCTGCCCGACGTTCCGCAATAGTTTTTCGTCTTTGTTCCTGCTGTTCCTTGCGACCACTGGCTCTATCCGCTTTGGTTTGTGAGATACTGGTTGTCAAGTCACGGACATTATCTATTACTTTAGTTTTTCCTTGATATACTGCGTAACTTGCATTGGTCGGCAAATCCTTAACCTGTTCTTTCAAATTGCCAGCAGTGTCCACAATTCTATCTTTGGTATCAGCCACCGTACCGAATGTTTGACCGACACGTTTTCCAAGCGACGCTTTTTCCTGTTTGTCTGGTCGTGAGTGATCTGCTTGTGTTCTCGCAGAACTTCCCGAACCCGACTTTGTTTTCTTAGAAGCACTGGCAATGGCAGAGCCAGCTCCTAGAGCAGTCATAGAGAGTCCAAGTTTACGCTGTAGTCGGTGCATGTGAGCGTGCATAAGCATACGAGGTTTTCTCATCATACGACTTCCCACACTTTGAGAATCGTTACTTTGTAGGGAGAACATACTCATTAAATCACCCAGTTTGAAGTAGATTCCTGCAAAGGTTACAATCTGTAGAAAGGCAATGAGAAAAAACGGATAACCCGTCGATAAGGTATAGAGCATGTTTGAAATACTAAAGGCTGTTGTAATAATCAATGTAATTCCAGCTCGTGTCAAAATAGTATTAAAGAGTTTGGTAATGGCTCGTTTTGACATACCATCAAAGGACGGAATCATACTTAAAATAAAGCTTACAGGTAGAAACATGGCATAGATGATAAAAAGTACCTGCGAGAAAATCATGATTCCTGTTAATAGGAATACGAATATAGAAATCCCGATATTGAAGACAAAGAGGAAGAAGACAGTACCTAAGCGGTTGATGGTCTTTGTGATGGTTAGATTGGTATTGTTTCTGTCTTCAATTTCTTCAACAACAACTTTTTCTCTGTCTTCGCCATTATTGGAATCTGGACTGATTGAGAGCAAACTTTCCACTCTATCAACCCCAATAGATTCAATATCCGAATTGTTATATTGAAGTAATAGCCACGGTTGCTGTACCTGTATGGAAAATAAGCTGTCACGTATCAAATCCACACTGTCCTTGCCTTGACTATCTGAATGGGGCATGACAATTTTTGTACCCAGTGATAAGCTGGCATGACTGATGTCTGATGAAAAGTCATTGATTTTCTTAATGTAGTCGGGAGCATAAGCAATAAAGGAAGCCGATAGGATAAAGACCATAACAAAATTCACTATGGCATGAATCGCCTTTGTGGTTTCTCTTTTAATCAGTCCTGTGTAGGCAACGTAAATCCCAAGAACCAAAATCAAGATTAAGAGGAATCCAACATAGAATCCCTCTGTTGATAATCCACTAGGCGTAACTCCTGCAAGGGTCTGCATATTCTTACCGATGGAATCGGCAGTTGCGGAAATGAAGTCTAAGGAATAGGCTTCCTGTACCAAAAATCCTGTTGCATTGGAAACATATAGGCTAATCGTCCAAATAAAATTTGTAATGGCATATAAGCCATACATAACCTGTTTTCCAATTCCGTCCGACCAGTTCCACGGTAACCAGCCCCAGCTATTGTCTACATAGAAGTCCAGTTGGTAATTATCCAGTGGATATTTACTGTATTCGTTGGCTGTATTGACCGTATCATCTACTAAGCCCGCAGCTTGAACCACCGTTCCAAGTGTGGCTAAAAGAAAAATGGCAATCACAAGCGTGAAAGCCACTGTCATTGCCACCTTACCTAGACGTTTCAGCGTCCAGCTTGATTTTATTCTATTTAATATTGATGGTTTCACACTTACACCTCTTTTCGCATAGGCGGTCTAGTATCAAAGGCGTGTAACAATTCTTCAAAACAGGGTGGAACTGTATCACACCGACACGACCATATAAATCACTGATAAGGCATTGCCCGTTTTCTAAATCACGCAGTCGCTTCTGATTGTTTTCGTCCTCTGGGTCAACGCCGAAAAAGGCAAGGGTCTTTTTAATCTCGTTAAGGTCAGTAGAACGAAAGGCAAATTTTAGTAACCGTCAAAGAATTTCTGCCTAGTCTATGATAAAAAGTTTTGCTAGAATATCAGATATAAAATATGAGAGGAATGATCTGTTATGTCTAGTGAGGCGTTAGCCATTGATTGGGATAA
>NZ_WSFU01000137.1 GCF_016820635.1 Anaeromonas gelatinilytica | reverse complement strand
TATTCATAGTTTTTTCATGTTTTTTAATTTTTTCTATTGACTTTTACTAGCTGGTCTTAATTTGCACTATGTATTAAAATAAGAAGTGGTACAATATCGTACCACCCTTTTGAGTTAACCTCTGATATAGACTATATATTTCATTTAATATTTACCAAAATCACCGAATCCACCAAAACTGAATAGTACTACTAGCAATAAAAAGAAAAATAATAATTCACTTCCTTCTCCGAAGCCTCCAAATCCACCAAGTCCTCCGAATAAACTTTTTACTTCACTCATTATATTCCCTCCTTTAAATTTTATATTTCACTATAATATATTCATAATTATTTCTAATGTTACTACTCAGTAGCTTTGTGCTATTTCACGCTCCTATCTATCTGAATATATCTTAATTAAATTTAATCTTTACTTTATTTAAATTGACGTATAGTAATTATATTTATTTCTTAATAGAGTGATTTCTTATTTAACCATATAAAATTTTATGAACAATTTATTTATTCTAGCATATTATGTACTAGCTCAAGAAAGGAGGGGTAAAGATTGACTAAGAAAGAAAAAATATGTGATGAATTTCAAACCCATGTTCATGAGTTTTTAGGAAGCACGATGTTAAGTGCTCCCGAGGACAGTCCAAACTTACTTCATAATCATAGATTTGCAGGAGTTACTGGTCCTGTGATTGAAAGACCAGGAGGACATGTTCATATCTTGAGTGTGAACTCTGATTTCTTCTTTAATCATTTCCATGAAATTGAAGTTGAAACTGGTCCCCCCATTCTAGTAAAAGATCAAAATGGTAATATTATAGGGCATGTTCATGGATTTACAGGGGTATCATCCTGTGTATTTTTCCATGATCATAATTTCAAAGGTTCCACACTTATTGAAAACCCTATAGCTATGGAGGAAAAAAAATTTTACGAATTTCCTAATCATAATTTCTAATCTAATCAGTATAGCATTCACTATGAAAGGAGGTTTATTTAATGTCCAATAACTTTGGATATATGTTTAACAGACTATTTTACGATGAATCTGTATTAAATGAATTAGAAAAATATTCATCACAATATGAAAATATATCTGATAGCGAACTTTATGTAGAAATAGAAAGAGTTCAAAAAGAAGTTCCAAATGAAATTAAAGCTCAACACATGAAAAACTTAGAATCACTATCTCAAATGAATATGTTTTCAGAAGGGAGTCATTCTTCTGATATTTCTCACCTAAGAAATTTAGTAGAAATAGATGAAAGTAATTCTTATCCATCATCTATAAGTAGAAGTCAATATGTGAGTGGTTCAAGCTTATTATTATGGTTTTTATTAGTGGTAGCACTTTGGAGAAGACCTTTCGGTAGAAGGGGATTTAGAAGAAAACGTGGTTTCGGTAGATATCCTTACTATTAATAATGATAAAAGTCCTAAGGTAATACCTTAGGACTTTTATCATTATTAATTATATAATCAAAACTCAGAATCTAACATCTTACCTAAATCTTTATATACATTACTCATCATCTTATTAAATTTATTTCCTGCTTTGATCATTTCACTTACCTCGGGATTACTTGATAACTCTTCAAATTTTCTATTTAATTCCATCATTTTTCTTTCCTTTTCTTTCGATGATCTCTTTGAATTTACTATTTCTATTTGTTTATCTTGAAGAGATTGAATTTCTCTACTCAAACTTTCATAGTTACTTAATTTATCCTTAGCTCTTTTTAATTCCTGGAATTCTCTAGTTGACTTAATTTCATAAACCAACATATTAATAGCTTTATTTATTGACATTATACTCCTCCTTGTAATTTTTCCTTTTATTCACTCACAATATTATATTCTTTCTAGAAGAAGACGTGATTTTAGAATACATACTTTTTACAAAAGCACTCTATCTTGTATTTTTTTGTATAAATATAGTTAATTAAGTGTCAATAGAATGTATTCTACATAAAATGTTAGTAGATAAAATAAGGAGGTGCCAATAGTGGAAAAGGATTACAATTGTAAAGAATATCCACGATATGCTATGATTCCAATGCAGACATGTGTAATGCAACCAACTCAATCAATGCATGCTATAAATGCTATGATGGCTATGAACCCTATGCACTCTATGAACCCTATGCATTCTATGTACTCAATGAATGCTATGTGTCCAATGAGATAATAACTCACAAAATCTAAATATGAGGTTCATGTTATGATGTATATAATATGAACCCTACACATATACAAGCAGACCATAAAATTATTGCCTCCTCTTATAATTTATATTACTTTTTTTTAATAACCCTTTCAATTGGCACTGATCTATATTTGATTCATTATACTTATCTTTCAATAATCTATATATTTTCTCAACCTCTTGATAAGAGCAATTATTTTTTAGTCTACATTTATTACAGTTCCAACATTCTAGTTCTCCATACTTTTTCAAAATCTCATCATTATTTTCTATATCACCTATGACACCTGCTATAATATTATTAGGATAGAAATTACTTAGGAATTCTATAATTTCTTCCCTTTTCTTATTATCTATACGACATCCTATATAGTCTCTAGCACATTTGTAATAGTTTTGCATCATATTATTGTACTGTTGATTTATAGGTATATATCTTAGCTTCTTCACGTAGTTATCAAAATGCAAATAAGCATTATTATAATCTCTTATTTTATAATATAACGCTCCCACAAAAAGATCTAAACTAGTATAGTACCATGGGAAAATATTTGAAGTAGGTAAATTTAAAAATTGCACTACTAATCCGTTACCATTATACTTTTTCAAATGTTTTATTATATTCTCGATATCCTCAAATTCTAAATTATTATGTTTTCGTATTAGACTCTTTACTTTTCTAAATTCTAAATATTTATCTAAGGATAATGTATCTACTACTTCTTCCACTTCACTAAATCCTGGTACAATAACATGATAACTAGGAAATCCCAAATAAGATACATCTCTGATGAATACTTCATAGTTTTCTTTATATAATATGTTAACCAAATATTCTAACATATCTCTATTAGTAGCCTCACCTACATCTTGTATACTTTCAAATGTATAACTTGGTTCTGTTTCAAAAAATTCTTTTGGATAGCGCCCAGAACCATTAACTAATATTCCCATCAAATTATCTGCATCATCTATATGATTCATATAAGAGAACTCAGTAATTCCCATCATGTTTTTCACATCTTGACCTTGTAATAGCTCAGTCAATGTTCTTTCTAAAGAAATTTCAAATTTAGGATGAGAACCAAATTTTACAAAATATGAATTATTATCTTTATTTATAAGTATGACACCTGTAACAGGATACCCTTTATCTAAGGAGCAATCCTTAATAATCACTTTAAAATTTCCACTTGATTCTATTTCAGAAATCATATTATCAAGTCTTGGATACTTGTTTATTTCATATCTAGGAATAGTAGGAGGGGTTATTCTATTATTAATTATCTCTTTATTAACTGCTCTTTCAAATATTTCAGATATCCCCTGAACTAAAGCCTCTTCCATTGAATTTCCAGCACACATACCATTAGACATATAAAGCTTAGAAATCATCTTTACTGGTATATGAGATATTTTATCATTATTAATATTCATGTATGGTAGAGTGACAAAATCTTTATCTGAATCTTCATCAGACATCATCTTCCAATGATTTAATAGATCTTTTTTACCTGAATATGTGTCTAATTTATCTATCTGATAAACTATCCAATCTTCATCACTTGCCAATATCTCGTCTATATCTACATATTCTTCATCTGGAGCATAATAAAAATCCCTATACTTCAAAGCTTCAGGACTAATATCTACTGAAAGTCTGAACTGTGCCTGATTCTGTAGTCGTTCTAGTAGTTCTGCATATCCACTAGCAAGAGCATATTCATAGCTAGTTCCCTTTCCATTAGTTTGTAAATTAGTATTGGGTATTTTAATTGTAACTGAATGAAATCCTTTAGCTGAGTTTTTCCAGTTTTCTTCTATCGTAAAAATTCCTGTATCATTTAATAGCCCACGTATTTTATTGATTGTGTTGGAAGGTATGTCATCTTTGAACTTTCTACTCTTGAAAGAATTAATAGTAATCACCTCACATAATTTAACTATACTATTTATTATTATTCATATAGCAATAAAAAGGTGAAATAAAAAAAAGACCTCCTTTGTAATGGTATATTGGGATACTACCATTGAATCAAAGTTGGTCCTTTTTTCATTGTATAAATTTTTCCATGTCAACCTATAATAACTTCTTTAATGTAACACTAGTACTTCTTGGATTCTTTTTTATAGGATATTAATATCCACAATGTCCTCCATAACCATAACTAAATAATACTACAAGTAATAAAAAGAAGAATAACAATTCAGAATTACATCCATCAAATATTCCTCCAATACCTCTTCTACCAGACATATATGTGCCTCCTTTTAATTTTATATATTAGCTTATCTAGTGTAAGCCTAATACCAATATATGCATTAATGAATTTAAATGTTCATATTTGATTCCTGTAAATATTTAGATTGTATTTAGTTTTTTAATTAAGAGGTTTCAAAGTAATAGTTATACTATCTGATTCAAAAAATAAACATTTATTAACTTCTAATATATTATCTTTCTCAAGTTTAATCTTGTAATTACTTTCATCTATTATAAAATCATAAGTATTTATAATGTCATAATCAGATGATAATATTTGAATAAGTGGTTTTTCTGCTTCTAATTAGTTCAATAAAAATTATCTTAGTTTCTACTTTTTATAATAACCCCATACAAATCAAACTCAATACAACAGAGATTAAAAACAAGATTTTCCATGAAACTTTAAACGATATAATAAAAATACCAATAGCAAACATAATTCCCAAAACCAATATAAGAGTCCATACATTCTATTCTCAATCTTTTTATTTATAAGCGCCAAATAAACCACACCTTTCATGAAGTTCATTATCGCAAGCAGAAGAGATCTTTTCTTTCTCTGGTATAGTATATTTCTATTGTATCTACTGAAAGCTCATCAAAGATTTTTTGTTCAATCCTTTTGACTTTCTTCACTTATAGGTAATTTCTTCAACGCTAGGCTCTTCCTTTTCATAACGTAACTCTTTTTCTGCCTCATTTAAAAATGATAATTGTTCTTGATCTGTTTTTTTACTGGATGACCAAATCGTTTTTGTTAACTTAAGCAAAATTATTCTTCATACCAATTTAAAATTGTTTCTTACTATCTTCATTACAGTAAAATGTAAATCCTAGGAAGGTGAATCAGTCACCACTTATAGAAGTGGGAGCTTCAAAAGAAAATGGTTCACAGTGTTATTTATGAATTAGAAGTTTTAGCTCCATGTATATTTCTAATATAAGATATCCGCTTTTCTCTCTCTTTTCCATCTTATTTTCATAGATATAGTATTAATAAGTATTAATGTAATATAAGATAAGCCTAGAAAATACTTTGGATACCTAATATCTGTCATAAAATGTATCAAATATCCTAAAAATATTGTGAAACTAAATAACGCTATAGGCAATTGAATACCTATTACAGTTATATAGCTTTTACCTATACTAGAAACCAACATGGATATCAAAGCTAGAACAAAAGCTAATATATAAATCCCTACTACTGTCAGAAATATATATTGAATAAATGTCAAATCATACCAAGAGATAATAGTACTATATATTGAATTTATATTGGAATTTAAAAACATAGATGTATTATTTAAAGAATATATAATAAAGAAAGATATGAGCTGTAAAGTTACTACTATAAAAGATGCCAAAATTCCTGCAATTATCTTCTTTTCAAATATTTTTCTTCCTATTTTAGACGTATACTGAATATAACTTATCTTATCCTTATTATCTATTAAATATATTGGAGTTATCATAAACATTAAACATAACAATATAGTTGCGACTACAGATTTTATTAGTGTATTGTAATTGTCAAATATTACGCTACTAAAGACAGAGGTCTCTAAACTCTTTTCCAATATTCCTTTGATTCTTAGTTCTTGCTTTTTATTTGATGCCACAATCATCATGCATTCTTCTTTATTTTCATAATCTCGTATAAGATCTTCCATACTTTGCAATTCCCAAAAAGCATCTATATTTTTTTCAAATAATACATCATCACAAATCCTACGAAGTTCCTTATTTTCTATATCTATACTATCAAATTCATCATAATTTGTTATACCTGCTTTTTTAAGATCCTCTCTAGATTTAATATACTTATCTGCTTCTTTCTTAACTTCTTGATATTTCCCTTTAAAATCTACAAATTCATCTTCCTTTCAGATATAAATTTGATTTTCATGCTACCATCTTCTTGTTTTTCTGATAGAAAGAAATACTCATTTCTAAAATTTAAAACTTGGTCAAAATCAAGTTTGGTTTCATAGACCTTCCCGTCAAGTATTTTACATATATTTTTCAAATTATCTTTGTGTAGGATTTTTTTATCTTTTATCATAATTATCTCATTGGCTATTGACTCTATATCCGAGACAATATGTGTAGAAAGAATAACTATCCTCTCTCTAGATAATTGTGTCAATAGATTTCTAAAGCGTACTCTTTCCTTTGGGTCTAATCCAGCTGTAGGTTCGTCTAATATGAGAATTTTAGGGTCATTGAGCATAGCTTGAGCTATACCAACTCTCTGAATCATTCCTCCTGAGAATTTCCTCATCTTTTTATTAGCTACATCTTCTAGACCAACTAACTTTAAAAGTCCCTCTATTTTCTTTTTTGTCTTATTTCTATCTATCCCTTTCAATACGGATATATAATGAAGGAATTTTCTAGGACTATAATTTTTATAATATCCAAATTCTTGAGGCAAATAACCTAATATATCTCTGTATTCATCTCCCTCGGCAAAAATATCTGTGCCATTATAGAGTATTTCTCCTTCATTTGGGAAAATCAAGGTAGTCAACATCTTAATTAAAGTAGTCTTACCTGCTCCATTTGGTGCCAATAAACCATATATACCATTTGTAAATTCAATATTTATATTTTCTAGAACTAAAAACCTACCATAGCTTTTACTTACATTATTCATTATCAACATTTAAATCATCCCCTCTCTATTTCTAAATATAATAAGTCTTTGAAGTCTTTTTATATATACATATAGAACCAATAGCTACTATAAGCGATATGTAAATGGAGATACTATTTAGTAATTGAATATAAAAATCTATTTTTAAAATATATAGGGTTAAATTGAACACTATCCAGCCTAAGATAATAAAATGCTTTATTAATCTAGATTTAATTCTAGTCATTGTAAATAAAAAGATTGTAGAAAACAGAAACAATGATGCTATTGAAATTATGAAAGCATTTAGATAATTTACATTTTCATAGAAATAGACAACTATATATACAAAGAAAAAATTAAAGAAAATACACATAATACTAAATACAAGCATTCTGAAAGCTGATATTTGATAAATATTATATTTACATGTCATTTCTATCTCATAAGTTTTATTCTGTTTTGCATTGATGAAGTTTAAAATACACATTGTTAGATATAATATGGGTGAAACTGTAAACAAATAAACATATATAGCTTCAATATTTTTCATAAAATATATACTATTACCTTTAATTGCTGAGAGTAGAATAGATGATACTAATAATATAGTAAAAATAATTTCTACACCGTCACGAAATAAATATCTAATTCCTATTTGCATGTACATATTTTTTAAATAATAATAAAATGATTCACTTTCTCTTACACCAAATTTTATAATATTTTCTATTTCAATCTTTATCTCCTCTTCATTTGGCATATCCACTTTCATGTTATCCCTCCTTAAAATACTCTCTTATCTTTCTAATCATTGAATAATACCTTGTCTTAACTGTAGACTCTGGTATTTCTAATACTTTTGATATCTCGAAAAAGGTATAGTCTGCAAAAATCTTTAATCTAAATATTTGCTGTGATGAAAAATTCAGATTATTTACTATACGAATTATATTTTCTACTGCAACCTCAAAATCTTCCTTAGCATATATGACAACATCATCAATAGGAACTTTTCCTCTATTATATTTATAATTTTCAGAACGATAGTAATCTACTAAACGATGAGTGGATATTCTGTATAGCCAAGTTCTGAAAGAAGCTTTCTTTTCATCATAGTTATCTATGGATTTTAATATACTTATAAAGATTTCATGAGTTAAATCCATAGATAATCCTTTATTCATAGTCTGCTTATATACATAGGCATATACTTCTTTATAATATATAGAAACAAGTTCATTAGCAGCATTCTTATCTGAATTCTTTTTAATTTTTTTATTAGTTTTTTATCCCTATCCATATTTCACCATCTATATTCATGTCTTAATATTATATATATCTATTATTATATTCGTAAAAAGTACATAAATAGTTTTAATTTATTTATATTTATTTCTATAATTTAAAAATCCATGTTATCAAAATTGGTTTAAACTGGCTAAACCTCAGTATTTATAAATAATTTAAATCTTCTACTAAATAAACTTTACTAAACAATAAAAAAAGCATAAGTTGACCAAATGGCCATCTTATGCTTCAGTTCACATTTATAAAATCAAGGCTTTTATATTATGGTGGAGGCGGTGGGAATCGAACCCACGTCCGAAAGCACTTCATATGGAGCTTCTCCCGAAACAGTTGTTGATTTGTATTCGTTTATTATATCTCCCAACAACAAGATACATAATAAACTATCTTCAATTATACTAACTTAAGGTCGAAGAAACCCTCAAGCAGGGCCCCGCTTAAAATGGCGCTTATTCTCTAATATGCGGGACTATTAGAGTAAGCGAGCTGCTTTTATTAGGCAGCTAATGCGTAATTATCGTTTGCGTTTACTTTAAGTTGCCACTTTTTAGGTTGTTTGGCGACAACCTCCGGCTACTCCATACTCCGTACCTCCGTCGAAGCCATTTCGCCCCCATATTAATAATTCTTAGGACTCATATGCTTTTGCATTCTTCTCTGGGCATCTCTCTTAGCAATATCTTGTCTCTTGTCATATAATTTCTTACCTTTTGATATAGCTATTTCCAATTTCACTAATCCATTCTTTAAATAAACATTTAAAGGTACAAGAGAATAACCTTGTTGAGAAGTATAACCAATAAGCTTCCTTATTTCTCTTTTATGCAAAAGAAGTTTTCTCTTTCTTAATGGATCTTTATTATAAATATTACCTTGCTCATAGGGACTTATATGCATACCATTAATATATGCTTCACCATTATCAATAGATGCAAAACTTTCTTTAATATTCACTTTTCCTTGTCTGATTGATTTAACTTCAGTACCAGTCAAGGCAATACCTGCTTCATATACTTCTTCAATAAAGTATTCATGTCTTGCTTTTCTATTTTTTGCAATAATTTTTACATTTTCTTTTGCCATAAACTCACCTACAAAGCTTTTTTAAAAGTCCACATTACATGATATCAGAATTTATTAAATTTGTCAATAATATTTTTAGAGTTTCCCACGATAATCGCATGAAAACTTATCTTAATTCCTTCAATTATCCCACCCATTAAATTCCCCCTTTAACATATGCTAATTACTAATCATTATTAACTAATAAAAAATCTATCTCTCTTTTAGCTATATTCGTATTTGCTACTTTAATTTTTACTACATCACCTATCCTATAAGTTTTCTTAGTTCTCTCTTCTACAAGACTATAATTTAATTCATCATAAATATAATATCCATCAGTTAATGTACTTACATGTACTAATCCTTCTATGGTATTATCTAATTCTACAAATAATCCAAATGAAGTTACTCCTGATATTATTCCTTCATATACTTCTCCTAATCTTTCACTCATATATTCAACCATTTTCAATTCATTTGTTTCTCTTTCAGCTCCATCTGCAATTCTTTCTGTTGCTGATGTTTGTTCAGCTATTTTAGGAAGTTTCTTCTCTAATTTTACTAACTTGGTATCATTTATCTCATTATTTATAAACCATTTTATTATTCGATGAATCATCAAATCAGAATATCTTCTAATCGGTGAAGTAAAATGAGTATAATATTTAGCTGCTAATCCAAAATGTCCTTTCTTATGTGTACTATATTCAGCTTTCTTTAATGATCTTAACATTATCGTATTTATTATAGTCTCTTCTTTTTTACCTTCTATTTTTTCTAAAAGACTTTGAAGCTCTTTTGGGTGTAAATCATCTTCTGTTTTAAGCTCATAACCAAAATTATATATAAACTTCTTGAATTCCTCTATTTTCTCGTCATCAGGATCTTCATGGGTTCTATATATAAATGGTGTCTCAGTATGATACATATATTCGGCTACAGTTTCATTACATACTAACATAAATTCTTCTATCAATCTATTAGAAATTCTTCTTTCATATTTTTTTACATCTATAGCTTTACCTTCCTCATTTAATATTACTTTAGCTTCATCAAAATCAAAATCAATACTCCCTCTTCTTTCTCGTCTATCTCTAAGAATCTTACTTAATTCAGACATTATCTTAAAATCATCTATAAATTCACTATATTTTTCCATCAATTCTTTATTTTCATTCTCTAATATATCTGATACATCCTTATATGTCATACGAGCCTTACTCTCTATAACTGATTCACGTATTTTACTTTCCTTTACGTTTCCATTGTTATCAATTATCATCAATACACTTAAAGTCAATCTCGGTACATGTGGATTTAAACTACACATTCCATTAGATAATCTTTTAGGTAACATTGGTATTACTCGATCTACTAAATATACACTATTTCCTCTTTTTAAAGCTTCCTTATCTAATTCTAAATTTTCCTTTACATAATGAGTAACATCTGCTATATGTACCCCTAACTTATAATTTCCATTACTTAATTTCTCAATAGATACTCCATCGTCTAAATCTTTTGCATCTGCTCCATCTATTGTGATAATAGTTTCTTCTCTTAAATCCAATCTTCTATTAATTTCTGATTCAGGTATTTCTTCTCTAATATTTTCTGCTTCTTGAATAACTTCCTTTGGAAAACTTTCATTTAAATTATATTTTCTAACTATGGATAATATATCTGTTCCCACATCGTGTACATTACCTAATATTTCTATAATAGTTCCCTCAGGACTCCTACGCTTTTCTGGCCATTTACTTATTTCTACTACTACTTTATCATCATGCTTCGCACCATTACTTTGACTTTTTGGAACAAATATATCCATACTCATCTTTTCATCATCAGGAACAACAAATCCAAAATTCTTACTTTTTTCATATGTACCTACAATCTTTTTATTTCCCCGTTCAATTATTCTAATTACTTCTCCTTCAGGTTTCTTATTATCAGATCCTATTTTATTTAATCTAACTAAAACCTTATCATTATGCAAAGCCCCATTCATATCATTAGGAGAAATAAATACATCTCTAAATTCATTATTTTCTGGTATAAGAAACCCAAAACCTTTAGCATTACCTTGTATTTTTCCAAGTACTAGATTCATTTTTTCTGGTACACCATAATTTTCTTCTCGTGTTCTAACTATATGTCCTTCCTTTTCCATTTCATCTAACACTTTATAGAAATCTTTCAACTGACCTTTATCAATATCAAATATATCTGCCAATTCATTTTTATTCATTGGTTTATATGCTTGTTCTTTCATAAATTCTACTAATTTTTCCTTACTATTCATTGTATCCCTCCAAATTACTTACTCTATTAATATATTTACCCTTTCTTCGATATTTTATTTACTATTTTATATTAAGTATAATTATAAATATATCAAACTAAATATTAAAGGAACCATCATATTCTGATCGTCCCTTTAAAAATTTGATATCTATATAAATAATGGTGCGAATACTAATGCAACAATAGTCATAAGTTTTATAAGTATATTAATTGAAGGTCCAGAAGTATCTTTAAATGGATCTCCTACTGTATCTCCAACAACAGCTGCTTTATGAGCTTCACTACCTTTTCCTCCATGATTTCCTTCTTCAATATACTTTTTAGCATTATCCCATGCACCACCAGAATTAGCCATGAATATTGCCATAAGAACTCCAGTAACTAAGGCTCCTGCCAATAATCCTCCTAATGCTTCTTTACCAAGAATAATACCAGTAGCTAATGGTGCTAAAACTGCTAAAACACCAGGAATAATCATTTCCTTAAGAGCTGCTGATGTACTTATATCAACACATTTTCTATATTCTGGTTTAGCTTTTCCTTCCATAAGTCCAGGAATTGCTTTAAATTGTCTTCTAACTTCTTCTATCATACTAAATGCTGCTTTCCCTACTGCCTTCATTGTTATAGCAGAGAACAAGAATGGTAACATACCACCTATAAGAAGTCCTACTATTACTGTAGGCTCAGTAAGATTTATTAATTCTAAATCAACTGCTTTTGTATAAGATGCAAATAGTGCTAATGATGTCAATGCAGCTGACCCAATGGCAAATCCTTTACCAATAGCTGCTGTAGTATTTCCCACAGCATCTAACTTATCAGTTATTTCTCTAACTCCACTAGGAAGTTCACACATTTCTGCAATACCTCCTGCATTATCAGCAATAGGTCCATAAGCATCTACAGCTACAGTCATACCAGCAGTAGAAAGCATACCTACAGCCGCTAAAGCAATACCATATAATCCTGCTACATTGTATGCTAATAATATACCTATAGCAATAACTAATATAGGAAATGCAGTAGATTGCATACCTACAGATAATCCACTAATTATATTAGTAGATGATCCTGTTTCAGATTCATCAGCTATTCTTTTTACTGGACCATGTTCTGTAGATGTATAATACTCAGTAATTTTAGCTACTATAAGCCCAACTAATAATCCTATTACTATTGCTTTAAAAGGTGACAGTGAGTCTAATAATGTTCTACTTAAGAAAAATGCAACTACTACTGTTATAACACTACTTATAGCAGTACCCATATTTAATGACTTTTGTGGATCTGAATTTTCATTCGCTCTTACAAAAAATGTTCCTATAATAGAGGCAATGATACCTGTTGCTGCTAAAACAAGTGGAAAAACTGCTGCATTTAATGCCATATCAAAATTATCAGCATAAGCTACAAGTCCTAATGTAATTGCTGATATGATTGACCCAACATATGATTCAAATAAGTCAGCTCCCATACCAGCTACGTCTCCAACATTATCTCCAACATTATCTGCTATAACAGCTGGATTTCTTGGATCATCTTCTGGTATTCCCGCTTCAACTTTACCTACAAGGTCAGCACCTACATCAGCTGCTTTAGTATATATACCTCCGCCTACACGTCCAAATAAAGCTATTGATGATGCTCCTAGCCCAAATCCAGTTATATAACTAGCTGCTTGTTGAGCTTGCTCTAATCCTTCTGCATTATTGGAAAATAAGTAATATAATGTTCCTACTCCTAATAATCCTAATCCTACCACTGACATTCCCATTACTGCTCCTCCTGAGAATGCTACACTTAAGGCTTTATTCATTCCATTTTCTTTTGCTGCATTCGCTGTTCTAACATTAGCTTTAGTAGCAACTCTCATACCAAAAAAACCAGCTAATGCTGAGAATATAGCTCCTACTATAAATGATATAGCTGTTTGTATATCTATAGCTATCGTTAAAATTATGAAAAGTACTATTACAAATATCGACAAAGATTTGTACTCTCTTGAAAGAAATGCCATAGCTCCTTCTTGTATATGAGAAGCAATTTCCTTCATTCTTTCGTTACCTACATCTACTCTATTTATTGTATTTGTTTTATATAGAGCAAATAATAAGGCCAATATACCAACTATTGGTGCTAAGTATATTAGATTCAATTTAACAGCCTCCTTTTTTATTCAATTTTTTATCTATTGTACTGCAACCAATATTAATGATGATAGTATAAAAGTAATAGCTGAAATAGTAGTTATTCTACTAAGTATAGCTTCATAACCTCTACCTTTCTTTTTCCCCCAAACATTTTCTGCGCCACCTGCTATACTACCTGATAAACCTGCACTTTTTCCTGATTGCAATAAGATACTTACTATTAACATTATACTTGCTATTATCAATAATACTGTAAATACGATTGCTACTGTACTCACATTCCCACCTCCTACTATACGATTAACAAACCTATTTTAACACAAGCATAGCATAAAATCAATAAGATATTCACAGGTAAAATAAATAATAAGGACATATGTCCTTATTATTTATCAAATTTAGAATATTAATATTTTATCCTAAGGTTCATATTATTAAACTAATTAAATAAATCTATTTTAAATTATAAAATACTTCAATTCCATCATATCTTGCAGTTGAAGATAAATAATCTTCTAATCTTAATAGCTGATTATATTTAGATACTCTATCTGATCTAGAAGGTGCACCAGTCTTAATTTGTCCTGCATTAGTAGCAACCACTAAATCTGCAATGGTATTATCTGACGTCTCTCCTGATCTATGAGAAATCACAGCAGTATATCCTGCTCTTTTTGCCATTTCTATAGCATCTAATGTTTCTGTAATAGTACCTATTTGATTTAATTTAATTAATATTGAGTTAGCTGCTCCTTTTTCTATACCCTTTGATAATCTTTCGGTATTAGTAACAAATAAATCATCACCAACTATCTGAATTTTGTTACCTAATTTTTCAGTCATAATTTTCCAGCCTTCCCAATCTTCTTCATCAAGGCCATCTTCAATTGAGATTATTGGATATTTATCTACTAATTCACTATAAAAATTAATCATTTCTTCAGAAGTTAATTTCTTACCCTCTGCTGCTAAATTATATGTTTTACTTTCCTTATCATATATTTCCGTAGCAGCCACATCTAATGCTAAACGTACTTCTTCATAGGGTTTATATCCTGCTTTCTCTATAGCTTCAACTATAGTAGATAGTGCTTCTTCATTTGATGATAAATTTGGTGCAAATCCACCTTCATCTCCTACCGCAGTATTAAGTCCTTTTTCCTTTAATACTTTTTTAAGACTATGGAATATCTCAGAACCCATTCTTAATCCTTCTTTAAAAGATTCAGCCCCTACTGGCATTACCATAAATTCTTGAATGTCTACATTATTATCTGCATGTTCTCCACCATTTAATATATTCATCATAGGTACTGGTAAAGTTTTACCATTAACTCCACCAAGATATTGATATAATTCTAACCCTAATGTATCTGCCGCCGCTCTTGCAACTGCCATAGAAACACCTAATATTGCATTAGCTCCTAATTTTCCTTTATTATCGGTACCATCTAACTCTATCATTGTCATATCTATTCCAACTTGATCTGTAATATCAAATCCAATAAGCTCAGGAGCTATAATTTCATTCACATTTTCAACCGCTTGACTAACTCCTTTACCTAAATATCTATCCTTTTCTCCATCTCTTAATTCTACTGCTTCAAAAGCTCCTGTTGATGCACCTGAAGGTACAGCTGCCCTACCAAAAGCTCCATTTTCAGTCCTAACTTCTACTTCTACTGTTGGATTCCCTCTTGAATCAAGAATTTCTCTTCCATAAATATCAATAATCATGTCCATATTATTTTCCTCCTCAAAATTTAATTTATTTTTTTAATATAAGTGATTTCCCTGTCATTTCCTGGGGAATACTCTCTCCCATCATATCTAATATTGTAGGAGAAATATCAGCCAAAATTCCTTTTCTTAATTCAACATTTTCTTCTCCGATAACTATACATGGAACTTCATTTGTTGTATGAGCTGTCAATTTATCTCCAGTTTCAAGATTTCTCATTTCCTCTGAATTTCCATGATCTGCTGTTATAAGAACCTTTCCATTCTGTCTTTCAATTTCATCTACAACTTCTCCTAGACACTCATCCACAGATTCTAAAGCCTTTATAGTTGCTTCTATATCTCCTGTATGTCCTACCATATCAGGATTAGCAAAATTTAAGATTAAAAGATTATAATTTTCTTCCTTTAATTTTTTAATAACTTTATCTTTAACTTCATATACACTCATTTCAGGCTGAAGATCATAAGTTGCTACCTTAGGAGATGGTATTAATACTCTATCTTCTCCTGGATTAGCTTGTTCTACACCACCATTGAAAAAAAACGTTACATGAGCATATTTTTCTGTTTCAGCAATTCTTAATTGTCTCATACCTTTACTACTTATATACTCACCTAATGTATTTTTATATGATTGTGGTTTAAATGCAATCTTAATATTTTCAATAGTTTTATCATATTGAGTCATTGTTATATATTCTGTCTTTACTTTCTTCCTTCTATTAAATCCTTCAAATTCTTCATCTACTATTGCTCTAGTTATCTGTCTTGCTCTATCTGGACGAAAATTATAAAAAATAATTGAATCATTGTCATCTATCATTGTAATAGGTTTATCATTTTCTTTTATAACTGTAGGTAATACAAATTCATCTGATAAATCATTCTCATAAGAACTTTTTATAGCCAATTCTGCTGATTTTGCTTCCAAACCTTCACCTAATAACATAGCATTATATGCTTTTTCAGTTCTTTCCCATCTTTTATCTCTATCCATTGCATAATATCTTCCTGAAATAGTAGCTATTTTCCCTACTCCTATCTCCTGAATTTTTTCCTCTAATTCTTCTATATCTTTTAATGCACTCTTAGGAGGTACATCTCTTCCATCTAGAAAACAATGAATATATACATTAAAAAAGTCTTTTTTCTTTGCTAACTTCAATAATGCATAAAGATGAGAACTATGACTATGAACTCCTCCATGAGAAAATAAACCTAATAAATGTAATTTTTTATTATTTTTTTTCGCTTTATCTATAGCATTGTTGAATTCAGATATATCATAAAAAGAATTATCTTCTATTGATTTATTTATTCTTGTCAATTCCTGATATACAATTCTTCCTGCACCAATATTTAAATGACCAACTTCAGAATTACCCATTTGTCCTTTTGGTAATCCCACTGCTTCACCACTAGCTGTTAATTTAGTGTTAGGATACTTTTTTATAAACGAATCAAAATTTGGAGTATTAGCTAATTTAGTGGCATTTCCTTCATAATCTTTACCTATTCCCCATCCATCTAATATAATTATTGCAGCTAATTTTTTTGACATACTTAACCTCCTTGTTAAAACCTTACAATGTCAGTAAAATCATCCTTTTTAAGACTTGCTCCTCCAACTAGGGCTCCATCTATATCTGGTTGATTCATAATTTCTCTTACATTACCTGGCTTAACACTGCCTCCATACTGAATTCTTATTCCCTCTGCTATTTTTTCATTATATTTTTCTTCTATTATATTTCTAATAAAGGATATCATCTCATTTGCATCTTCACTGGAAGCAGTTCTCCCTGTTCCTATAGCCCATATAGGTTCATAAGCAAATACTATATCTTTCATTTCATTTTCATTTATTCCTTCTAATGAATTTATCACTTGTGTTTTTACTTTTTCTTCAGCTTTGTTTTCTTCTCTCTCTTCTAATGTTTCTCCAACACAAATTATAGGTTTAATATTATATTTCAAAGCAGCTTTTACTCTTTTATTAACTGTTTCATCAGTTTCATTAAAATACTGTCTTCTCTCAGAATGACCTATAATAGCATAATCTATTCCTATTTCTTTAAGCATTAATGGAGATATTTCACCAGTATAAGCTCCACTTTCTTCCCAATGTATATTTTGTGATCCTAGCTTAATATTACTTATTCCTAATTCTTTTTTTACACTATCTAAAGCTACAAATGGAACACAAACTAATACTTCAACATCAGTATTATCTCCTAAATCTTTAATCTTGTTAACAAAATCTATACCTTCTGATATAGTTTTATTCATTTTCCAGTTTCCTGCAATAATTGGTTTTCTCATAATCTAACCCCCTTATTTATTTTCTATTGCTACTATACCTGGTAAATCCTTACCTTCAAATAATTCTAATGAAGCTCCACCACCAGTAGATATATGAGTCATTTTATCATTCAACCCTGTTTTTTCTACAGCAGCAGCACTATCTCCACCACCGATTATTGTGATAGCATCTGAATTTGCTAAAGCTTTAGCTATTGCATTTGTTCCTTTAGCAAAGTTTGACATTTCAAATACACCCATTGGTCCATTCCATACAATAGTTTTTGCATTTTCAATCTCATTTGAAAATAATTCTATTGTTCCATTTCCAATATCTAATCCCATCATGTCTTCTGGAATTTTATTTGAGTCAACAGTTTCATACTCTGAATCATTCTTAAACTCTTTCGCTACAACATTATCTACAGGTAATAATAGGTTAACTTCTTTATTTTCAGCTTTCTGCATTAATTCTTTAGCTAAATCTACTTTATCTTCTTCTAATAAAGATGTTCCTACATCATATCCCTTTGCCTTATAAAAGGTATAAGCCATACCTCCTCCAATTATTAAACTGTCTACTTTTTCTAATAGATTTTCAATAACACCAATTTTATCTGATACTTTTGCTCCACCTAATATAGCTAAAAATGGTTTTTCAGGATTGGAAATAGCCTTCCCCATTATATCCATTTCTTTTTTTACTAGATATCCCATTGCAGAAGGTAAAAATTTCGTTACCCCTACATTAGATGCATGAGCTCTATGAGCTGTTCCAAAAGCATCGTTAACAAATAAATCCGCTAAAGAAGCTAAATCCTTAGCAAAGCTTTCTTCATTTTTCTTCTCTTCTTTTCTAAATCTAGTATTTTGAAGTAATACTATCTCTCCATCTTTCATTTCCGAAACAGCTTTTCTAGCACTCTCTCCAACCACTTCATCATCATCGGCAAACATAACTTCTTTACCCAATAAATTAGCTAATCTTTTTGCTACAGGTTCTAAACTAAATTCTTTTTTAACCTCACCTTTAGGTCTTCCTAAATGAGACATTAATATAATTTTTCCACCATTTTTAATTATGTACTCTATTGTAGGCAATGCGCTTCTAATTCTTCTATCATCAGTAATATTCTGATCTTTATCCATCGGAACATTAAAATCACATCTAACTAATACTCTTTTACCTGAAACATTTAAATCTTCTATAGATTTTTTATTAAGCATTAATTACACTCCTTTAAATTAATCAATATTCTTATTAGTGAAACCGGTTATATAGTATTTATATAACCGGTCAAAATTTATTATTAAAGTCCTTTTTGAGCAATGTATTTCGCTAAATCTACAACTCTTGAAGAATATCCCCACTCATTATCATACCATGATACTATTTTTACCATATTATCTCCTACAGTCATTGTTGATAATGCATCAATAATTGATGAATTAGAATCTCCTCTATAATCTACTGATACTAAAGGTTCTTCTGAATATCCTAATATACCTTTTAATTCTCCTTCTGCCGCTTCTTTCAATGCCTTATTTACTTCTTCAGCTGTTGCTGATTTTTCCAATTCGAATACTATATCAACCACTGAAACAGTTGGTGTAGGTACTCTCATAGCCATTCCATTCACTATTCCTTTAAGTTCAGGAATTACAAGACCTACAGCTTTAGCAGCCCCTGTAGTAGTAGGTATAATTGATTCCGCTGCTGCTCTTGCTCTTCTTAAATCTTTATGTCCTCCATCTAATATCTTTTGATCATTAGTATAAGAATGTACTGTAGTCATAAGACCTTTTTTAATACCAAATTTATCTAACACAACTTTCGCAAATGGTGCTAAACAGTTAGTAGTGCAAGATGCATTTGAAATTATATTATGACTATCTTTATCATAATCTTGTTCATTTACTCCCATAACAATTGTTACATCTTCATCTTTAGCTGGTGCTGATATAACTACTTTCTTTGCTCCTGCTTTAATATGTTTAGAAGCACCTTCCCTATCTCTAAATACACCTGTTGATTCTATAACTAAATCTACTCCAAGCTCTTTCCAAGGTAATTTTTCAGGATCTCTTTCACCAAAAATTTTAATTTTATTTCCATTTATTGTTATAGTATCACTTTCTACAGATACATCTCCGTCAAATTTACCGAAGCATGAATCATATTTAAATAAATGAGCTAAATCTTCTACTTTCCCAGGATTATTAACTGCTACAACTTCAAAATCTTTAACATTCTCCTCCATAACAACTCTTAATACATTTCTACCTATTCTTCCAAAACCATTAATTGCTACTTTCATAGTCATTAATAATTCCTCCTTATTTTTTATATTATTAAGCTTAAAGCTTATTTAACTATCTCTAATATTTCTCTTGCAGCACCTTCATCAATTATCAAAGTTATATCATTTCTTAATGCTGCAATGGCAATTATAGATTCAGCTTTTCTACTTCCTGCAGCAACACCTATTACATTTTTAATATTTTTAAAATCCTCTAAATTAAGTCCTACCGTATTGGATTCCATTATTATTTCTCCTTTGATATTGAAATAATAACCAAAAGCCTCAGCTACTGAACCTTTATTCTCTAATGATTCTATAACATCTTTAGACAAATTTCTTCTTTGAGCCATCGTATCTGATCTTCCTATTCCAAACACTAAAACATCTATTTTTTTTATAGAATCAATCAAAGATTTTATCTCATCAAATTTCATCAAAGTATCTAAAGCTTCTCTACCTATATTATCTGGTATATGTAATAATTTATAATTACCTCCTAATTTCTCTGCAATTTTTGCAGAAATATTGTTAGACTGAGTTTCTAAATTTCTACCAATCCCACCCCTTGCAGGTAATACTAATATGTCCTTAACAGAATTATTATCTGGCATCTCTTCAGCTATTTTAGCCATTGTAGTACCACCAGTTATACCTAATATATTATTATCATCTATTACATTAAATATGTGTCGTGATGCTTCATTTCCGATATCAGATAAAACATATTGGTCTTTGTCAAAATCTCCTTGTACTACAAATATATCTTTCAAATCAAGAATTTCCTTTAATTGATCTTCTAAATTTGATAAACCTTTTAATTGGTACATAAACTCCTTTAAATCTTCAATGATTTTAACTCCATCTTCAGTAATATTCATACCCATAGACTTAACTTCTAACAATTTTTGTTTCTTAAGAATATTAACTTCGCTTCTAACAACTCTTTCACCTAGATTCAAATAATTAGCTAATGTTCTTCTACCAATTGGTCTGTTATGATATATAATTCTTAAAATATTATATCTCTTATCTAATAATTCTATCATTTCAGGTATAATCTTTTTCTGAAAATTAATGATGTCATTCATAATTTACACTCCTGACAATAAATTTAAATATCCATTTAAATTTATTTTCACTATATTGATGGGTCTATATATGTCCCGTGTGATTTGTCTCTGTCCCATATATCACAAAAAAATATTTTTACAACTACCCCTTTACAATTAATTATAATTTAATGCTTTAAAAATTTCAAGGTAATAAAGAAAAAGATTTAGTTAAAACTAAATCTTTTAATATCTCCTACGTTTTGATGATGATGGAATATTCAATTCATCTCTATATTTAGCTACAGTTCTTCTTGAAATTTTTATATTTTTTTTCTTTAATATATCTGCAATTTTTTGATCACTTAATGGTTTTTTTGAATGTTCTTTATCTATAAGATCCTTTATCATACTCTTTATGCCAGTTGAAGCTACTCCTCCTTCTTCTGTATTTATTCCACTAGAGAAAAAATACTTTAATTCAAACATTCCTCTAGCAGTTTGAATATATTTACCATTTGTAGCTCTACTTACTGTTGATTCATGCATATCAATATCATCTGCTATTTCCTTTAATGTTAAAGGTTTTAAAAATTTATGACCTTTTTCAAAAAAATCACTCTGAAATTTCACGATTGCATTTACTACTTTATATATAGTCATTCTTCTTTGTTCTATACTTTTTATTAACCACATTGCTGAATTTAATTTATTGTTTATAAATTTAGATATATCATTATTTACTTGAGTACTTAACATGTTTTTATAGAAACTATTTATAGATAATCTAGGAGCCGTTATATCGTTTATAATTATTACATATTCCCCATCAATCTTTTCTAAAATAACATCAGGAGTAACATATTTAGTCTCTTCATCATCACTAGGAAAACCTCTTCCAGGTTTAGGTTCTAATGTCTTTATAATATCACATATTCCCTGTACCCTTTTAATGCCTAGATTTAAATCTTTAGCTATCTTATTTAATCTATTACTAGCTACATCCTCTAAATAATTATCTATTATTGACAATATATCTGAGCTATCATAATTTTTAGCCCTTAATTGTATCTTTAAACACTCTTTCAAATCCCTTGCTCCTATTCCTAAAGGATCAAAAGTTTGTATAATTTCTAATATATTCTGAACTTTATCTTTGCTTACATTTATCTCAGAAGCTATGTCTTCAATACTTATAGATAGATATCCATTATTATTTATATTTTCAATTATTTGTTTTCCTATACTTTTATCATTCTTATTAAATATTGTTAAATCTAACTGAAATAATAAATGCTTCTTCAAAGATCTTTCCTTAGAAATAAAATTTTCATAGTTATATTCTTTAGATTTTATATAACTACTTCTATAACTAATATCATCATATTGATTTGCATATTCTTTCCAATCAATATCATTTTCCATTTTATCAGAAATCTTATCAATATCTATATTCTCTTTATTATTCTTTATTTCCATTTCTATTAAAGGATTAATCTCCATCTCAGCATCTAAATATTCCCTAAGCTCAATACTATTAAATTGTAATAGCTTAATAGCCTGTCTTAATTCAGGAGTCATTACTAATTTTTGGGTCTGTTGTAAAGATAAATCAAATCCCAATCTCATATAATTCACCTCAAACTATTCTATATATAGTATATATATGTTATCCTACTTCTATTATACCAAAAGACCAAGCTTTCTCAAATAACAATGATAGAAAAATAAAAAATTAAGGCGATCATTAATGATCACCTTGACTTTTTATTCACCTTTCTCATATGCTTCACCACTAGCTGCAGGAGCAACGGATTTACCTACAAAACCTACAAGCACTACTAATGTTAACACATAAGGTAACATTGCTAACAATTGTGATGATATGTTTATTACACCAGCACCCCCAAGATATACTGTTAATCCTTGAGCTGCACCAAATAATAAACAAGCCCACATAGCTCCTTGTGGTTTCCATTTACCAAATATTACTGCTGCAAGAGCTATAAATCCTTGTCCAGATATCAAAGTAGGTCTAAAATTGGAAACAACAGCTATACTCATAGCAGCACCACCAAAACCTGCTAAAATACCTGATAATATAACTCCAAAATATCTAATTTTTGTTACACTTACACCTAATGTATCTGCTGAAGCTGGATGTTCTCCTACTGCTCTAATTCTCAATCCTAATTTAGTTTTATATAATGTATACCACATAACAAAGACTAATATAAAAGCTAAATATACAGTAGCATACTGATTAAAAATTATATCAGAAAATGAATTTGATCTGAATAGACCGTTTAATGGTCTAGGCATCTTGGCTGAAAAACTCAATGATTTAGTCATTGTAGAACCATTAAATAAAAGACGACTAATAAATAATGCTACACCAGGCCCTAAAAAATTAATTGCTATACCAGATACTACTTGGTCTGCATGAAATGTTACAGAAGCTATAGCATGTAATAATGCAAATATACCTCCTGCTAATCCTGCTGCTATAAACGCTATCCAAGGATTTCCTACATAATAGCCTACAGCTGCACCTATAAAAGCTCCTATAGTCATCATGCCTTCTAATCCAATATTAACAACTCCGGAATTTTCAGATATAACTCCTCCCAATGCCGTAAATAATAAAGGAGCTGCATACATCAATGAGGTTCCTATTATAAAACCTATATCATTTAGCATTTTTTTCACCTCGTTTTCTAGCATTCATAATTATCTTAAATAATTTTGGTATTGCTATAAACAGTACTATAGTTCCTATCATAATATCTACTACCTCTGAAGGAGCTCCTAAAGGAGGTTGAATCTTAGGTCCACCATATTGCAATGCTCCAAACAACAACCCGGAGAATATATTGCCAATAGCTGTAGTTCCACCTATAAGTGCAACTGCTATACCATCAAAGCCATATCCTTCCATTACAGGAAGCATTATTACATTTTTAGTTACTCCCATTACTTGTAATGCACCAGCACTACCTGCTAACGCACCTGCAATCATCATAGAAGTTATAATACTTTTTTCTACTTTAATACCACCATATTCAGCAGCATCTTTATTAAATCCTACTGCTCTTAATTCATATCCTAAAGTAGTTCTATTTAATATATACCATACTAATATAGCTAATAATATAGCTATAATAAATCCTAAATTAGCAGGTGCCGATAAAAAATCCTTTATATATGGATGTGCACTAAGCCATTCTCTTCCTGTTTCACTATATTTCCACTTTTCTAATATAGTTATACTTGCACTGTCTAGAATATCATAAGAAGATTCACTTTCTGGTCTTCTTAAAAATGGTCTCATTACTAAATAATTATTTAAATATAATGCTATCCAATTAAGCATTATAGTTGCTATAACCTCATGAACACCAAACTTTGCTTTTAGAAACCCTGCTATTCCACCCCAAAGGCCTGCTGCAATAGCAGCAAATAAAAACACCACTATAACATGTATAACTAAAGGTAATTCTAAAAAGTAACCAATTAATGTTGCAACTAAAGCACCTATAATATATTGTCCCTCGGCTCCAATATTAAATAATCCTGTTCTGAAAGCAAAAGTAACTGAAAGTCCTGTTATTATTAATGGTGTTGCATATATAATTGCATAAGATATATATTTAGTCCTACTAAACACTCCATCTATCATGATTCTATAAGCTTGGACAGGATTAAAACCAGCAATTAAAAGAACTATTGCCCCAACTAATAAACCCATTATTATTGAAAGTATTGTAAATGTTAATTTACTAGATAAAATTCTCTGTCTAATACTATATTTATTCCCTCTATTATTCTCCATCTTTTCCACCTCCTGCCATCATCAAGCCTAAGGTTTTTTCGTCTGCATCTTTAGCATCTATTATTCCAACAATTTTTCCCTCATATATAACTGCAATCCTATCTGAAACATTCATTATCTCATCAAGCTCTAATGATACTAAAAAAACGGCCTTCCCTTTATCTCTTTGTTCTACCAATGCATTATGAACATATTCTATAGCTCCCACATCTAACCCTCTAGTTGGTTGTGATGCTATCAATAAATCAGGATCATTAGTAACTTCCCTTGCAATTATTACTTTTTGTTGATTTCCTCCAGATAATGCTTTAGCTTTTATTTTCTCATTCTCTGGTCTAACATCAAATCTCTTAATTAAATCTTTTGCAAAATTTTCTATATTATTATAACTAAGGATTCCCCTTTTAGAAAAAGGTTCCTTATGATAATTTTCTAAAATCATATTCTCTGCCATACTAAAATCTAATACTAATCCTCTTTTTTGCCTATCCTCAGGAATTACTGCTACATTATTATCTAAAACTTCTTTTGGTGATTTATTTGTTATATCCTTTCCATTCATAAAAATTTTACCTGAGTCTACATATCTTAAACCATTTAAAGCTTCTATTAATTCTGATTGCCCGTTTCCGTCTATTCCCGCCAAACCTAATATTTCTCCAGAATTTATCTCTAAGGACAATCCATCTACCGCATTAATTCCCCTATTATCTTTTACTACTAAATTATCTATCTTAATACTTGTGTTCCCCTTTTCTCTTTCCTTTTTTACTACTTTAAAATTAACTTCTCTTCCCACCATTTTAGATGCTAAATCATCTTCGCTTGTCTCAGACACTTTAACAGTATCTATACGTTTTCCTCTTCTAATTATTGTACAATAATTAGAAGTCATTTTTATTTCCTTTAACTTATGAGTGATTATTATTATTGTTTTTCCCTGTTCTGTTAAACTTCTTATTATTTCTATTAAATCTTCAATCTCCTGAGGTGTTAATACTGCAGTAGGCTCATCTAATATAAGTATTTCTGCACCTCTATATAAAGCCTTAAGAATCTCAACTCTTTGCTGCATACCCACGCTTATATCTTGTATCTTAGCATTAGGGTCTACATAAAGTCCATATTTATCTGATAATTTTTTTACATCTTCCACAGCTTTTTTCATGTCTAAACTTATTCCTCTTGTTGTTTCCATACCTAAGATAATGTTTTCCGCTACAGTAAAAGGTTGAACTAACATGAAATGCTGATGTACCATACCTATTCCTTTTTTAATGGCTACATTTGGATCTTCTATACTAGTTTTTTCTTCTCTAATATAGATTTCTCCTGATGTAGGTTGATACAGACCATAAAGCACATTCATAAGAGTAGTTTTACCTGCACCATTTTCACCTAATAGTGCATGAACTTCTCCTTTGTGTACTGTAAGGTTTATATTGTCATTAGCTGTAAAGTCTCCAAACTTTTTAGTTATATTTTTCATTTCTACAACTTTATGATTAAAGTCTATGTTGCTCAATATATTAACCTCCTATTCTAAAATGCCTAAACAGCTCAGGCATAACCTGAGCTGTCTAGTATTTATCAGATTAAAGCTTATTTGTTATTCTCTTGCCATTCTTCATAAGTTTCTTCATTAAATGGTACTTCAATTTCACCATCTATAATCATTTGTTTTATATCTTCAACTTCAGCTAAAATATCCTCTGGAACATGCTTATCAGAAGTAGGTGCAATACCAACTCCACCATCTTCTAATCCATAATAAATAGTTTCTCCACCAGGGAATTCACCATTTTGTAATTCCTTAGCCATATTATATACTGCAGAATCTATACGCTTCATTGCTGATGTTAATACATTATCAGGAGCTAAATCATTTTGGTCTCTATCTACTCCAATTACCCATTTATCTTGCTCTTTAGCTGCTTCTATAACACCATCACCTACTCCACCAGCCGCATGGAATACTACATCTACACCATCTTGATACATAGAGTTAGCTATTGATTTTCCTTTAGCTGCATCTGTAAATGATTCAGCATATTGTCTAAGTATTTCTACATCTGAATTTGCATATTGTACTCCTGCATGGAATCCATAATCAAATCTATCAATTACGGCTCCTGCTTGACCTCCAACAAAACCTACTTTATTAGTTTCAGTCATCTTTCCAGCTATGTATCCTACTAAAAAAGAACTTTGCTCGTCTCTAAATAATACACCAACTACATTATCTGGAGTTTCATCTTCATAGTCAAAATCAATAATTGCATAATTTTGGTCTACATTCATTTCAGCAGCCTCTTTAATATCTTCTGCCATTTTATAACCTATACCCCAAATTAAATCATTTCCTTGATCTAAAAGTTCCTCTAAATTTGGAGCATAATCAGAATCCTTACTTGACTCCTTATAAGAAGTATCAAATCCTATTTCCTTTTCTACTTTTTGATGACCTTCCCAAGCTGACTGATTAAAAGATTGGTCAGATATTCCTCCAGTATCAGTAACCATTGCCATACTCATTGTTTCTTCATTATCATTACCAGCATCAGAACCATTATCATCAGTATCATTATCTGTATCTGGTGTACTACATGCTACAACAGAAAATGCTAATACCAATACTAATAATAATGCTAAACATTTCTTCAACATCTAATACCCTCCTTAATTTTTAAAAATTTAGAACTTTAATCTAGAATTATTTATATCCTAATAAAAGTTCTTTTAAACCATTAATTAAGAGAATAAATAATTAAAATTATTTATTCTCTTAACAAAAATTATAGCATAGATTTTAAAAATTGTATAATACATTACGTTAATGCTTTAAAATTAACATGGATCTGATTCTTGAGTTGTATACTCTGCTTTTCTAAGCACTTCAATAGCCTTTGATAATTTATCTTCATTAACCATAACTATAGGTCCAGTACATCCCATACCACTCTCAGCATATATACCATTTTTCCACAATTCCTTAACAGCATCTTCTAACTCCATGATATCTATACCTGATATGGACCCAGTTACAATTTCTTTTTTAGGAGCTACAATATCTTCATCAGAATTACTAGATTTATTTTTTTCTTTAGTTAAAGCTTTTAAAATACCTTCATATTTTGCATCTTTTGCTTTCTTGTGTTCATCCTTAGATATTTCCAAAATATTACCTTTAGCAAGTTTAGCAGCATATTCAATAGCATTTGCTACCACAGGAATCCCTGAAGCCCTTGAAAGTATAAGAATATTTTTCTTATATCCATCTCCTATTCCAGGACCATATCCATATCCTAAAGCTTCATAACTTCCTCCTGTATTAAAAGAAGAAAATATCTTCATAAGAAGGTTTCCTGTCAAACTATCAGTAATCATCACATCTGGTGTTCCAGTAAGCAAATCATTTCCTCTCATTATGGAGCCACCGTCTTTCCTCATCGATTCAGAGAAATTAATTTCATATCCATTATCAGATAATTCTTTTAATGCTCTTTCAACCTGTCTTGCTCCATCTACATTAAGAATTCCCACTAAAGGTTCTTTTATACCCATTGATTTAGCTGTAATAATACCATACAAACCATTTTTTACCATAGCTTCTACCCTATGAGGAGACGATGTCCCGGTAGTTGTAGCAATATACATTTCCTTTCCTATCCCAGGTGTTATAACTCTACCTACAGTTGATACACCTATTGGAAAATTATAATGCATAGTTACAGCTGCATCTATTTCTTTAGAGTCTAATAATTCCTCCATTTTTTTATGTTGTTCTTCTTCTGTTTCAGCTTCTACTATTTTCAATTTTGTATCCACTTTTGGACCAATAAGAATAACTTCATAAGAACCACTTCTTCCTGAAGCTAATTCTGCACCTTTCACAATATTTTCTATGCCATGTTCACTTCCTAATAATGTTATACCTACTTTTATCTTCTCAGCAAATTTACCAGTTTCTATTCCAGTAGCAATATCGTTAAATATCTTTCCTATTAATCCTTTTACTTTATCTTCATTCATAATTTCACCCCCTACTATTTTAATAGGTGTGATGCAAAATCTCTCATAGCTTCTGCCACCATTGATCTGATTTTTTCTTCAGATACTCCTGTAGCTTCATCTAATACACCATTATTTTTTTCAATTACTACAGATACTCCATCAAATAGATTAGTCATTCTACCTAAGAATAAACTACCTTTACCTACTATCATTGCTCTATTTATATTTCCATCAAGCATATCCTTCCTAGCAAAGCCTACATAAGGAACTCCTGATGGAATATGCCCTTGAGTTGGTGCCCATCCAGGTAAACCATGACCAGTTACAAAATTCATTAATTCTTTTCTATCAATTTCTTTTCTCTTAACTCCTAATGCACCTATCATTTTATAATTTGATGTAGGAACATCACCAGCTCCTGCCGGTTTCGTAATATCTGGATTTTGCATTTCCACTGAATATTTATCTATATCTGTAATTTTCAAATCTCCTTTATCTAATGGAGTTGTTATTAAAGATGTAATAACAGCTTGAGGTGAAGAACCAGTCCCTACTGTATGTCTTCCTACTAAATCAGTTCTTATAATAGGATTAACTCCATCATTCTTGCTTACTAATATAGCAAAACCTCCTAATACATCCTCTAATATAGGCATATCTTTCTTTATATGATCTTTACCATTCATACCTAATTTAGCAGTAGCACCACCAGCAACAATAACTACATTTTCATAAATTTCCGATTGAACTAATGCAGCTGCTTCTATTAATGAATGAGTAGGAGCTGCACAAAAACCTCTTGTATCTGAACCTGTAGCATTTATACAACCTGATATCTCTGCTATCGATTTAGCAAAATTCCCTCCACCTCTCTGATTCATATCTCCACATGCTTCTTCTGAACATTCTATAACATAGTCAATATCTTCTGGATTAATACTATTTTTTTCTAATAAATTAAGCATAGATAATACTCCTGAAGCTTTAACAACTAAATTTTCAAATATTACATGAGCATTAAGATTTGGATCAATGTCATGAGCTCTTTTAATACATCCTACTACATTTCCATCATTGTATAGAGCTTCTGCATGATTCTCTTTTATTTCTTTTTCTATAATTGATATTTCTTCACCATCTTTTAATTTCTCTATAAGCTCATTCGTAAATATAGGATGTTTAGTCAACTTATCTTTTATAGTATTTATAAAAGAACTTTCTAATACTACAAGATCAAATACATCGACTATCTTCATTAGACCTATGAATTCATCTTGAGGCATTATTTCACCAAATTTACCATATCTGTCTGCTCCTTCAATTTTCTTATCATACCATGGAAGATTATAATCTCTTAATTCTTCTGGTGTCATATTACCTATATAAGTTTGATTTGCAGGATAACTAATGACTTCATCATAACTTCTTAAATGTTTATCAATTTTTTTTAGATATTCTGATTCTGGATTTACATGTCTTTCTATAGTTTGAGTAGTACCATTATGCATTACCATATCTGGTGTATGCACTAATACATAAGATGACCCTTTTATTACTGAATATGACATGATATTCACCTCCGAAAATTATTAATTAGATGTTTTAAAAAAGGGTGATATTTCTATCACCCTTATAATTTTATTCAAATACTTTTTGACCATCAACTTCAATTTCAAGAGCTTTTAATGCTCTTTCAACCAAACTTTTTCTTAAAGCTTTTTCTTCATCTTTATCTAAGTTTGGATCTCCTAAGGGATGAGGAATTGCAATAGTTGGAACAATTCTATTAGCACCAACTGTTAATGATATAGGTACTACAGTACACATATGAACTACTGGCAAACCTGCTCTTTCAATTTCTTTAACCATTGTCGCACCGCAACGTGTACAGGTGCCTCAGGTAGAAGTTAATATAACTGCATTTACTCCATCAGCTATAAGCTCCTTAGCAAATTCTTCTGCAAATGCCTTAGCACTAGCAACAGCAGTTCCATTTCCAGTAGTAGTATAGAAATATCTATGAAGTTCTCCTATTTTACCTTCATTTTCTAAATCTCTTAATACATCTACAGGAAGTACTCTATCTGCATCTTCATTTGCATAAACTGGGTCATACCCTCCATGAGCTGTTTCATAAGTTTCACTAGTTAAATCACTAATTCCTTGAATATCATACTTACCATATTTAGAGGCACTAGATGATTCTATATGATCAGGATTTCCTTTAGGAACAATACCGCCTGAAGTCACTAAAGCAACCTTTGATTTAGATATATCTTTGATAGCAGGATTTGGATCTACTCTATCAAAATTTGGCATTGGAAATTCAGTTTCATACTTTTCTTTATTTAGCTTTTTGATAAGCATATCTACAGCTCTAGTAGACCCTCTCTTATCAGCAAAATAATTTTTCCTATTTCCTCTAGCCATATATCCTTCTTCATTTGGGGAACCAATATCTTCTCCCTTAGCAAGTTTAATTGCAAAAGGAGCCATAGTTTTAATAGCTTTTCTCATTCCTGCAGCACTATTTTTTGTATGCATTATATAAATATCCTTCTTAAACATATCAGCACCAGGATTTTCCTCGTACATACCGCTTAATACCGGTATACTAAGCTCTTCTTTTACTGCATTAGCTATAGTTCCACATGCTACACCATATCTTCCAGCATTGAAGGCAGGACCTGCAATAAATAAGTCAGGCCTATACTTTCTTACCATGTCAATAATTTCAGATTTCGCTTTATCAATATTTTCATTAAAATATGAATCTCCACATATTATGGTAGCTACTATTTCAGCTTCATCACCAAATCTTTTATTAAACTCCATACCAGGACCTACAATTGACTCTCTCACCTCTGGCTTATAATCTGCTTTTTCTTCACCACCAATACCAGCGAAAAACTGATTAATATAATGTACTATTTTTATTTTACTCATTATTTCCCCCCTCTCAAAATTTTCGGGTATATTTATTAATCATCAAATTTACAAAACTCTTCTCTAATATCTGTCATTTCTTCAATGATTTCGTCTACTTCAAGAACCATCTCCATCATTCCGATTTGATCTTCATATACATCAGAATCTACTTCATCTTTAAATTGTGGTTCAACGGCATGATATACTCTAAGTCCTAACTGGACTCCTGCTAATGGACCTGCAAAAGTTGGGTCTCCAGCTGTTACAGTTTCTGCAGCTAATCCTGCAGCTTCTGCTTCAGCAGCACCTAAAACAACGATTACATTTTCTGCACCATGTTTTTCAGTTATTTCTTTAACCCTTTTTTGATTTTCTAAGTCCATTGCTCCTGCGGCAGTTCAGACAAAACACTCAGTTGATGAAAATACTATTTCTGCTCCTGTTGACTTTAAGCATTCTTCCATAGCAGGACCTGGTATGCCATCTCTGTCCCCTATGATGACTACTTTTTTACCATCATATAAGCTCATCTATAACATCCTTTCTTTTTCTAATTTTAAATTAAAATCCTTTAGCTGTTAACTCATTGAAACCTAATTCATTAGTAGCTCCAGTTATAGCCTGTATCTCTACAACTATACTACCATCATCCTCAAGACTTCCATCAAAGCCTCCTGCAATTTTATCCACAACACTAATATCTCCTATAATCTTATTCATTGGTGGTAATTTAATAACTTCATTAGCATTTCCACCAGTTACAACTGCATCAGCTTTAGGATCAGCATCTGCGAGAGATTGACTTCCACCATCTCTTCCAGCATATTCATCTGTAATTATTACAGTATCTATGCCTTTCTCTTCAATCTTTTTACAATTCATGATTAAATCAGTATCTGGATTACCAAACCCTTCTTGAGATATTATAACTCCATCTACCCCAAGATATTCAGCTAATTTAGCTGTCCAGTTAGAAGATCTTTCTTTATCAGCAAGATATACATTTTCATTAGTGATAATCATACCAACAAAATTTATTTCTTTACCATGTTTTTCAAATAAATCATGAATTACTGGATTGTTTAAATGATGATAAGTTGTGTTCTTATCACATGCAGAAACACAATTTCCACTAATTATTGCACCATCCATTATTTCGGTTGGATTAATTAATGTAGATAATGTTTTCTTTGCATCTACTCCATATATATACGTATCATGCATCAAACCTTGACTCTGAAGCATTTGTACATATGCAACCTTTGGAAGCTCTGGATATTTTTCTATACTTTTTATTAATGGTAATGTCTCATAAGTATTTACTTCATCTGGCTCAACATTTCTACCAACTTCACCTAAATATTTAGAAGACTTTAATCCTACCATCCTTAATGTTTTTTCGTGTTCATGTTGTTTTAATCCTTCCTTCACATCACAAGAAATAACAACATTATTTAATTTAGAAAATGGTGTGTAATCAGCTCCCGGACCAGTCATATCCACGATTCCCTCTTGGAATGCAACAATTTTACCTGTTGTAACAACTGCAGCTCCTTTAAGAACGTGAGTCCTACCAGTCCCTACTGTTTCCACCTTTGATAATACTCCCGGGAAAATACTCCCTGGACCTTCTACCTTAACTCTAGGTTCAATTACATCCTTTACAGGTGTAATTCTAATGCTTTCACCTGGTCTAGCCATCTCTATGCTCACATCTACGATATTCTCATCTTCTAATAATAAATTAGTGAGTTCTTCTTTGTTCACATAAAGTACGCCATCAACAATCTTTGTTCCTTTTCCAAATTGTATATCCTTTATAAGGATATTGCCTAATTCCAGGCGCATACATTTCACCTCCTCTTTTTGTTTGACTAAGACTATATATAGTCTTAGAAAATTTATATATATTTTTTAATCATTTCTTCAATTTTTTCTGGTTTAGCATCATCCTTAGTTAATTCGTCAACTTTTTCTCCACCTTTATATATTGTAATCGTAGGGAGTCCTAATACCTTTTGCTTTATTGCTAATCTTCTTGCTGATGAAGTATCGAGTTTAACAAATTTCACATCTTCACCATATTTATTCTCTAATTCTTCTACATGAGGCATTAAAGCTTTACATGGTTCACAGCTTTTCCCCCAAAAATCTACAAGCACATACCCTTCAGCTTGTAAAACTTCTTCTTCAAATGTCTTTTTATCTACATCTAACATCTCATAACCTCCTTAATTTATTATAAAATAGGAAAATAATTATTCTCCAAAATTATTTTCAATATATTTTTCTGCTTGAATTGCAGAAATAGCACCATCTGATGTTGCAGTTACAACCTGTCTTAAGCTTTTCTTTCTACAGTCTCCAGCAACAAAAACTCCTGATATATTAGTATTCATATTCTCATCACCAATTATATAACCTCTATCATCCATATCTATTGTTCCTTTAAATAATTCAGTTTGTGGAATATATCCAACCATTACAAATATTCCAAACATACCATCTTCTTCATTTGCTACAATTTCTTTTTCTTCTCCAGTTTCTCTATTTCTTAATATCATTGATTCAACAATACCGTCACCTTTGATTTCTTTTACTTCTGTATTCCAAATAAAATCTATTTTATCATTTTTAAATGCTTTTTCTTGAATTGATTTAGCTGCTCTTAATTCATCTCTTCTATGAACAATAGTAACTTTTCTAGCAAATTTTGATATGAATAAAGATTCTTCAACTGCTGTATCTCCTCCACCAATCACATACACATCAAAATCTTGGAAGAATGCTGCATCACAAGTAGCACAATAAGATACTCCTTTTCCAGTAAGTTCTTTTTCTCCTTTTGCTCCTAGCAGTCTAGGTTTTGCTCCTGTAGCTACTATTACAGATTTGGCTTTATATTCACCTTTATCTCCCTTAACAACTTTTATCTTATCTTCTAGATTTATCTCTTTTATCTCATCAGTTTTTCTTTCCACTCCAAAGCTATCTACTTGCTCAACCATTCTTGCAATTAATTTAGGTCCTGTAGGATCTTCTATTGATCCTGGATAGTTTTCTATTTCCTCTGTAGTAACTATCTGTCCCCCAGCTTTTTCTTTTTCCAATATCAAAGTATTTAATCTTGCTCTTCCTGCATATAATCCAGCAGAAAGTCCAGCTGGACCAGATCCTATTATTACAACATCATACGTTTTTTCCATTAAACTCAACTCCTTTTTATATTTGATTACCATAATATATTATACCCATTCAAGATATTTTAAAATATAATCCAATTATTATTTAAAACATCCATCAATCAATGATAAATCAACAATTTGAAAATCTTCATCTACTTTATCCTTAAAATTAACTCTACCAATTTTATTTATAAATTTATCAGCAGTTTGAATACTTTCTTCAATTACCATCAATGAATTGATATCTAGTTCTTCCTTTTCCTTAGAAATTATAACTGATTTATAAGGAGTTTCATTAGGTTTCACACTTCCAGATAATGGATGAGATAATAATTTATGACCCATATGTATACAATCTCTCACCTTTTTCAAAACCTCAATGTAATCTATATCAAAATATTCTACTTCATAATATTTTGAATACTTATTATTTACTAAAATATTATTAGTTATTATTTTTTTCATAATTACCTCCCTCCTATTTAGGAAAAGGTTTATTTTCTCAACTAAAAAAGAACATAGACACCCTAGACGCCTATGCTCTGTTACAAACCTGAGAGATTCTTCCTAATCTAGGAATTGCTCCTTCGGTGCTTTCGCTCTTCAGAGTTCTGTCCAAAAACGGTCCTTTTGCCTGAAAGTTTCATTATAATATGGCTTATTATAACTTACCCCTTCGGCGCCAATACATGGTCTCTTCCGTTTTCTTCATACAGCAATATTAATTTCTATACTCACATTATAATATATTGATATCTTTAATACAATTACTTTTTCATAAAAAAAGCATTTTTTTGTTAAATTTTTATCTATAATTAAAATTTCTCTTATTTTATTTCTATCAACTCATATTTCTTATTCCCTAATCCTATCTCTTCACAGTAATCTAATATTTTTTTTCCATCAATATTATGTATTGATCTAAACTTATCGGTGCCTATTTCATAATCATTGGATAACTTACTATTTTTATTTCCTAAAGCCTGATCAATTAAATCTATACTAGCTTTATCAATAGCTACTGGATCAAAAGAAGCTAGTATACCAATATCATTAACTATAGGTGTATCATTCCAAGGAACACAATCACACAATGGTGTAACATTCATAATAAAATTAATATATCCTATCTTACCTTTCTTATCTTTTACTGCTCCATATGCATATTCAGCCATTTTTTCTAAAAATACATTATCATCTGTCTCCCATTGAACATCTATTGCTCTTTTAGGGCATACAGTAGTACATTCTCCACATCCTATACAAATATCATGATTTATAAATGCTTTTTTCTTCATTTCTATTGCATTCACAGGGCAATTTTTTATACAAATTCCACAAGAGATACACTTTTCTTCAGTAACTCTTGGCTTTGCATCAGAATGCTGTATTTGTTTCCCACTAGCTGAGGCACATCCCATCGCTAAATTCTTTATTGTTCCACCAAATCCAGCCATACCATGTCCTTTCACATGACTTAATACAATCATAGAATTAGAATTATATATATCCCCTGCTATTTTAGCTGTTTTACAATGCTTTTTATTAATTTCAACATCTATAGAATTCTTACTATACACTCCATCTGCTATAATTATTGGGGCATTTACTACCGAATATGCAAATCCATTTTCTATTGCTGTATTCATATGTATTACACTATTCGTTCTACTACCTGTATAAAGAGTATTAGTATCTGTTAAGAATGGATTGGCTCCATATTCCTTAACCTTATCCACAATTTGTCTTACAAAAGTTGGATGTAAATAAGCATGTCTACCTTTTTCTCCAAAATGTACTTTTATTGCAGTTAAATCTCCTTCAGTCAATACATTTTTCATTCCCGATTTTTCAAACAACCTTTTTATCTTATTATGTATGTTATTTCTCTCACTATCAGACCTGAAATTTATAAAATATACATTATCTTTCATACAAAAACCTCCCTATCTTTTATAAATAATATAATATAATATATTATATTATATAAATTTAAAAAATAAAAAGATAAGGTATTTTATACCTTATCTTTTTATTTGGTTTAATTTTTGTGCCTATCTTCTAAAACATCTAAAATATATAGAGCAATATTAGAGGAATGGTCTGCTACTCTTTCTAAATTGCTTATAATATCTAAAAAGACTATTCCTGAACTTGGATTACAAGCTAATTTATTTAATCTATCTATATGATTAGCTCTATAATCTTTCTCTAACTTATCTATCATACCTTCATATTCTATAACTCTTCTAGTAGTATCTATTTCTGCAGTTTTAAAAGCTGTTAATGATAATGCAAAAGCTTCTTCTACACTTTCAAACATATTACTAATTTCAGATATAGCACTATCAGAAAGTTTAATTTTATTATCAATCTTATACTGAGCAAGTTCTGCTATATTATCTGCATGATCTCCTACTCTTTCTAAATCATTAATAGTATTAAATAATGTTGTTACTGTACCATATTGTTCATCTGTTAATGGTGCTCTAGTTAATTCTATTAGATATTCAGTTATATCTTTTTCTAATTGATTAATCCTCTTTTCTTCTTTAAATACTTTCATATTCAACTTCTCATCATCATTATAAAATGCAACTTTTGATAATTCTAAATTTTCTTTAACTATTCTTCCCATTCTCAGTACTTCTTTAGATGCCATTCCTACGGCAATTGATGGGGTTTCAATTATTCTTGAATCTAAGTATTTAAGTCCTATTACATCTTCATCCTCACCAGGAACAATCTTCTTAGCAGTTAATACAATAAGTCCAGCAAATGGGAATTGAACAACTACATTTACTATATTAAATATAGTATGAGCATTGGCAATTTGTCTATTTATACTATCACCACTTATACTTACTATAAAAGATTTCATAGGTGTTAAATATATTAAAAACATAAATAATCCTGTACCAAAAATATTAAATAAAAGATGCATTATTGCAGCTCTTTTTGCAGTTTTATTGGCTCCTATACTAGAAAGTAATGCTGTTACACAAGTACCTATATTATCTCCAAATAATATTGGAAAAGCTATATCAAGTGTTACTAATCCTGATGAAGTAACGGCTAATAATAAACCCATAGATGCACTACTACTTTGTATTGCCACAGTCATAGCAAATCCTACTAATATGCCAAGTAATGGACTTTCTAAACTAATCATAATATCCTTAAACACTTGGGAATCACCTAGAGGTTTTAATGAAGAACTCATCATTGACATACCTAAAAATAATATACCAAATCCGATTAAAACTTCAGCTACTTCTTTGTTCTTTCTTTTAGAAGTAAAAAGCCATATAGCCACACCAATTGCTATTACTATTGGTGCTACATCTGTTAGTTTAAAAGCAATCAATTGAGATGTTATAGTTGTACCTATATTGGCACCCATAATAACACCTATGGCTTGTGTTAATTTCATTAATCCAGCGTTAACAAATCCAACCACCATTACTGTAGTAGCACTACTACTTTGAACTAATGCAGTAACTATAGCTCCGACAACAACCCCCATAAACCTATTATTAGTCAGAACTTCTATTAATTTCTTTAGTCTTTCACCAGCTACCTTTTGCAAACCTGACCCCATTAAATTCATTCCATATAAAAAGAGAGCAAGTCCACCTAAGACTCCAAATAACATTTCCATAATGATCCTCCCACTACTAAGTATTTATAAGCACAATTATTATCATACACTAAAACTTTTCGCCTTTTGTTAAATCAATGTTAAATTTGTTAACTTCATTTTATTTATATTAGCCCATATTTGGAAATCCAATTTGTCTTAAAGCCTCATAAACAACAATATTAACCGAATTAGCTAAATTAAGAGACCTAGCATTCTTATTATTAATCATAGGTATTTTAATACATCTTTCTTTATTTTGATTTAATATTTTTTCTGGAATTCCTTTAGTTTCCTTCCCAAAAATAATATAACAATCATCATGATATTTCATATCAGTGTACAAATTATGTCCTTTAGTTGTGGCATAAAAAAATTTATCCGCTCCTACTTTTTCAACTAGTTCCTCATAATTATCATAATAATATATATCTAATAAATTCCAATAATCTAAACCAGCTCTTTTTAAATGTTTATTATCTAATGAAAACCCAAGAGGTTTTATTAAATGCAATGATGATCCTGTTGCTGCACAAGTCCTTGCAATATTACCAGTATTTTGCGGGATTTCTGGTTCCATTAATACAATATTTATAGCCATAATCTTACCTCCAATTTATCATAAAATTAACTTTTCAATAGCCTTTGCCACTCCATTATTATCATTAGTTTCTGTTACAATATCAGCATATTCTTTTACTAAATCAATACCATTTTCCATAGCAACAGAAGTCCCTGCAAATTCTAACATGGATAAATCATTTTCATTATCTCCAATAGCAATCACTTCTTCCCTACTTATACCATAAATCTTACAAAGTTCCTTTAATGCTTTTCCTTTAGACACACCTTTATACATTATATCTAAACTCCCATGCCATGAACTTACCACTTCTATATTTTCATATAATGATAATTCTTCTCTGATATTAGTAATTTTTTCAATGTCTTCATCCATTATCACAACTTTATATACTTTAACATTATTCTTTTTGATATATTCTACTGGATTTTTTAATACATTTATATTGATTTTATTTTCTTCTTTTTGTTTTTTATTCCATTCATAATACTTTAATGAATTATAATCTAAATCTGTAGTATAAAAATTTTCATTATCATAGAAATGATAATATAAATTATTTTTTTCAAAAATTTCTATCAATTTTTCCATATCCTCTTGATTTATTGGATGTTGTAATAATACATTTTCTCTATCATATTCACTTATATATGCTCCATTACATGCAATTATAGGAGTCATAATTCCAATTAATTTTGCATAATATATTGCCGATGTAAATATTCTTCCTGTAGATATTACAACTTTAACTCCTTTTTCTGTTGCTCTTTTTATAGCTTCTTTATTTTTCTCTGACACTTTTTCTTCCTTATCCAATAATGTTCCATCCATATCTATTGCTATCAATTTATATTTCAAATCTATTCACTCCTCTATTTTATTTTACCCTTACCTATTATATATTTATATAGTATTAATTTCAAAATTCATAACTTTATTTATATTGTCAATTACTAATTCAACTTTATTATTCATAGACTCATCTCATTTTCAGAATTATCTTCCTTTACTAAGATTATATATCATATGCTTGAATTTATAAAATATTTGAAATAATAAAAACTGAATTTTTCATATACAAAAATGAAATTCTTGATTAATGCAATCAAGAATTTCATTTATATCAATTTTAATTTAGTTTTTTTATATAATTTTTCTTCTATTAAATTATATCCACCTAGTAATTCTTCATCAGAAATAGCTACAAATTCTGCTTTTCTATGTTTTTTAGGTTCAATTTCTAATTCTATATCCCTAATATCTTTTATTTTTATTATTATCCATAATGTATTCTTATCTAAAACTGTAGAACTTACATAGTCGTACTTATAAATTTCATTAATTTTTATTTTAACATTATCTATCTTTATACTCATATCATTTATATTTTTAAATAATAAACTTATATACTTTTTATCATATTTTAGTATTTTTTTATCATATTTTAAATTTAGGATATCTTTTAATATTTTAGTACTATATTTAACTAAATCAGAATGATCTTTTTTTAAATAATGCTTATCTATATGTGGCAACTGACTACTATCTACAATTACAGTTCCATCTCCATTTATAGTTTCATTTATTTTAACAGGTTTTCCATCTATCCATTTATCACTATTATTTCTTTTAACTTCTATAGAATCATTTGTTAGAAATCCATATCCAATAATTTGATGAATATTAGCAACTCTATATTTAAGTTTGTAGACTTCTCTATTTAATTTTTCAAGAAAATAATTTTGTTCCTTCATATTTCCAATATCAATATATCTTTTTCTTCCATATCTATCTTTTTTATAGATATAATCTCCATAAAACAATTTAGTAGGTAATAATTGCTTTATAGATGGAAAGCTCCCTTGTAATGGTTTCATCCCATTTTCTTTATAAATCTTTTTTAAATACCATAAATATGAGTTCCAAAATGTTTTGAATAAGAAGTTATTGTGCAATTTCTCATAATATACTTCTCCTCCTTCCCAAAACAAATAAGAAATGGATGCACCACTATTAGGTGTTCCTAACATAATAAGAGTATCTACATCATTTTTATATTTATCTCCTTGAATATATGTCCTTGCAACTAAACCTCCCATACTATGACATATTAAAATCACCTTGTTCATATTTGTGATTGCTTTAGCCTTATTTATCATAGGAATCAAATATTTTTTAGCACTTATATCATTATCAAGTCTCCAATTATAAAAAGATATAAATAAATTTTTATTAAGTTCATAACCATTTTCTATTAAAAATTCTAATAAAGGACTATAAATATCCCTCGAAGGACCAAAACCCAAGGTATTATTATCTCTAATAATACCTTCTCCCCAAGATCCAAACAAACCAGGAATTACTATAATAGGATACTTACCCGAATAATGTATATATTTCATATCTTCACCTCTTCTACTATTATCATATGATAATAGTAGAAGAGGTGTTATATTATTCCTTAGTTTTTTGCCATTGCTCTCTAGCTAAATTTTCTATTCTCATGCTAGTCCCAGGGTTATCTGATATTACTATATTAAACCATTTAATTGCATCCTTCTTATTTCCAATCCTTCTATTAATTTCTCCTATCAAATATTCTACTGTTTTCTTATCAAAAGATGATTTCTTTAAGCTTTCTCTTTCATAAGCATATTTAAATGATTCCATAGCATTTTTCAAAAATCTATTCTCATTGTAAATATCTTCCTTAAAACGATATAACCAAGCTAATCTTAAAACTAAAGAAGCCAAATATATTTTTTTACTATTAATTAATTCTCCACAATAAAGAGCTAATTTATAAGTTTTTTCAGACTGTTCAATCGTTCTTTCATTAGTATAATTTTTATTACTTATTTTCTTAGTTATACCATCTAATATTATTTCTTTATATTTATCTTTAATATCTTCTAATTCAGAATCTAAATATGCAAATCCACATTTATTACATACAACTACTGCATAAATTATTGGATTTTCCCCTCTATAATAAGTCATTAAATCTGAATCTCTTTTTACTGCTCTTAATTTTGATGATTTTACTTTTTTAGTAGTATATTTATTTCCACATACTGGACAAATCAAATTCTTATCATATAATTCTATTATATTTTTTTCAACCATATTACAACTCTCCTAGCTTAATTTCATTCTTTAGGTCCTACTCTAACTATCTTATCTTTTGGTTTATAATAATCATTAGCCCCAATTTCTTTTAAGTAAAACTTTTCCCATATTCTTCATACTTTAATTTTACTTCTTCCTTATTCAATATATCATTTTTTAGCTCTTTTTTTAATAAGTCTATAGCTTCATTTTTTTCTAATCCACTTGCGTGAACATCATTAATCTTAACATTTCCATAAATAATATCTTTATTTAAATATTTTAATCCAAAACATAAAATAAATAGAATAATAAATAAAAGTATCATAACTGATACTTTTATTTATCTATTTTTATATCTATTTGTTTGTTTTTCTTCATAATCGCCCCTTTTAAATGTTATATAATAATATTCCAATAATCTTAATTTTATGAAAGATATATTAGCATATTTTGTATATTATTTACTAATAACATTCTTATAATATAAACAATACTTTATCAATGGGCACTCTTCACATCTAGGTTTTCTTGCTTTACATATTCTCCTACCATGAAATATTAACCAATGATGAGCATCAGACCATAATTCTTTATTTATATTATTCATTAAATCTATTTCTGTATCTTTAACATTATCACTATCAGCAATTCCTATTCTATTAGATACTCTAAAAACATGAGTATCTACTGCAATTGCATCTTCCCCAAATGCGTTACTCATCACAACATTAGCTGTTTTTCTACCAACACCTGGAAGTTTCATTAAATCTTCTCTATTATTAGGTACTTGAGAATCATATTCTTCAACTAATATTCTACATGTATTTAATATATTTTTACTTTTATTTCTATAAAATCCAATACTCTTTATTTTTGCTCCTAATTCTTCTTGATTAAGAGATAAAAAATCCTTAGGTGTTTTATATTTTTTAAATAAATCAGAAGTTACAAGATTTACTCTTTTATCTGTAGATTGAGCTGATAAAATTGTAGCTATAAGTAATTCAAAAGGATTTGTAAAATTTAACTCTGATTGAGCATCTGGATATAAATCCTTAAGTATATCCAAAACTTTATCGATTTCATTCCTATCTAATTTTCCTTTCATTTTCTTCCTCCTTAAAGTATTTCAATTGAATGATTAATCATCTCAACTCTATTATCTCTTTCTATAAAATTCAATACATTTTATATCATACTATTGACATGTTGAATTTCATTCGTAGCACAAGAAAAGCCATAAGATCTACTACATATATCCCAACAATCATAAATTACCCCCTGTTACTGTATTTAAACTTTATTTTACATATCACTAGTATATTATATATTATATAAAAATATTATAAAGAAAAAAGAACACTCCTAAGAGTGCTCCCATTCATTATATAATTCCCATTTCTTTTCCTACTTTTTCAAATGCTGCTACTGCTCTATCTAATTGCTCTTTAGTATGTCCTGCAGTGACCATACATCTTACTCTACCAGTTCCCTTTGGAACTGTTGGAAATACAATAGCAGATACAAATACTCCGTTTTCCTTAAGTTTTTTACTAAATTCCATAGATTTAGCTTCATTTCCTATTATAACTGGAGTTATAGGAGTCTCACTATGCCCTGTATCAAATCCTAATTTACCTAACTTTTCTTTGAAATATTTTGCATTATCCCATAATTTATCGGTATACTCCGTGGTTTCCATTAGCATATTAACTGCTTCAATAATAGCTCCAACTGCTGCTGGTGGTAAAGATGTTGAGAATAATATTGGTCTACCTCTATGATTTAACCATTCTTGGGCAGCTTTACTAGTTGCAACATATCCTCCTATCACACCTATAGCCTTTGATAGTGTACCAATACTAAAATCTACTCTACCATGAAGTCCAAAATGGTCTACAGTACCTCTACCACTTTCTCCTAATACTCCTGAACCATGAGCATCATCAACATATGTCATAGCATTATACTTCTCAGCCAATTCAACTATTTCAGGAAGTTTTGCTATATCTCCATCCATACTAAATACTCCATCAGTAATTATAAGTACATTATTATAATTATCTCTTTTTTCTTTTAATACTCTTTCTAAATCCTCCATATCTGAATGCTTAAATATAGCCTTATCTGCTTTACTTAATTTGACCCCATCTATTATACTAGCATGATTTAATTCATCTGATATAATCAAATCACCTTTTTCAGTAACAGCTTGAATAGTACCAGCATTACAGTTAAATCCTGATTGAAATACCATAACTGCTTCTTCTCTTTTAAATTTAGCTAATACTTTTTCTAATTCTTCATGTATATCCATATTTCCTATAATAGTTCTAACGGCTCCAGAACCTACGCCATATTTTTCTACTGCCTCAATGGCTGCCTTCTTTAATCTTGGATGATTTGCAAATCCTAAATAGTTATTTGAAGATAAATTTATCACTTTTTCTCCGTTTAATACAACTTCAGCTTCGTTAGGACCTTCTAACACTGGTAATTTTCTATATACTCCTTCTTCTTTTAATCCTTCAATTTTTTTCTCCAAAAATTCGTTTTTTGCCATTATAAAACCTCCTTAATTCTTCATATATAAACTGAACTTTTCCACTTTATATCTATATATTCAATATAAAAAATGGTTTTCCTGCTTATATTTCATTAAATATTATAATATCTTATTTTTTAGTAAATAAAAAATATTATTCCCTATTTCTAATTAATATTTCAATCTCTTTCTTATAACCTTCTAATTCATTAGGAGTTTCTAAGAAAAATGGTAAATCTTTTAATTTAGGATGATTTATTATATTAATTATAGCTTCCATTCCTAAAGTTCCTTCTCCTAATTTTTCATGCCTATCCTTATTACTATCAAAATCCATTTTACTATCATTTAAATGAATAGCCTTTAATCTATCTAATCCTATGCTATCATCAAATTCTTGTATTACTCCATCTAAATTATTTACTATATCATAACCAGCAGAATATATATGACAAGTATCAATGCATACTCCTATTTTATCAGAATAATTAACCTTATCTATTATAGACTTTAATTCTTCAAAGTTTCTTCCTATCTCTGTTCCCTTACCAGACATAGTTTCCAATAAAATCCATGTACTTTCTTTTCCAGTTAATACATCATTCAATAATTCAGCTATTCTATTAATCCCATACTCTACTCCTTTGCCAGTATGATTCCCAGGATGAAAATTGTATAAATCACAGGGTATAATTTCAAGTCTATCTAAATCATCTTTAAAAGCCATTTTTGCAAATTCCCATACTTTTTCTTTATAGGATGCAGGGTTCATTGTATATGGAGCATGAGCTAATAATTGACCAAATTTATTTTTTTTCATTATTTTTTGAAGCTTTTTTATATCCTCTAAATCTAGTTTCTTAGCCTTACCTCCTCTAGGATTTCTTGTGAAAAATTGAAATGTATTTCCTCCTATTTTAACAGCTTCTTTAGCTGCATATTCAAATCCTTTTGATATTGACAAATGACTACCTACTATCATTATTTATCACTCCTAATCATATTATTACATCAAATATAAAAACAATTATCATTATAATAGCAATTGTACTATTTAATACTATTCCCAATAAATATCCTACAAAAGTAGCTACACCTATTTTAACAGAATCTTTAAATTTAGTTTTGATAAATAATTCTCCTAATACTGCACCTATAAATTGACCTATTACAAGTCCAATTAAAGAAAAAGATAAAAAACCTACAATTCCCCCAATCACAGCACCTATTATACCATATTTTGATGCCCCTACTTTTTTTGTAGTTATCAAAGAAGCTAAATTCTCTAATATAATCGTTAAGATACCCAAAATACCTAAGATTACTAAGCTAATTATAGATGTTGTTTCAAAACCTGTTATTATTCCATATATTAAAGCAGTAAAAAAAATCAATCCCGAACCAGGTACTATTGGAATAAATACTCCTAAAAATCCAATAAACATTAATACCAATGCTATTATTATTAAAATTATATCCATAAATTATCTCCTCTTTATTATGATTTCAGTTAATATATATAATATCATTAAATCAATTCTTATTTACAATAATTATTATACCCTACAAATGCATTCTAAATATTAACTAATCTATATTCTTATGGTAGAAAATAATGATAACTTCAATTAAAGCCCAATAGAACTTTTTCATTGTGACATTTTAAAATTAGTTACATATCATAATATTAAATATGTCAACTATGAGGAGGATAATATGTTTAAAACTAAATACTCTATTAATAATATTAGAAAACATATGGCTGGAATTAATGAAAATATAAAAATAAAATCATTTCCTCAAAAAGAATATATTAATTTTGATAATGCTGCTAGTACTCCACCATTACTACCAGTAATAAAAGAAATAGAAGATTTTTCTAAACACTACTCAAGTATTCACAGAGGAATAGGAATTAAATCTATTATTTCCACAGAAATATATGAAGAAACTCGAAAAAAAGTTTTACAATTTGTAAATAGTGATACTAAAAAAAACACATGTATATTTGTAAAAAATACTACTGAAGCAATTAACAAATTATCCTATAGATTAAATTTATCTAAGGAAGATGTAGTTCTAATTTCTTTAATGGAGCACCACTCTAACGATTTACCTTGGCGAAATAAATGTAAAAGAATATATATAAAATTACTTAAAAATAATAGACTAGATTTAAATGATTTAGAATATAAATTAAATCATTATAAGAATAAGATTAAATTAGTATCTATTGCTGGAGCATCAAATGTTACAGGTTATATTAATGAAATACATAAGATTGCAGAATTATGTCATAAATATAATACACAAATTTTAGTAGATTGTGCTCAACTCATTCCCCATAGAAAAATAAACATGTCAGGAACAGGTAAAAATGACTATTTAGACTTTATAGCTTTTTCAGCACATAAAATGTATGCTCCCTTCGGAACAGGAGTTTTAATTGGTCCAAAAGATACATTTAATAAAGGTGTTCCTGAATATACCGGTGGAGGTAATATTATAAGTGTAACTGAAAATAATCAATTTTGGACTCATCCTCCCGAAAAAGAAGAAGCTGGTACTCCTAATGTTATAGGTTCATTAGCATTAATGAAATCTATAAATATATTAGAAGAAATAAATATGGAAAATATAAAAAAACATGAAACTATATTAACTAAAAAATTGATTTCTAATTTAAAAACAATACAAAATATCAAACTATATATATCTTTTGATAATATAAATCCTAATAATCATTTAGGAGTAATTTCTTTTAATATTAAAAACATACCTCACAATTTTTTAGCATCATTACTTTCCTTTGAAGGTAATATAGGGGTTAGAAACGGATGTTTTTGTGCTCACCCATATGTACATAGATTATTAAACTTATCTTCAACTGACATAAGAAAAATGCAACAAAAAATGATATTTGGTCAAATTAAAGATGTCCCAGGATTAGTAAGAATTAGTTTCGGTATGTATAATACCGAAAAAGAAATTGATAATTTCATTAAATTTTTAAATCTAATTATTAATAATATAGATGAATATAAAATAAAATATAAATACAATCAAGAATATAACTGTTATTTCCCAAGTAACTTAAAAAAAGAAGATTTACTTAAACACTTAAAATAATGACTTCTATTTAAATAGAAGTCATTATTTTAATATATTAAATTAAAAATTAATTATTATAAAATAAGTTTTCTGTAGAAAATTGAGGGTCACTTGTAATATCTATCCCCAACTTTCTAAAAACTTGTTCATCACTTATACTTAAAATCGTGGTAGAATGAGCCTGAGATCCTTTCAATTCTGATAACCTTTCCATAGCCACTTGGGCTGTTGGATTAGTTGCTGCACATATACTAAGGGCAATCAAAATCTCCTCACAATTAAGTGCTAAATTTTTACTATCTAATGTTTCAGATTTCAACTTCCTAATTGGTTCTAAAATCACCGGTGAAATAAGATGAATTTCATCAGATATGTTTGCAAGACACTTAATAGCATTTAGAATTACTGCAGCGGTTGAATCCATTATGTCAGAACTCTTACCAGTTAATATTGTATTATCATTAAGCTCTATTGCTACAGCAGAACATACTTCATCTTTAGAACAGATTTCCTTTAATTTAGCTGCACGACTCCTTGCTGGAATAACAACTCTTCTATCTTCTTGCTTTAAATTAAGTTCTTCCATGATCAATTTTATTCTTTCCAAAGTATCTTTATCAACATATCCTTTTTTATATTCACATTCAGTTTTAAAATATCTTCTAATTATTTCTTGCCTAGATGCTTCTTTAACAAGTTCATCATCAACTATACCAAAACCTACTCTATTAACTCCCATATCTGTAGGAGATTTATATATTGATTCTTCTCCTGTTATTTTCTCTATAGTTTTTTTCAATAAAGGAAATGTTTCAATATCTCTATTATAATTTACAGCAATTTCATTATAAGCATCAAAATGGAATGAATCAATCATATTTACATCTTTAAGATCTACTGTTGCAGCTTCATAAGCTATATTCAAAGGATGTTTCAGTGGAATATTCCAAACAGGAAATGTCTCAAATTTTGAATATCCCACCATGTTACCTTGCTTGTGTTCATGATAAAGTTGACTAAAACAAGTACCCTGCTTACCACTGCCTGGACCAGGAGCAGTTACAACAACAATAGGCTTTGTAGTTTCAATATATGGATTTTTCCCATAACCTTCATCACTTACAATAGTATCTACATCCGTTGGGTAACCTTTAGTAGATCTATGTTTATAAACTTTAATACCACTACGCTCAAGTTTATTTATAAAAACATTTGTTGCTGGTTGTTCATCATATCTTGTTATCACCACACTATTTATATCCAATTTATATTCTCTTAAATCATCAATTAATCTTAGTGTATCCATATCATAAGTAATACCAAAATCTTCTCTAATTTTATTTCTTTCAATATCACCTGCATATACACAAATAATAACTTCAACTTTTTCTTTTAATTTGTGTAATAATTTAACTTTTGCATTTTCATCAAACCCTGGTAAAACTCTTTTTGCATGTAAATCATATAATAATTTACCACCAAATTCTAAATACAATTTATCATAATGATTCACTCTTTCTAAAATATACTCTGATTGTTCTTCTATATACTTTTCATGATCAAAACCAATCTTCATATTTACTCCTCACTTTATATAATATATTTTTGGTTAAATTTAATAATTAATTAAAAATACTCCACATAGAAAAAGACTATAGCATTATAGCCTATAAAAATAGTTATATTCAATTACCTGTTTTTTATAGTTATTCAACAGATAAACAATAAATATAATTATTATGTAACTTTAACACACTATATTATTTTAAATTATTTCATACCCTATTGTCCAGTATTTATAAAAACTTATAAATTATATTTTATTTATTTATATACTCGCCTATTTTATGTTATAATTTCATTATTAAGTTTTTTAGGATGGAGAGTTTAAAAATGATGAAATTAAGTAGAAATAAATTTAAAAAATTTGATTATTTCTTATTATCTATTATATTGATCTTAACCATATATGGATTTTTTTCTATATATGTTGCAACAGGAGAAATATCATCTCTAAAAAGTCAAATAGTATCTTTTATATTAGGATTAATTGCTATTATAATCATTTGTTTTATTGGTTATGATACCTTTGGTAAACTTTATATCCCAATATATGTATTGTCTAATGCTTTACTTTTGGTAGTTATATTTGCTGGTACTGGTGGAAAGGAATGGGGTGCCGATAGTTGGCTTGTCATAGGTGGTTTCAATCTTCAACCTTCAGAAATAGCTAAAATAGGAATAATTTTATCTTTAGCCAAATTTATAGAAAAAAATAAAAATGATATTAATAACGTTTTTACTTTAATAAAAATTCTAACATTTGCAATTATACCAATTTTACTAGTTGTAGAAAATGATTTTGGTACTGGATTAGTATTTATATTTTTTACATTTATTATGCTTTTTGTTGCAGGAATGAGTTATAGATATATAATTTATTCAGCTATAACAGGAGTAATAAGTTTACCTATACTATGGTTTAAAATTCTAACCTCTTATCAAAAAAACCGAGTATTAGTGTTCTTTGACCCTTCTTTAGATACAATGGACATAGGTTATCATGTAACTCAATCTAAAATTGCAATAGGCTCGGGGCAACTTTTTGGTAGATATTTTTCTGGAGAAGCAAGCTTTGCTAAATTAGAATGGTTACCGGAACAACATACTGATTTTATTTTTGCAGTTATAGGAGAAGCCTTTGGGCTAATTGGTGGAGCTATATTAATACTTTTATTCTTGCTTTTAATATATAGACTAGTAATAATAGCAAAAAATGCAAAGGATTCTTTTGGATCTTTAACTGTAGTAGGAATCACGGCAATGATAACATTTCATGTAATAGAAAATATAGGTATGACAATTGGTCTTATGCCTGTTACTGGTATTCCGCTACCATTTATAAGTTATGGAGGTACTTTTATGCTAGTAAATATGGTATCATTAGGCATCGTATTCAGTATTGCAATGAGAAAAAGTCAAATAAATTTTTAAAGAATACTTTAAGTATTCTTTTTTTATTAATACTTTTTCGTTTTTTATGACAAAATAAATTTAAAGTATTAAAGGAGGTTTGTCATGAAAAAGAATGTTGGAAATCTAGATGCATATATAAGAATTACTGCTGGATTAACTCTTTTTGGATGTGGAATTTTAAAAAATTCAAAATCATCAATGTTTCTTGGCAGCATGAAGGTTGCAGAAGGAATTACTAGATTTTGCCCAATGTTATATATTATGGGTATGAGTACTGATAATAATAAAATGAAATTTAAATTAAAACAACAATAAAAGTAAAGGGATTCTATCCCTTTACTTTTATATAATCAATTATTAACTTATATGCACCATCATTTGTTTCCAAATCTTCTGGTAAAACATCAAATAGTTTAACTAAGTCTGTATGACTCCATATTGGTTTTGGTTCAAAAATAGCTATCTTGCCTATATATACTAAAGTTTTAATATAGTCTTCAGCCTTTAACTTTTTATAATAACCAATAGGATTTATTTCAGATAAAATAGCTCCTGTTTCTTCAAAAGTTTCTCTAATTACACACTGTAATAAGTTTTCTTTATCCTCTTTTTTACATTGAGGAAATTCCCAACACTTATTTGTAGAGTTAAATGTCATAACAAATTTATCTTGAAATATAGGTATAACAATAGCACTAGTATATTCCTCTTCATTTAACAAATCATCTATAAAAACTATTTCTATTTCTTTATTATTAGTATAAGCTTTTTTCATATTATCACCTGCAATTATAATATTTCTACTATTATATTATTTAACAGCAAGTGATTTTGATTTAATTGTTTTTAAAAAATACTTAAATTAAGATAATTTGATAAATCTTCTAAAATCTTATATCCTCCAATAGAATTCCCTTTATCATCCAATGAAGGTCCATAAGTACCTATTCCCATTCTATGAGGTATCGACGCCATTATACCTCCTCCTACTCCACTTTTAGCAGGTATTCCTACCTTAATAGCAAACTCTCCTGATCCATTATACATTCCACAAGTAATCATAAAAGTTTTTATTGTCCTAGCGATTCGCTCTGATATTACTCTTTCACCGGTTTCAGGTAATACTCCCCTATTCGCTAAAAATAAACCGATTTTAGCAATATCTATACAGTCCACTTCAATTGAGCACTGTTTAAAATACATATCTAAAATTTCCTCAATATTTCCCTCTATAATTCCTACATCTTTCATGAAATAAGCCATAGCTCTATTTCTATCTCCAGTATTTTTTTCTGATAAATATATTTCCTCATTTATATTTAATTTATCATTTCCTGATATTTTTCTGATAAAATCTAATAGTCTTCGAAATTTTTCTTTCTCATCTCTACCTTTTATTAAGGAAGATATTACTATAGCTCCTGCATTAATCATAGGATTAAGAGGCCTAGAAGGCATAATTGTCTCTAATTTTATTATAGAATTAAAAGCATCGCCTGTAGGCTCCATGCCAACTTTTTCAAATACAAGTTCCTCTCCATTATCTATCAATGCCAACATTAATGAAATAGTCTTTGATATACTTTGAATGGTAAATTTTTTATCATAATTTCCTGATTTATATATATTTCCTTCCATATCTGCTACACATATCCCTAAATCCCAAGGATCTATTTTTCCTAAACCAGGTATGTAAGTTGCAACTTTGCCCTCTTGAGTAACATTTCTATTTTTATCTATTAACTTTCTTAATATATCCTCCATAATCAATCCCCTCCTTAATGAATTACACTATATCTAAAATAAATCAAAAAGAAAAAATAGTCAATAACTAAGTTATTAACTACTCTTCTTCTCTATAACAACTGCCACCTATAAATTCCTTTAAAATAGATGTACTAGGTATAATATCATCATTTCTAATAAAATTAAAATATTTTAAAAACTTTGATAATCGTTTTGCTTCTGCGTAGTGTATACTTGTTCTTTTAACTTCTTTTAATAACGGCTCAGCATATTTTCTTAATATAGCCAATTCATATACTAATTCTGAATTAAACATTACATCAGCACTTTCTTGAAAAGGAAATATACTTCTTTCTTCCCCTCTTCTAACTGAACTCCACAACTCCAAAGTCCCTTCTGCAGATCTTCCTCTATATTTACTATCCCTAACAATTCTCCTTATCAGTCTATTATCGGTAGTAGGTATTCTATTATGTTTATCTATATTAAGTTGAGTCAATGCACTAACATATATCTTAAATTTATATTTATGAGAAATTTTATTAGTAAGCTTTTCATTAAGTCCATGAATTCCTTCAATTATTATCGGTTGATCATCAGTTATAGAAAATCCCATAATCTTTATTTCTCTTTTACCTGTTAAAAAATTAAACTTAGGTACATCTATTTGCCCACCATTTAAAAGAATAGTTAAGTCTTCATTAAATTTTTTTATATCTATTGCGTCAATAGATTCAAAATCATAATTTCCCATTTCATCTAATGGAGTATCTTCTCTATTTACAAAATAATCATCTAAAGATAAAGAAATTGGCCTCTTTCCATTTACTCTTAATTGAGTATATAATCTTTGAGCAAATGTAGTCTTTCCTGATGAAGAAGGTCCTGCAATTAAAATTATTTTTGTATTATTATCATTACTTATTCTATCAGCTATATATGCTATTTTTTTCTCATGTAATGCTTCATTTATTCGTACAATTTCTTCAATAGAACCTTCTGCTATTTTATCATTCAATGATCCGACATCTTCTACATCTAAAATTTTTCCCCAATCTTCTGCTTCCTTAAATATTTGAGCCAATTTATTTTGTTTTTGAAATTTAGGAACTTTATAATTACTTTCCTTTCTCGGATATTGAAGTATTATGCCTGGATGATAATATTTTAAATCAAACTTATCAATATATTCTGTAGATGTAGCTAAATACCCATAAAATTTATCATAAAATCCATCAAGTTCATATACATGAACATACTCTTTAAGCCTATATTTTGATAATCTTAATTTATCTTTCATTCTTTGTTTCCTAAATATATTATCAGCTTCATTAGTAGACATAAGTATTCTATTTATTGGTAATTTTTTATTAATTATATCCTGCATTTTTTCCCTTATAGTATTAATTTCTGTACATTGTAAAGGTCTCTCTTTATGTATTTCAATATATAATCCTTCACTTAAAGAATGTTCTATAGAAACTGATGCCTTGGGAAACAATTCATTCAATGCCTTTAATAATATAAATGTTAGAGTTCTAATATAAACCCTAGATCCATCTTCATCAGTTATATCTAATAATTCTATACTTCCAGATTTCTCTATAGTATAATCAAGATGTATAATTTCGTTATTTATACGAGCACATAGATATTTACTGTTCTCTAAATCTTTTGATGATTTTATAAAATCTTCTATTTTAATTCCTTTATCAACGCTAAAATTTCCAATCTCAGATATTTTTATATCTAATTTTTCCATCAAATCTCCCCCTATTTTTTTATACCCTATACATAATTTATAATAATAAAACCCTATATATAGGGTTTTATTATTACCTCATACTTTTATCTGGTAATGAAATATTAGACAGAGCATCTCCTGCTTCATTTGCATATACATCTCTAACCGCTAAGTCTCCAAGAGAAACTATTCCAACTAATTTACCATTTTCTACTACTGGAAGTCTTCTAATTTGTTTTTCTGCCATCAACCTAGCAGCCTCATGTATATCAGTATCTGGAGATATTGAGATTAAATCTTTTGTCATGATACTACTTATAGGATCATTAATATTCTTTTCTGACGTTAATGCTCTTACTACTATATCTCTATCTGTCACAATGCCAACTGCTCTATTATCTCTAGATGTAATTGGTATTGATCCCACACCAAGAACATTCATTTCTTTAGCAATGTCCCTAATAGATGCACTATTAAGCATAGCCCTTACATTATCAGTCATAACTTCTCTTACTTTCACTTTTTATCCTCCTTATATTCAAATATATAATTAGGATATGTAATTTATAAAATTTTAAACATTCAAATCTTTCTTATAAGTTCTATTAACCTCTATAAAACCTTTCTTTTTATAGAACCCTATTGCTCTTTTATTTTGTGTGTTCACGTTTAATTTAATATTAAATATTTCTTTTTCTCTACAATACTCTTCTATTTTTTCTATTAAATTTTTCGTTAATCCTTTACCTCTAAATAACTCTTCCATGAAAATATCTGTAATAAAAACAATTTTATTACTAGCAAATATTCCATTTATTTCTTTTATCTCTCCTCTTATAAAACCAATAATTTTATTATTAATTTCTCCTACAAATATAATACTGTTTTTTGAATTTATATCATTATAAAACATTTCCAAAAGATTCTTTTGCCATTCAGCAGACAAACTCATGTAATCAATAAATTCAGCATGACAATCAGATAATTTCTTCCATAATTTTGAAATATCATCAATATCTTCTTTTCGTGCTCTCCTAATTTTCATAATATCCCCCTAACAAATCATTTTAAAATTTTCTCCTCCACAATCTTATATGCTTTATTATCTTCAACTTGAAAAATTTTATCATTTAAATACTCTAAATCATCTTTTAATCCAGAAAATATTATTTTATATGCTACTAAAAATTGTGAATCTAAATTGAACTTTTTATTTATTTTATTGTTTCCATATTTTCTATCTCCTACTATTGGATGATTTATTGAAGCTAAATGTGCTCTAATTTGATGAGTTCTTCCGGTAATTAATTGTATATCTAATAAAGTATATTCTTCATTAAATTTTAAAGGCATTATCCTTGTATGTATTTCTTTACTATTATTCATCCATTTTTTATGTATCTGAACCTTATTATTGATTCTGTTCTTAGTTAAATATCCTTGTAATAATATTTCTTTATCTATTTTTCCACTTACTAAAGCCTTATAGTATTTTTCAATTTTATGTTCCCTTATTGCTCTATTTATCATCTTTAATGAATTATAATTTTTTGTAGCAATAATTATACCTGAAGTGTTAAAATCTAATCTATTACAAATAGATGGACTAAAAGTTTTTTCATTCTGTGGATGATATTCCCCTTTATCAATAAGATACTTTTTTACTCCTTTTACTATACTATCACTATTTTCATTATTAGAATGAGATAATTGTCCAGATTTTTTATTAATTAATATAATATTTTTATCCTCATATATTATGTCTAAATCAATATTTGTTTCTATATTTTCTGTTTTAGTTTGAAATTTATTTATTGTATCTTCAGCTAAATATAATTTTATTTCATCACCATATTTCACTATATCTTCTGGATATCCACGACTACTATTTAATTTAATTCTTTTTTTTCTAAGTATTTTTTGTATAAATCCTTTAGAGGCTTGATCCATATATTTAGATAAAAATCTATCTAATCGTTGATTTTCATCATTTCTCTCTATTTTTATTTTTTTCATAAATATCAATCCTTAATCTTTAATATACTTATTATAATAATACTTATAGGTATATTAATACAAGGTATATTTTGTATTTTATATTTATTGATTATTAGCATATAATTATGATATCATTTAATATGTAGGCATAATATAATATTACGCTTAAGTAATTTAAGGAGGATTAATATGAAAAATAAATTTGAAAAAATAAAAGATCTCTTATATGACTACATAGATTATGTTTTAATTATTTTAGTAGTAGTTATAATTGGTGGGATTATTGGATGGAGATTAGAAATATTATTTAATGATAACGAAACAGAAGCAATTACTAGTAATATAGACTCAATAGAAAAAGATGTTGATGAAAATTCTTCTAAAAAAGAAAAAGAAGATTCTAATGCTAATAAAGAAGAAAAAAATGACTCTGAAGAAAATAAAGATAATGATGAAAAAAGTTCATCCTCTAAAGATGATAAATCTAGTAAGAATGATGAAGAAATAGCAATTGAAATTCCTCAAGGATCATTACCTTCTGATACCGCTCAAATATTATTAGACAATGATTTAATAGATGATGTTGATAAATTTATAGATAGAGCTGAAGCTTTAAAGCTTGAAACTAAACTAAGATCAGGTGAATTTACATTTAATAAAGGCTCTGATCTTGATAATATAATAAAAACATTAGCTAATATAAAATAAAAAATTCCTCCTAGGAGGAATTTTTTATTTTAATATTTCACATTAACATATCGATCTATAAGAGATTTTTGCATATTATCTACAAATACTCCTTTTTTTCTTAAAATATCAAGTATTTTATAATTTTTAGAATGTAATATAGCTTTATCAAAATCTTTTAAATTTATCTCATATAGTTTACCATGTAAACTATCAGATTCTACATCTATATAATAAGCTTCCATATTACTAAATTTCAAGAATTTAAGTAATTCCAACGTACACTTATCCTTTTGTTGATAATAATAATATCCTTCCTCATGAAAAGATTGATAATATTTTTCAGGTTCTCCTTGATCTTTTAATTCTTTTGCCTCCATATAATAGTATTTTGCTAACATATTAAAATATTGATAATTATATATTCCCTTTTCAAAACTATCAATATTCTTAAACGGTTTTACGTCTAAATTTTTTATGAATTCCATATTTTCAATAATATATTCCTTCTTAGAAATATCCCCATCCGCAAATCTCATTATTAATAAATCTCTATGACTAAAAAATTTGTCAAATATACTCTCTTTTTTTATATAATTCAAACTTTACACCCTAACTAATAAATCTATTTATTTAAAGCTTTAAACATTCTTTTAATTTGATGAAATTTATCTTCTTTTATTGTAACATATCCTTTGGATATTTTGCTTGAGGAATTTATTTCAATATCCTTATCAAGTCGTCCTACAAGAAAAGGTCTAAAAGCTTTATATTTTTCATCAATTAAGTCTATAACAGTTTTATTAAAATCATCTTCCGTTATAGAAATAACTCCAGAGGTTTATTTAATTTTGTTTTTTTATTTCTTTTCTACTTCCATACCTAAGTTTGATAGTATTTTATCAAGTCTTTCCTTTTTTGACATTATGAATCCTCCTATACAACTATAGTTTATATTTTATTAGTTATTTGTGAAAAATTCAAATTAATTCTTAAGAATACATTTTTAATTTTAACGCATACTAAAAATATCCTAAAAAATCATAAGGAGGTTTATTATGGATATAAAAAAAACACAACATCATCTTCCAGGAGTTAAATGTACTGTAAACACTTGTTATTATAATGACACTGGAAATCACTGTAATGCAGAAAAAATAGAAGTAAATCCAATGAATGCTAGAACTATTGAAGAAACAGATTGTGCAACCTTTGAACACAAAGACATGCATTAATAGATAAGGGGAATATTCCCCTTATCTATTAATATTTAATCAAATTTTCTTAAAGCTTTACCATTAAGATAATCACACTTTTGACCCTGAATTATATTTCTTACTTCCATTTCGTTTAAAATTTCATCTTTAATTTTCCACCAACTAGTACTCCAATTTACAAATAATGTATTCTCTTCAGGTGCTCTTCCTATTAATCTTTGTATAACTATATCTTTATCTAAATATCTAATAAACTTAACTACTCTATCAATATATTCTTCTTTAGAAATAATATTAATTTTTCCGTCCTTATACATCTCTCCTAATATTGTACCTTCAATAATATAAAGAGAATGAAGTTTTACTTGTTCAATCCCCAAAGCAGATATTATCTTTGCATTTTCTACAACATCATCAATATTATCCCATGGAAGATTTAAAATAAGATGTACACAGACTTCAAAATTATATTTTTTTATCCTTATTACACTATCAATTAACTCTGCTAAAGTATGTCCTCTATTAATTTTCTTCAATGTATGATAATTTACAGTTTGTAATCCTAATTCTATTGTAATCTCTATATTATATTCCAAACTAATATCCTTTAAAAATTTAAGATATTTATCAGATATTGAATCTGGTCTTGTAGAAATAGCTATTTCTACAACATCATCTATTATTGCATCATTAATTATATCTTTAAATCTTTCAAATTCCATATAGGTATTAGTGAAATTTTGAAAATAAGCTATGAATTTCTTAGCTTTATATCTCTTTTTAATATAATCTTTATTTTTTTGTATTTGAGCTTTTACAGACATTTCATTAGATAATGACTCAAATCCTCCTCCTTCTTCTCCACAAAATATACATCCTCCTGTCCCAACGCATCCATCTCTATTAGGACAAGTAGTTGGAATATGAATAGGTAATTTATATACTTTTTCTCCATATTTATTTTTTAAATAACTAGAATATTTTCTATAATATTTATTTTCATCCATTTTATTCACCCTTTTATTAATTCTTAATATTATTCTAGATTATATCATTCTTTTAATACAATAAAAATAAAGGATAGACATTTTTTGTCTACCCTTTATTAAATTATATCCTATCTGCTACTGGTTTATTTCTCAATTTAAATTTATGTAGAAATAACACTATAGCTATTATAGCAGCAATAATTCCTACTGGATATGAAATAGTCTGTGGTAATTTAAAACCTTCTGGAGCCTGTAATATATAAGTGATACTTACAGCAGTCATAAATGTTGCTGGTACTGTAGCAATCCAATGAAGTTTATTATTAGTTATTAAATATGCTGCTGTTGCCCATAATACAATCATTGCTAATGTTTGATTTGACCAAGAGAAATATCTCCATATGATAGTAAAATCAATTCTTGTTAACAAATATCCTATAATAAATAATGGAACTGCTACTATTAATCTATTTTTAGTTTCCTTTTGTTTATATCCTATAGCATCAGCTATGACTAATCTAGCACTTCTAAATGCTGTATCTCCCGATGTTATAGGTGCTGCTATAACTCCTAACATGGCCAATATTCCACCAACTTTTCCTAACAATGATTTAGATATAATATTTACAACTCCTGCAGTACCTCCGCTGTTAGTTAAAGCATTATTTAATCCAACTACCCCACCATTGAAAAATGCCATAGCCGCAGCTGCCCATATCAATGCTATAATACCTTCTGCAATCATCGACCCATAAAATACTCTTCTACCATACTTTTCATTTGGTAGACACCTTGCCATCATTGGCGATTGAGTAGCATGAAATCCACTTATCGCTCCACAAGCTATTGTAACAAATAACATTGGCCATAAAGATAAATTTTCTGGATGAATACTAGCAAACCTTACTTCAGGAATATCATATCCCTTTATAATAAGCATAGAACCAATACCAACCGCCATGATTAATAAAGCAGCACCAAATAATGGATAGATCTTGGCTATTATCTTATCTACAGGTAAGATAGTAGCCATAAAATAATATACTATAATAATTCCTATCCAAACACTTAAACTACTTAAACCTGCAAATTTTAAATCAGCCAATAATTGAGCAGGGCCAGTCATAAATACTGTACCTACTAATACTAATAATATTACAGAAAAAAATCTCATTATCTTTCTAGCATTTTCTCCAAGGTATATACCTACAATCTCTGCTACACTTTTTCCTTCATGTCTAACCGATAACATTCCACTAAAATAATCATGAACTCCTCCTGCAAAAATACTCCCTAAAACAATCCATATAAAAGCTGCTGGACCATATAAAGCTCCCAATATTGCTCCAAATATTGGACCTAATCCTGCAATATTCAAGAACTGAATAAGAAATATTTTAGGCCAACTTAATGGAACAAAATCAACGCCATCCTCCATGGCTATAGCTGGTGTCTTTCTATTTTCATCTACACCAAAAACCTTTTCCACAAACACACCATAAATAAAATAACCTAATATTAAGATTACAATTGAAGTTAAAAATGATACCATAGTATCCTCCCCAAAATTCTTTTGGACATATTATATTATAAAGAATTATTTTTCTCTTGATTTTTAGATAAAAGGTATAAATATCCTAATGAATTGCATTATATGAAATCAAGATGTTTTTAAATGAGATTCATTATTGATTTGAATTCTTTCACTTGTCCTCTACTAACCGGTACATTGTCAGAATATTTTTTCATCTTTATATGATAAGTATTATTAAACCATGGTTCTATCTTTTCTACATAATTTATATTTACTAAATAGCTTCTATGACTTCTATAAAAATCATCTCTATTTATTTTTTTCTCTAAATGAGTCAATGTACCATGATATATAAATTTATCTTTAATAGTAAAAATAGTTGTATTTTTATCTTCTACTGTAGCTAATACAATATTATCTATTTCTATTGGATAAAATGCTCCTTCCCTATATAAAGTTATTTTATTATATTTATATTCATTTTTATTCTGTATATCATTAATAAGAGCATTTAATTTCTCTTCATACTCTGCTCTCTTATCTTTTAACCTTTTTATTAATTTATCTACTGTTTTGCTTAATCTTCTATCGTCTATAGGCTTTAATAAATAATCAATAGCATTTAATTCAAAAGCTTTTATAGCATATTCATCATAAGCTGTAATAAACACTATTAAAGGTAATTTATCAAGCCTATATTCAATTATTTTTGATGCTACTTCTATACCAGGAATTTTAGGCATATTTATATCTAGAAATATTACATCTGGCATTATATTTCCTATGTTATTAAGAACATCAAGACCGTTTTTTTCTTCCTTTACAATTTCAATCTCACTATATTTCCCTAAAAGATACTTCAATTCTTCTCTTGCTGGAAGCTCATCGTCAACAATCATACTTCTGATTATCATAATAATTCTCCTTCTTTTGGAATTGTAATAATCACTATAGTTCCTTTATTTCTCTTACTTTGTATATTCAATCCATAATTATCTCCATATATCAGCTGAATCCTCTTATGAACATTTTTTAATCCCATGGATTCTATTTTATTATTATCTTCTAATAATTTCTCTATTTTTTGCTTTTCAATTCCTTCTCCATTATCTTTTATACATATTTCTATATTTTTCTCTTTACCATAAACATCTATCTCTATTACTCCACCATCTAATTTTTCCATAATTCCATGCTTAATTGAATTTTCAACAATAGGCTGAATTATTAATGGTGGTACCTTGATTTGCAAACAATTCTCTATATTAAATTTAATATCTAATTTATCTCCAAATCTAGCCTTTTCTATCTCTAAATAAGACTTTAAATGTTCTAACTCTGTTTCTAAATCAACTAAATCTTCTGATTTATAAAGATTCTTTCTAAAATAAAAACCTAAATGTAAAAGAAGTTCTCGAGCTTTATCAGGTTGTGTTCTAATTAGAGAAACTATAGTATTTATCGCATTAAAAAGAAAATGAGGATTAATTTGAGCTTGTAGTGCTGTCAATTCTGCCTTAGTAGCTAATTCTTTATTAATTTCTATCTTTCTTAATTCTATTTGTGTCGAAAATAAAGACCCCAATCCTAAAGCTAATTGAATATCAATTGGTGATATAGCATTTTTTCTTATTTTATATAATTTAAGTGTTCCTATTACTTTATTTTTTTCCTTTAATGGCACAATAATTGCCGATTTAAGTTTACAATCATCTTGATGACAAGCAATTTCTTTATAAGAATTTGCCACTTTATAATTTCCTGATAATAATACTTCTTTAGTTAATCCTGTTTTAATTTTATCTGCTACTTTATGATGATCTTCTCCTATTCCTGTATGAGCTAATATAATACTTGAATCAGTTATTGATACAGCTTTAAATGAAGTACTCTTATAAATTATCTCTGACACTTTCTTAGAAGTATCAGTATTAAACCCCCGTCTAAAATAAGGTAATGTTTCATTAGCAATTTTTAAAGCTCTCTGTGCCTGAAATGCAGCTTCCCTTTCCTTATCTTTTAAAATACTAAGTATTATTGCTATAGTAATAGAAATTCCTATAGAATTAGCTACTATCATTGGTATACTTATAATACTAACAAGATTTATAGCTTTATCAATAGGTCTAGTAATTAAAATTATAAGAATCATTTGTATAGCTTCTGCTAAAGCACCAAATATCAAAGCAAATAACCCTTTATTTTTAAATTCAGTAAATCTTCTATTTAATAATCCTGCCATAAGCCCTTCAATTGTAGTAGATACTGCACAAGCAAGAGTCGTAAAACCCCCAACATCTATTCCCCATCTATGAATCCCTGCTATTAAACCTGATAAAAATCCAACAAATGGACCTCCTAAAAGTCCTCCTACAAATACTCCTATCACCCTTGAATTAGCTAATGCTCCATTTATTGGTATGCCTGAATATGTGCCTATAATTCCTAAAAATCCAAAAAATAAAGCAAACATAATTTTATCTATAGTTTTTATTCTTTCTTTAGATATAAGTTGTCTAACTATGGTCAATTTAGATAAAATAAATGATAATATAGCTATTATACTCACACTATTAACTAAATTTCCTAAAATATATATAATCAAAATTACACCTTCTTTTCAATTCTATAATATATATTTTAATATAATATTTTTAAAAATAAAACTTTTATAAAGTATTATATATTTTCAAGGTAAATTTAACCTATTATTATTTATAATTTATTGGATATAATATCACTATACTCTTCAAAAGGGAGGCTAATCACATGACAATTAAAGAGGGTACTATTCCTACCATATTAGGAACTATGGTTACTATAGCTGGTTTAATATCTAAAAGAAGTACTAGAAAAAATCTAGCCTGGGGTATTGTAGGCTTTGGTATTGCTCATATTATTTTAGGTGGAATGGACTTAATTCAACATAGAAATGATGGAGATATATTAGGAGATAAATAAAAATAAGTGAAATGGATAATCCATTTCACTTATTTTTTATCTACACTATATTTTTCTTTTAATTTATTAGTTTTATCTAAATAAAGCTTATTTTGTTTCATTCCAATTAATTGTTGTTTAAGCTGCACTGATACTTCATCTAAGCTCAATTGCTTTTCATCTTTTTTATCTTCTAATTTTATTATATGATATCCAAATTGAGTTTTTACAGGTTCACTAATCTCTCCAACATTCATATCAAACGCTGCTTCTTCAAACTCAGGTACCATTCTACCTTTAGTAAAGAATCCTAAATCTCCACCCTTTTCTTTCGATGGACATGTTGAATATTTTTTAGCTCCTTCTTCAAAAGAAAGTCCGTCATTTATTTCTTTTATAATTTTATTAGCTTTTTCTTCATTATCAACAAGAATATGTTTAGCTTGAGCTTGTTCTCCTTGTTTAAACATATCTTTATTACTATTATAATATTCTGTAACCTCTTCATCTGTTACATCTATTTTATTTAATAAAGCTCTCATAGAATATTGCTTTAATAAATTATCTTTTGCTTTTTCTAATTCTGCTTTAAATTCATCTTCTTCGTCTAATTTTCTTTCCTTTGCATCAAGATAAAATAACTCTTGATTTATTAATTCTTCTAATAATTTTTCTCTTCCTTCTTCAGAATTAAATTGCATAGCTTGCTGCTGTCCTAAACTTTGTAATAATAATTGCAAGTCTTGTTCTGTTATTTCTCTTCCTTCAACTACTGCTAATACTTTATTCTCCATTTAAAACTCTCCTTTATTTTAGATTCACTGACAATGATATCAGATAAGATGACTTATGTCTAATTTTATTATTGATTCATGCTTCTATTCTTATTTAACTTCTTAATTTTTCCATAGTAATAGGTAAATACTCATTTTCTTTTTCCATTTTAACCTTGATTATATATTATTATAATATTTTCTTCAATAATTTAAGAGGCAATTTTTTGCCCCTTAAATTATTAAATATAAAATTGTATATACCCCTGCTATGCCGATTAAAATATAGATTACCTTCGATATTATTGAATCTTTTTTGAATATAAATTCTACTAAGTTTAAATTTAATAGACCAATTAGTCCCCAATTAATGGCTCCTATTAAAATTAATATAACTGATAAAAGATTTATTATACTCATAGGAACTCCCCCTTAAAGCCTTCTTAATAGAATATATTTAATAAATTATTATAATATGACTAAGATATATTAAATATTTTTTTTAATTCAAAGGCAACTCCAGAATTATTATTATCTTTATTTGATATAATATCTGCATACTCTTTCGCTTTATCAGAAGCATTTCTCATAGCAATACCTAATCCAGATTTTTTTATCATCTCTATATCATTGTTATCATCACCAATTGTAACTATCTCCTTAGCAGATATTCCCTTACTATAAGCATATTCTATTAAACTTTTCCATTTTGAACCCAATGGGGTCATAATTTCAAGAATAGAATCAGTTCTTTTAAGATTAGTTAATATATAATGAGAAAATCTCTCTGGATATTTCTTTTCAATTGTTTTCATAAAATTTTCTAATTTTTTATATTCATCTAAATAACAAACTACTAATACTTTATTTTCTTTATAATTTAAAAGATTATCAATCATTTTATATCTTTTTTCATCAGGGTTCAGATAATTTCTATATTTTTTATCATTAATATCATATTCTACTAAAATATCCTTTTCATTTTCATAATCATTAATATGTACTATAGGATGAAGACATTGTTTTTTCCCTTCAATAACAATATTTTTAAAGTCTTTTATATTTAAATATTTTTCTATAAGAATTCTATCATCATTTATACTTCGGACTATATTTCCATTATTTGAAATAATTATTACATTTCTATTAAGACTATTTATAAATTCTTTTGCTGACCAATATCTTCTTCCTGTAGCAATAACTATCTCTATACCCTTATTCATTAGCCTTTTAAGGATATATAAATTATCCTCACTTATTTTTTTATCGTCCGTTAACAAAGTCCCATCCAAATCAATTGCAACAATCTTATAATTCATAATTACACCTATAGTTTATAAAATTCATCAAATGACTTTTTCATATAATAGTGATCTTTTACACTACATAACTCTCTAATAGAATGCATTCCTAGCATAGGACCACCAATATCTATAGATCTTATATCTAACTGACTAGAAGATATAGGTCCTATAGTTGATCCACCTCTTTCATCAGATCTATTTACAAATTTTTGATATGGAATTCCTGCATTTTTACATATTATCTCATACACAGCACCAGAATCACAATCAGTTGTATAAGATTGATTAGCATTTATTTTTATAACAGGTCCACCGTCTAAAACTGGCTTATTTGTAGGATCATGTTTTTCTAAATAATTAGGATGTAATGCATGCGCCATATCTGCTGAGATGATAAAAGAATTATATAAGGACATCATAAATGACTCTCTATCTTTATTATAAGCCAATACAATTCTTTCTAGGATGTCTTTCAACATAGGTGAAGCAGCACCTTGTTTAGTTCTACTTCCTATTTCTTCATTATCAAAACATACCATTACATTAGTTCCCTTTGTTATAGGAGATTCAATCAATGCATTTATACCAGCATGTACCATAGCTAAATCATCTAATTTTCCGGTAGATATAAATTCATCATTCATACCTATTATATTACCTTTATTATATTCATATAAAAACAAGTCAAAATCTATAATATTTTCTGAATTTATATTCAACTCATCAGCAATAATATTTATTAAATAATTATCTTTCTCGAACTCTTCATTTATCAAAGAAACTAAAGGTAACGTATGTTTTTGCTTATTTAACTCAATTCCTTTATTTACTTCTTTATTCATGTGTATTGCCAAATTGGGAATTACTAATACTGGCCTATTAATATTTAATAGCTTAGATTTAGGTTTTAATATATTATCACTTTTTATTGTAACTCTTCCTGCTATTGAAAGAGGTCTATCTAGCCATGTATTTAATATAGGTCCACCATAAACTTCAGTATTAAGTCTTAAATAAGCATTCCCTTCAATCATTTCTGGATTCGGCTTTATTCTAAAGGTAGGAGCATCCGTATGAGCTCCTATTATTTTAAAACCTTCTGCTTCAATATCTCCACTTCCTGCTTTAAAGGCTACTAATGCTGAATCATTTTTAGTAGTAAAATACTTCTTACCTTTTTCAATATTCCATCTTTCATTTAATTTTAATTCACTAAATCCTTTTTCTAACAAAATACTTTTAACTTTTTCAACTGTATGAAATTGAGTAGGACTATCATAAATAAAATCTAATAAATTTTTAGCAAAATTTAGCTCCTTAGTCATAAAATCCCCCCTTAAATCTATTCCTCTTCATCATTAAACAATTCATAATATGCTTCGGCTACAATATTAAATTCCTCATCATCTTCTATATTTTTAAGTTCAACTTCTCCATCACTTTCTATATATTCATATAATAATACACTATCATCCTCTTCAGGAACTAATGCTATATACTCTGTATCTTCCACTTCAAATAATCCCAACACATGACAATCTAAAACCATATCATTATCTAATGTAATTTGCATCATCTCTAGTTCTTCATGTTCATGGTTATGTTCTTCACATTCACAATTATGATCCCCATGATTCCCATTACAACAATTATCCTTATCCATCTTATCTCATCCTTTACTTTTAAGTTAATTACTAACTATTTTACCCACTAAAAAAGATATTAATAAAACTTTATTTAATTCTTCTTAAAATAGAAAGCAAGTAATCCCACATTCTCTCAGTAGAACTAATACTTAAGGCTTCCTCAGGAGTATGAACATCATACATATTGGGACCAAAAGATATCATATCTATATCTCCTAATTTTTCCTTAAATAATCCACATTCTAAACCTGCATGGATTGCATCTATTTCTGGCTCAGAGTTAAACATATCTTTATAAGCCTCAATAAATACTTCTCTTATATAAGAATTTGGATTATATTGCCATTCAGGATACTCATTTTCAGCAACTACTTTAGCACCTATAGAATCTGCTAATACTTTCTTTCTATTAAATATTTCTTCCTTTAATGTTTTTATAGAACTTCTTATTGCACTTTCAAATATAACTTCTTTATTATCTGTAGTCACAACACCTAAATTTGTAGAGCTTTGTACTAATCCTTCAATTTCCACACTCATACTTTGAATCCCATTAGGCATTAATCTATATAATGCTATTAACTTGTTTAATGTTTCTTTATTAAAAACTTTTTTAGGTCTTTCATCTATCTCAATTACATCTACTTTAACATCTGGATCAGAAACTTTAAACTCATTTTGAAGCTTATTATTCCATTCCTTAATTCTATCTTTTAAACTATCATAACTATTACTATCTAAAACAAATTTAGCATCTGCTTCTCTAGGAATAGCATTCATTTTTGCTCCACCATTAATTTCATATACTGATAGCTCAAAATTCTGATTTAAATCTTCTAAAACTCTTCCTAAAATTATATTTGAATTACCTCTTTCTTTATTTATCTCCATACCAGAATGTCCACCTTTAAGATCTCTTATAGTTAATAGATATGAAGAATTTTCTGAATTCACTTGTATCCAATTTATAGGTAATATAACCTTATCTCTAACTCCTCCAGCACAACTAACTAACAATACTCCTTCTTCTTCCGAATCTATATTAATAAGAATTTTTCCAGAAATATTATCTTTATGTAATCCTTTTGCTCCTCCCATTCCTGTTTCTTCCTCTGTGGTAATTAATACTTCTAATGGTGGATGAGGTATATCATTAGATGCTAATATTGCCATAGTATATGCAACAGCTATACCATTATCTGCTCCTAATGTAGTCCCACTAGCCTTAATAAAATCTCCTTCGATTTTTAGTTTTAACGGATCCGCTGAAAAGTCATGTTTTGTATCTTTATTTTTTTCACATACCATATCCATATGACCTTGAAGAATTACTGTAGGTGCACCTTCATACCCTTCAGTTCCAGGTTTTTTAATTATAACATTATATGCTTCGTCTTGAATTACTTCTAGCGCATTTTCTTTAGCAAAAGATACCAAATAATTACTTACATTTTTTTCATTTCCAGAACATCTAGGAATCCTTGATAATTCCTCAAAATAATAAAAAACTGATGATGGCTTTATGTCCCTTAGTACTCCACTCATATTCAACATCCTTTCATAATTTATACTTGTCTTTATTATATTATATATTAAATTATATTATCACCCGAATTATAATAATTTTATTATAATTTATCTATAACTTTATCTATAGTACCACCACCTAAACAAATTTCTTTATTATAAAATACAACACCTTGCCCCTCAGTTATAGCCTTTTGTTCCTCATCAAATATAACTTTTGCTGTATTTTCTCCTGTAGGAATTACTCTTACACCTTGATCTTTTTGTCTATATCTAAATTTAGCAGTACATTTAAATTCTTCTTTAGGCTTATCATTACTTACCCAATTAATGTCAATAGCTTCTAATGCTTCTGAATAAAGAGTAGGATGATTAGAACCTTGAGCTACATATAATATATTGTTTTTTAAATCTTTATAAGCAACAAACCATGGCTCACCACTTCCAATGCCACCTATTCCTAAACCTTTTCTCTGACCCTTTGTATAATACATAAGTCCATTATGTTTACCTAATACTTCTCCATCAATGCTTCTAATCTCTCCAGGCTTAGCTGGTAAATAATTATTTAAGAATTCATCAAAGTCTCTTTCACCAATAAAACATATACCTGTACTGTCTTTTTTATTTGCAGTTTCTAAATTATGTTTCCTAGCAATTTCTCTTACTTGTGGTTTTTCAATATCTCCAATAGGAAACATAGATTTAGATAATTGGTACTGATTTAATTGACATAAAAAATATGATTGATCTTTATTATTATCTTTTCCTCTAATTAACTTGTATTCATCATCTTCATATCTAATATTTGCATAGTGTCCTGTAGCTATATAATCTGCACCTAACTTTAATGCATGTTCTAAAAAAGCTTTAAATTTTATTTCCTTATTACATAAAATATCAGGATTTGGTGTTCTTCCATTACGATATTCATCTAAAAAATAAGTAAATACTTTATTCCAATATTCTTTTTCAAAGTTTACTGTATAATATGGTATATCAATCTGTTGACAAACTCGTCTTACATCTTCATAATCTTCTGTAGCTGTACAATATTGTTCATCTTCTTCATTCCAATTTTTCATAAATATACCTACAACATCGTATCCTTGCTCTTTTAATACTAAAGCAGCCACAGAAGAATCTACACCTCCAGACATACCAATAACTACTCGTATACCTTCATTAGATTTTCTCATATTATCTCTCCTCAATCATAACCTAATTATATTATAAGTTTTAATCTATTAATTATTCTATTTCAAATTACTCATTAATCTAATTATTCTTATATATACTAATATTATATCAATAGGCCATTTGTTTCAACAAACTCATAGAACTTTTAAAATAAAAATAGACCAAAAATATATTCTCTTTTGCCCAAACTTATAAAGATTATATTTTTGATCTGTGTAAATACTTTAAATTAAACTATTTTAAATGAACGAGTTCACTTTTCTTTTTTGAATCTTGATGTTTCTTAATTAAACTTGTAGCATGACCCATAGGACATATTGTACACCAACTTCTCTTCTTAAAAATTACTCCCATCATAATTCCAACTACAAAAGATACTCCCATGAATCTAAATAAGGCAAATGCAATTTTATTAAAATCTCCTTTAGCATGTATTAACGATATAGTTAATAATATAATCATAATACCTAATAATAAATGTTTTGCAAATTTACTTCGCATCCATTTAGGCATGTTATTATTTAAACTTATTTTCCCAAGAAACCTGCCTAAAAATGATCCTCTAGGACAATAATGAGAACAATGAATCTTTCCTCTTCCTCTTAATGCATGATATATAGGCGTTCCCATACATACAAATCCAAATATTCCAAATCTAAAATCAATTATAGATAATAAGAAAAAACTAACAATTATTATCCATGACCAATTCATATGTGATTTCCTTTTCATGATTTCACACCTCCACTATATATTGTTATATCCATATATTATAATATGTAGATATATAGTTCAATGATATTCCTAATATCCATAATATTCATAATCTTTATTTGTCTTCGATTTTCTAGTTTTTTATTCATATTAAAGGAATTCATATTAAACTATAGAAAAAGACTCTTAACGAGTCTAATCTAACACTAATTTTCTTTTTCTATTATTTGCTCTTAATTTTTTATAACTTATATATATATACGTACCTATATATCCACCTATTATTCCACCTATTGCTGATACTCCTAAGGCTAATAAAACTATTGAAGGTTCATTAAATCCAAATGGTGCTAACATCCCAGGAATTGGTGAAGCTGTTCCTGGTGCATTATTTACTATTCCTAAATATGCAGCTATTATACCTCCTAAACCACCACCAATAAAATCAGATATATATATGGGTAACGGATTTTTAGTAATTATATCTGCTTGAGTTAAAGGCTCTAACATAACTGCCAATGTACTTCCTTTCTCCCCAAGTTTTAATCTCCTAAATACAATAAAATTAGTAAATGCTCCTGCAAAACTAGCAATAGATGCTATTCCCATAGCCAAACCTTCTAAACCTAACATTGCAGTTAATGCCATAGAACTTAATGGAGATGTACACATTATTTTCATAATTCCACCTAGGAAAAATCCCATTAATATTGGTGATTGAGTTGCAGACATTTGTATCATTTCTCCTATAGAATGTAATGTACTATCTACCACAGGAGTGGATAATGTTCCTATTATTCGTGCTATAGGTGCTATTAATAATGCACCTAATATAATATCTAATCCTTTTGGTAATATTTTTTCTAAATATGGGGCTAATATACCTATTATATATCCAGCTATAAATCCTGGTAATATGTCTAGTCCTGACATAGCAGCACCTGCTACTGCTGAATATATTGGATTAACTCCCATATTGAGACTAACTAATATTATAGCAATAACTCCTCCCATACTACCAGAGGATAATCCTACTTCTCCTAAAAAATCTAATCCCAAGAAATCACCACTAATATATTTATGCACTGCTTCAACTAAAAATGTTGCAACTGCGGCTCCAGCTAATCCTGACATAGCTTTATCACCTTTTTTTGCTTTTAAACTAAATATTGAAAATACTAATAATGTGAGTACTAATAAACTTAAACCTTTTACCACACTGAACATATTATCCCTCCTTAATATATATTTAGACAATAAAACAGGGTGCAAAAGAGCATAAAAAATCATGCTCCTTTGCACCCTGTACTTTTTACCTGAAAGTTTCCTCTTAATTTCATAAGTTTCTTCTTCGGCGCCCAAAATGGGTCTCTCCAGGGGTGTGTCAAAACATTGTATTAAACCTGAAAGTTTCAGAATTAATTTTTGGCATAATCAATTCCTTGCTTCTACGGTTATCTCTGTAGATATCTCCAATATTCATCTCTCACATATGTTATTTAATTAATTTCATTATAAATACTTACTAAACATAAATCAACATCAATATTATTAAGTTATATTAAAATTTAATTTTTTATTCAAAACTTTCATCAATGGAACACCTATTATTGTTACAACAGTAATTTCTCCAATAGCCACATAAAGCATACTAGGAAGTAACGGCAAACCAAATAATATATTTAATTGCAATCCTATTATTATACCATTTGATAATGCTGGTAATAATGATGCAACCCAAATATTTTTTACTTTTGTCATAGGATACACAGCCAAAAAGGTTGCCAATGTTCCTACCACCATATCAACAGGTCCTAATGTGCTTGCTATATTTGCAAAAAAGGTTCCTATAGTTACAGCCCATACATATATAGGATTGAAAAATGCCAAGAGAGTTAATACCTCTGATATCCTAAATTGAACCTGGCCATAACTTAGTAATGGAAAAGCTACTGTTAATATAACATATATTGCTGCTACTATTCCTATCTTCGCTATTGTCCTTCCATTAATTTTTTTCATTTTTATCACTCCTTGTTTTTTTAGTGGGGCCAAGGAAACACTTACGGACTCATATATACTATCATAAAATTAAAAAATGTCAAATAAAAATGACCTATATAGGTCATTTTTATTTGACATTACTATTATCTTTTTATTTTATCTAATTCTTCTAACAATTTGTCATTAAGTATTTTAATGTATGTCCCTTTCATTCCAAGAGATCTAGATTCTATAATACCAGCACTCTCTAATTTTCTTAGAGCATTTACAATAACTGATCTAGTTATACCTACTCTATCTGCCACCTTACTTGCCACCAATAAGCCTTCCTCCCCATCTAATTCTTCAAAGATATGAGTTAAAGCTTCTAATTCAGAATAGGATAATGTCTTAATCCCCATTTGTACTATAGACTTTTTACGAGCTTTTTCCTTTACTACTTCACTCTTTGATCTAAGTATTTCTGTAGCTACAATAGTAGCACTATACTCAACTAAAACCAAATCATCCTCAGTAAATTTTTCTTCTGCTCTTGCTAAAACTAATGTACCTAATCTTTCTCCATTTCTTTTAAGAGGCACTATAGTAGCATACTTGTCATAACTTTTGATATCTTTACTGAATATATCTAATAATCCATCTCCAGTAACATTATGATTTACAACATCAATATTTAATAATTTTTCATTATACTCTATCGGAAAATTCTTATCTCCTGTTTTAGGATCAATAATGATTGGATTTTCTAAATCATCCTTTAAACTTACTCCTATAACTTTTCCTTTTGCACTTATTACATAAGTATTTGAATCTAATACCTCCCTAAGACTCTCACTTAATGTTGTAAAATTCACAGGTGCAGTTCCTGCATCTTCTAATATCTTATTTAATTTTCTTGCTTTTTCTAATAGTGTTGCCATTTAAATCCTCCTTAATATATACAATTATTGTTTTCTTCTAGGTATACTAATCAATTCTAATAAATATTTACAATCTAATATTCATAAATATATTAAATATTAATTAATAATATATTCGTCATGTTAATATCATAACATTAGAAATTTTATATTATTATGTAGAATTTTGCAAGTGTTCTGCATAATTTAATTATACCCTAAAAAAACCAATTATAAAATATAATTACACCAAATATTTTAAATTTTTAGAATAAACTTGATGAAATAGCTTACTTCTTAACCTTTTATTTTTTTGTTACATTACAATATATTAAAATAATGTTGATTATATTAAATTCCAAAAAAAGAAGATCAATTAATGATCTTCTTCTAAATTTTCTTCTGTATTAATATCAACACCTTCTAAACTAGCATCTAATATATTTCTTAATGCTCTCCGTTGCGGTAATCTATGAGTTTCTTTTGCAAATTCAGTGAAATATTTATCATCGGTTGTTTTATTAAATTTTTCTTTTAATCTTCTCTCTTTATCCATTTTATCACCCTTAATTATTTTTTACTTATACAGATTATTTATTCTTATTCATAATAAATAAAAATACTATTTATTACCTTTAACGAAAAATACGAAATTGTTTAAATGATTAAATTATCCAACTATTTTTATTTATACAAAAATTTAATCTTTAATAAAAAGGGATTCATTTATTTTTATAGAAGTATTAAATTGTTAACCAAAAATAGGGAGGGTGTAGAGTGATATATATTATAATTGTATTATTTATTTTATTAATTATAACTTTAATAATGTATTTTAAGTCTTTATTTAAGCTAAAAAAATTAGAATCAAAGGTTAGTTTAATATCTACTGGGAATTTTACAGAAACTTTTAATCCTAAAAAAATGGGATCTATGAAAAATTTAGGATCTATATTAAATATTTTATTAAAAAATTTTCGTAAATTTATAGCAAATGTAAATTCATCTACAGACCATGTAGAAGAATTTATAGAACATATGAATGAAGATTCTCAAAACATAAATGATGGTGCAATTCACAGTTCTAAAGTAATATCAGAAATTGCAAATAGTACAGAAAAGCAATCTTCTTCCATTATACAAGCTTATGATTATACTGAACAGATAATCAAAGACTTTAACATTATTACTTCTAAAACTGAAGATGCTAAAATAAAAGCTATATCAACTAAAGATATTATTAACAAAAATAGTGAAATATTTAATAAATTACTAGATGCTATTAAAAAGAATACAGATAATAGTATTGATTTAGTAAATAAAATAACTCGCCTAGAAGAAAAAGCTAATGAAATAAATGTTATTACAGAATCAGTTAATGATATCAGCGAAAACACAAATTTATTAGCCCTAAATGCAAGTATAGAAGCTGCAAGAGCTGGAGAAATGGGTAGAGGATTCGCTGTGGTTGCTAATGAAGTAAAATCTTTAGCTGACGAAGCCTCAAATGCTTCAAATCATATAAAAGAATTAATTAATACCTTAAAAAAAGAAATTTCATCAATTGCCAATGAAATTAGATCTGATTCTGATAATATGAAAGAAGATATTTTAATCGCTGATGATGCAAAGAAATATTTCGATAATATAGTTGTATCTACCGACGAAACTATAAATCTCATTGATTTAATAAATAATCTAGCAAAAGAAGAAGAAGATATTATTAATAATATAAAAGAATTTATGGAAGGAGTAGCTGCCACTTCTCAACAAAATACTGGTGCTACTCAAGAAGCCTCTGTAGCTATTGAACAACAAACATATATGATAAATGATATGTTTAACGCTCTTAAAGAATTAGGTTCTAAAACATCAGAAATAAAAAAAGTGATAAATTTTTTTGTTAAATCATATGAAATTAAACCATCTACCCAAAATGAAATAGATAAAGGAGTAGACAAATTAATCTCTATAACTAAAAACTCTTCAATATCAACTTTTAATAGAAACTCTTCTGAAAACTATATGCAGGAAATCATTGATAATAATAAAAACTTTGAGATTATAACTCTACTTGATTCAGATGGAAATACAACTGCAATAAGTTATAATAAGGAACTTGATTTAGGAAATAAAGAAGAATTATATGACAATTTTAAGCATAGAGAATATTTTAAAAAAGCAATGAACGGAGAAATATATCTATCAGATCCATATATATCTACAGATTCCTATAACTATTGCATTGCCATGTCCGTACCAGTAAAAAATAATGATGGAAATACAAATGGAGTATTAATGGCAGACTTTGCCTTAATATAACAAATATAAAAGTGGCTAGTTAGCCTACCAGTGTTACATCTAGGTAAATATTCAAAATAATATTATTAATAAAAAAATCTTTCATTCTATATAGAATGAAAGATTTTTTTATTTATTTACTATTTGCAGGTTCAATATTTATTTTTTTACCTTTTATTTTATTATTCTTCATTGTTTCTAATACATTTTGACCACTTTCCACAGGTACTTCTACGAAAGTAAATTTATCATACATATCAATTTTCCCTACAATCTCTCCTGGAAGTCCTGTCTCTCCCGCAATTGCTCCTAATATATCTCTAACTCTAACTTTATGTTTCTTTCCAATATTTATAAATAATCTTACCATTCCTGGTTCTGCTCCAGTATTACCAAAATCTACATCTGTTTCATTATCTTTTTCTTCAATATTACCCATTGACATATTAAGCAATGCTGCTGCTATATCAATCGATGTATATTCATCATCTAATAATTTTTCAATATAATTTCTTTCTTTTGATAATTTTTCATTATCAATTATTGTTTTAATCTCATTTAATACTTTATCTGCTTTAGCTTCCTCTACTTCATTGATTGAAGGAGCCTGTTGTCTTTTAATCTTTGTCTTAGTATATTTTTGTATCCCCTTTAATTTATATATATCCTTTCCCACAACAAAAGTAAAGGCACGACCAGTTCTACCAGCTCTACCAGTTCTGCCAATTCTATGAACATAATATTCTTCATCTTGAGGTACATCATAATTAAATACCATTTCTACATCATCTACATCAATTCCTCTTGCTGCAACGTCTGTAGCTACTAATATCTCTACATTACCATTACGAAAACTGTTCATTACTCTATCTCTTTGATTTTGCTTTAAATCTCCATGCAAGCCATCAACAAAATACCCTCTTGCTTGTAAATCAACGACTAACTCATCAACCATTCTTTTAGTATTACAAAATATTAAACTTAATTTAGGATCATGTATATCAATTAGTCTAGTAAGTATTTCTAATTTATTTCTTCTTTTTACTTCTATATAATATTGTTCAATACTAGGCACTGTAAGCTCTTTATGCACTACTTTTATAGTTTTAGAGTTCTTTTGATATTTTTTAGTGATATCCAATATAGGTTTAGGTATCGTAGCAGAAAATAATAAGGTTTGTCTTTTCTCTGGTGTTTTATCTAAAATTTCTTCTATATCTTCCCTAAATCCCATATTTAACATTTCATCAGCTTCATCTAATACAACCATATTTAGACTTTGAAGTTTCAGTGTCTTTCTTCTCATATGATCCATAATCCTACCTGGAGTTCCTATTACAACCTGAACTCCTTTTTTTAATGCTTGTATTTGTCTTTGAATAGGTTGCCCCCCATATACAGGTAATGTTTTAAGCCCTGGTATATATTTAGCTAACCTTCTAATTTCTTCAGATACCTGTATAGCTAATTCTCTTGTAGGACATAAAATTAATGCTTGTACTGATTTTTGAGTAGTATCTACCTTTTCTAATATTGGTATACCAAAAGCAACTGTTTTCCCCGTTCCTGTCTGTGCTTGACCAATGACATCAGTTCCCTTTAATATTTCTGGAATAGCTTTTGTTTGTATTGGAGTTGCTTCCTCAAATCCCATTTCACTAATTGCTTGCTCCAATTCTTTACTTATTTTTAGTTCATTAAACTTTATTGTTTTCATTCAACTTTCCTTTCTTACGTTTATTCATTATTATTTACAATATATATTTTTTTATAATATATTTTCACAAAATAAAAGACCACAAATGAAGACCCTTCATCTGAAGTCTCTATTATAAAGATTATATGCATTAAGTCAATTATATACTATTAATACCAATATAACAAGTTAATTATTGTAAGAAATAAATTTACAATACATAAGTGCTATTCTTGCCATAAAAGTCTCTAATATATCTTCTCTACTATAAAAGATACAATATTACTTCATATGAGTTTTGTATCAGGCATTATAGAAGCTGCTTCAACCATTTCACTTTAATCATATAATTCTATATTAATTTAATTCCACCTTCTACAAATTCAATTTTATTTTCTTTTAGTAATCTTCCTATTGCTCTTTTAAAAGCCCCTTTACTCATTTGTAATTGCTTTTTAATTAGATCAGGTGAACTTTTATCATTCAACATTAATACTCCTCCATTTGATTTTAACTTAGATATAATCTCATCTGCATCAACATCCATTTGTTTATAAGCTTTTTTTCTTATACTCAATTCTAATTTACCATCTGATCTAACTTTAACAACTCTAGCTTCTATTTTTTCTCCTAACTTAAAATATCTAAATACTTTTTGTTTAGGTATTAACCCATGATATTTCTTATCTATAGCTACAAATACACCCATATCTGGATTAATATTATATACCATACCCTCTACTTTATCATTCTCTTTATATGTAGAATTTATATCTAACATATCATATACATTCATGGTAGCACATAATCTATCACTCTTATCAATATATACTCCTACTAAATATTCTCTACCTTTTTTAAGTCTTCCTCGCTGTTCCCTAAATGGTAAAAATAAATCCTTTTCTAATCCCCAATCCATAAAAGAACCTATTTTAGTAATATCTACTACTTCCAAAAAACCTATATCCCCTAACGTGAGTTTAGGCCTCTTAGTTGTAGATATAACTCTATCATTAGAGTCTCTATATACAAAAACCTCTATTCTATCTCCAATTTCAACCCCTCTATTTACTTCCTTTAAAGGTAACAAAACTGTTTCATTATTCTCATCTTTTATAGACTTTAAATATACCCCTTGAGGAGCAAGTCTATCGACTATTAACTCTTGAATCTTTCCTAATTTAATCATCACATTCTCCTTTGAAACTTATTTTATTGTTTATCATTATTATATCAGAAAATATAATTTAAACTTTTATCATATATTTTTTATTTTTCTGCCCCGTATATTCCTACCATTTGAAAAAATGGAGTAAATTAATAATGTTAAATCTTCTCTAAATGCACTTTCAGGTATAGAAGATAATTCACCTAAAATATTTTAAAAATAGACTAATTTGGTCACTTTATGATAAAATTATAACTATATAAATAAACTATGACCAATTAAGGAGGTATAATCTGTTTATGAAGAAAGGTGAAACAAAGATAACTTATATGTATCACAGCGGTTTTTTTGTTGAAACTAAAAATTATATTTTAGTATTTGATTATATTACAAATAGTTATATTGATAATATAAGTTTAATGAATTTATTTATAGGTAATAAAAAAGAAGTATTTGTTTTTGTTACCCATGGACATAGAGACCATTTTGACCCTATAATCTTAACTTGGACTGAATATAATAATAAAATAAAATACATTATTAGTGACGATATATCTATAAACATAGATAATAAGAATATTTATTATATAAATAAATATAATTCTTTAAAGTTCGATAATATAATAATAAAAACCTATGGAACTACTGACAGAGGATTATCTTATTTAGTCAATTTAGATAATCTAAATATATACCATTCAGGAGACTTAAATTGGTGGCATTGGAAAAATGATGATAAAAATACACAAATAAAAGAAGAAATGGACTACAAAAAGGAAATAAATATTATCGAAGAAAAAAATATAGATGTAGCTTTCGTTCCTGTAGATCCAAGACTAGATGAAAACTATTATTTAGGAGGAAAATATTTTGCTCAAACAATTAAACCTAAACTTCTTATACCAATGCATTTTGAGGACAAAATAGAAATATCCAATAAATTTGCTAAAAAAATAGAAAATTTAAATTCTACAGTATGGGAAATAAATAAACCTTTAGATGAATACTTGTTTAGAAAAAAATATACTTAAAATATTTTAAATTTGTAAGATTTTTATTATTAAGTTTTCTTTATAAATTCAGTATTACATTTGGGGCATTTTATCTTAATTTTCCCTTTATTTTTTGGTAACCTCAATTTAACCTTACAATTTGGACATTTAAAATATTTATGAGTTTTCATATCTCCTAATCTGTTAGATAATTTCTTGAATTTTAAATAAACGGGGCTTAATAACATCATAAACTTATAATTTTCCATTCTACGTTTTTGTATATTCTTAGAAAACATTCTGTAAATAGTTATTGCCAGGGGAATATAACTAAAAAATAAAAATATAGTCCAATTAGTAAATCTACTTATTATTATAAAAATTATTGACAATATTACTAACCCACTAGAAAGTTGATCTCCTCCTGATCTACCTGTCATAAATTTTCTTAACCAATTCATCATTTCCCTCCTTTATCTTATAACCAACATTTTATTTAATAGACTCTATAAATTGAATTTTTAATCCGTTTGGATCTTGCACATAAAAAAATTTAATATTTGGATTAGGTTGAAATAGTCCACTATATATTTCTATCCCATTTTCTTTGACAAATTTCATTTTTCTTTCAACTGAATCTATTTCAAATCCTAAAGAAATATCTTTTCCAATAATACCTTCCTCTTTATTTTCATCATAAATTAATTCAAGTTGCGTTTCTCCAATCCCTAAAAATGCTATTTTCATACCTTCTGCAGTTTGAAATCTTCTATTCACTGTTAATCCAACAATTTCCTCATAAAATTTTAATGATTCCTCTAAATCTTTTACCCTTATTGTAGTCCAACAAAATTTCATCATATACACCTCCTATAATATCTAAATTATATTATATAGTTTAACATAAAAGTATAAATATAAAAATATATTTATACTTTTATGTTAAACTTCAAGGAGAAGATATAACTAGAAAACCGTAGATTAATATTAATCTACGATTTTCTTATAATAATCTATATTTTAATACTTTCTCTTATTGACATTATCTTTACTTCTCTAGATTTAATATTCCTCTTAAACTCATTTGGATCTGCCTTAATCACGGGGAATGTATCATAATGCATAGGAACTACTAATTTTGGTTTAATAAATTCTACTGCTCTTACTGCATCATATATATCCATAGTAAAATTACCACCTATAGGAATTAATGCTATATCTATATTTTCTTCTTCTAAAAGTTTCATATCCATAGTTAAGCCAGTATCTCCAGCATGATATAATTTTTTATCATCTAATTCTATTAAAAATCCACAAGGATTACCCCCATCAATCATAAATTTTCCATTATAAATTCCTGAACCATGTAGAGCTGGTGTCATCTTTACCCTTCCAAAATCAAATCTAATAGAACCACCTATATGCATAGTATGTACATATAATCCTTTATCTGATAAATATTGACCAATTTCAGCATTACAAATTACTTTTGCATTATTATTTTTAGCAATCTCTACTGTGTCTCCTAAATGATCATCATGTCCATGGGTAACAAAGATATGAGTTATTTCCTTCAATTCATCGATATTAATACCATTACTTGAATTTCCACTTATAAATGGATCTATTAAAGCTTTTATCAGACCCTCTTCAATCATAAAAGCAGAATGCCCCAAATATTTAATTTTCATTTTATCACCATCCTATTTACATGTTTTTTAAATATAAATACTTAATATATATATTATTAAGTTTTCTTTATAAATTCAATATTACATTTAGGGCATTTTATCTTAATTTTTCCTTTGTTTTTTGGTAACCTTAGTTTAGTCTTACAATTTGGACATTTTAAATATTTTTAAATATTTATGAGTTTTCATATCTTTTAATCTGTTAGATAATTTCTTAAATTTAAAATAAGCAGGACTTAATAATATCATAAACTTATAATTTTCCATTCTACGTTTTTGTATATTCTTAGAAAATATTCTATAAATAGATATTGCCAGAGGAATATAACTAAATAATACGAATATAGTCCAATTAGTAAATCGACTTATTATTATAAAAATTATTGATAATATTACTAAACCACTAGAAAGTTGATCTCCTCCTGATCTAGCTTCCATAAATTTTCTTAACCAATTCATTATTTCTCTCCTTTATAATACATCCATTATTTTATAATATCTCTATTAATATTCATTATATCATCTTTATATTACTTTGACCTTATTTTATACAATTATATTCAACTAATATCTATATTAGTTGAATTATAAATATTAATACAATATAATTATATTAAATATGTCTTCTTTTATAAAATGAAATAATAAATTTAAGGAGTGATTAAGTGAAGAAAAACCTTAATATAATATTAATATTCTTATTTACAATAATACTCATTATTTCTTTTCCCAGTAATTCAAAAGCAGATGATGATTTAACTATTACAACATGGGAAGTTGAGGCAAATCTTTTAAAGAATGGAGATTTAAATATAGTTGAAGATATCACTTTTAAATTTAATGATGAATTTAATGGAGTATTTAGAGAGATCATTCTAGAAAAAACTTCAGGTGTAACCGATATAAACATAAAAGAAATATCAAAAGATACAAGTACTGAATATACCCAGGTTGATGATGCTGAAAATGGAGATCAAGGAGTATTTGTAATTGATAATGATTCAAATAAAAAGATAGTTCAAATATTCTCTCCTTCAAAAAACCAACAAAAAACCTTTAGACTAAGCTATTTAGTTAAAGATGTTGCTATAAAATATAATGATATAGGAGAATTATATTATAAATTTTTAGGTAGTGAAAATAAAACTCCTATAGATAGTTTTACAGTAGATATTCAACTTGCTAAAAAAGACATAGATAATAAAGTAAAACTTTTCGCCCACGGTCCATTAAATGGGAAGATAAGTAGAAAAACAAATGATATATTCAATTTACATGTAAATGATGTTCCTAGGGACACTTTTATTGAAGGAAGAATATTATTTCCAAAAGAATTTATTCCATTATCAAACAATATTGTTGATAAAAATAATTATTCAAATATATTAGAAGAAGAGGCTTCATTACAAAAAGATATAGAGAAAAAAAACGAACGAAAAAAAGCTATTGGAAATATATTAGAAGATACTTCTATAATAGTATCAATCCTCGGTTTAGCATTATTTATCATATTATTTGCTAAATTTAGAAGGAAAAAAGATTTTTTTGAAAATCAACAATATAATAACATACCCGAAGATTGTACACCAGCTATAGCTACATATTTGACTAATAAGACAATAAATCCAAACACTATAATTGCAACAATACTTGATCTTTTCAGAAAGGGATATATCAAAGTATGTGATGGAAAAGAAATGAAAAATAAAAAGTCTGTTGAAAAAGATTTTATTATTACAAAAATGAAAGAACCAGATGATTACTTACTAAGTCACGAAAAGCATTTTATCGATTGGTTAATAAATAAGATAGGTAATAAAGAATCTGTAACTACTCAGGAAATAAAAGAATTTAGTGATAAAAATAACGCTAAATTTACGAACTATTATAGTGAATGGGTTATAAAAATAAAAGAAAATACTATATCTAAAGGATATTTTGACAAAAGTAAAAACAAATATGGATTATTATTAATATTATCATTCACTATACTACTATTAATTGGTATATTTACAATAGTATATGGAAGTTTGTTTGGATTAACAAGTATAATCATATCAACAATCCTATTAATATATGGAATTTCATTCTTTTTTAGATATTCAGATTATGGATATAATCAATATAAAAACTGGAAAGAATTTAAAAAATATATGAAAACATTTAAAAACTATTCTTCTATAGATGATTTTAATAAATATTCTTTAGATATATCCTTGATATATTCTTTAAGCCTAGGAATTGACAAAAAAATATTGCAGAAATTTAATATTAATAAAGAAGACTCTAAGAATAACTCATCCTATAATAATAGTTGGATATACTGGTATTTTCTATTAAATACTAATAATAATAATATGTTTGATAAAAGCATAAATAGTTCCTTTGGAGAAACAATTAACCCATCTTCAGGAGGAAATTTCTCAGCTGGAGGTGGTGGAGGTGCTGGCGGTGGCGGCGCTGGAGGATTCTAATAATATTAAAATAGAGGTATTATAATACCTCTATTTTTTAATCCTATTGAAGCTCCATTTTTTCTCTTTTATTAATTATATGGGATTCTATATCCTTTGCTGCTTCAACAGGATCATCCCCTATAGCCACTTTTCCACCTGTTAATCCTTCTACATCTTCTGTAAGAAGCTTTATAAGATCTGGAGCACCTGATAAGAATGGTGTTGGTGAAAGATGTGTATATGCTCCATAAGCTACTGCAAACATTCCATCAATTGTAGCCTTTTGTTCCATCCATTCTGGAGCAGTAACAGCAATTGGAAGATCAGGAATATCTACATTCAAATGATCTGCCAAAGCAGTTACAAGCATAGATATTCTTCCTGTATCTGTACATGTACCAAAACTTAATACTGGAGGTATTCCTAATGCTTTACATACTCCTTTTAGTCCATTTCCTGCCATATCAATTGCATCAATATTACACAATCCAGCCACCTCTAAACCATGATTACCACAACCTCCAGCAACCACTAATATATCTCTCTTTATTAATTCTTTTGTGATATTCACAGTATTCCAATCATGAGGACCATTTCTTAAAGTTGCACAGTTTGCTAAAGCAACTATTCCTTTAATCTGTCCCTTTGTAATAACATCAACTAAGACATCAAGGTCATTTCCTATAGCTCCAAGAACAGCTTCAGTAGAAAATCCTGCAATAGCCTTTCTTTTATGTTTTGGAACCATAGGCTCTATTTTTCCATGTCTCTTTTTAAAATTCTCTATTGCAATTTCAATACAATTATCTGCCATTTCATCCGCTTTTGCTGGATAATATGGCATCTCATGCTCTGTTCCTGGTACTCCAATTATAGTACTAACACTTACTAATGCAACTTGATACTTTTCAGCATATTGATCTATTGCTGGTGGCGAACAATTTTCCTCCATAACAAGAGCATCTACAGTTCCAGTCGCTAAAAAAGGTTCAATTGCTAGCCAATTTCCCATAAGTCCAACAAAAACATCATCTGTTTCAAATCTTTGAAGTAACTCTTGACCAGTTTCAATTGATCCTACAATTCGTATTCCTTTCGCACCAGCTTTTCTTGCTCTTTCCTGATATTCTTCCATTTTTGCTTTTTGTAAAGTTGCAACCCCTATCCAAGGTTGATGTCCATTAAACGCTATATTTACATAATCAGGATTCATAATACCCATATCTACATCAACTTCATGAGGCATTGGTGTTCCAAACAAGATGTCTTGAACCATTTCCAAACCTATTTGAGCAGTATATATAGTTGATAATCCTAAACGAAGACCTTTCTTCGCTAATGATACATAGTCTCCATCTACATTTGTTAAACAACTTGCTATAGAATTTTGTACATCATGTTCTATACCTGTAGGATAAAGATTCAAATCTCTCCAAACCTTTATTCTCTTCTTTGGTGCAAAAGCCTTCACCATAATACTTTCTTCATCAGGAGTTACTTTCATTTCTCTATCTAAAAGATCTGCTAATTGAATTGCCAATTGAGTTATATCTTGATTTGTATCAATACCAGTTTTTTCACACATCCATTTTAATTTATCCACATCAGTAATCTTAAAAGATGTTTTTCCTTCACCTGTAGCCTTTAATGTTCTAAAGGCTTCAAAAGCATGATGACCATAAGTAGCTGCTCCCATAATATTTCTCATGAGGAAATTTCTCATAGCCATAGCATCTGGACCAATACCGCAAACTCCTTTTTCTGCTCCTGCCTTATCACTAATTCTACAAGGTCCTTGACTACATAATTGACAACTTAATCCTTGAAGACAAAACTTACAACGTATTTTTTCCTGATTGTCCCACCTAGAAAATACACTTGAAAGTCCATCATCCCTTATCCTTTTAAGCATCTCTTCCACAGAATCATGATAACTTACACGACCTTCTGTTCTTTCTAAAATATTTTCAGACATACCTAACCTCCATTTAAATTTTTATTCTCTAAGTTAGTATGCCTAATTAAAACAGTAAAATACAACTAGATTTCAAAACTTTATATTAAATAAACATTTATCATATTCTGTCTACACCCACTTCAATATACTAAGAGTAATCAATATTATTCCGGCTAAAAAAGATGTCTTTAGCTGTGATTTATATTGTTTAATTCTCTCACCTAATAATGATCCGCCCAAAAGTGATATAAAATTTATTAAAAACACAAATATTAGAAAATATATTATATTAGCTCCACCTATAGCATAACCAAATCCTACCCCTAAAGAATCAATTGATAATATTATTCCTATATATAGAGATTCTTTTAAACAAATATCTCCTGAAACATCTAAATCAGCTTTTGTTACATCAAGAGCAATATCTACAATTATTCCTAATTTTGGTATCTGAAATTTAACTAGACTTTTTTCAGAATCCTCTCTATTTTTAGTAGTAGCTAGATGTTTAATATAACCTTCTAAAATAAGTAATGAACCTAAAATAATCAAAATAATGCTACTTAATAAAGTAGCAGTAAAATTTGTTATAAACTGCCTTACAATATGACCAAAAAAAACAGACATTCCTAATATAATAATAGAAAATAAATCTATAGCAAATAGAATTAATATAGGAATTCTTATCTTTTTAATACCATAAGTAACAGCTAAAGCAAAAGAATCAATACATATAGATGATGCAATTAATATAGTTTCAATCATAATCATACTCCTAATTAAAAATTTGAAAACCCATAAATATTAAAAGGATATATAAATATATTCTATTCAAACTATACTATAAAGGTTACAACACCATATGTATTTTTCATATTATATCTTTCTCTACTTATCTATTAATTTACATATAATACTGCTATAATCAAAGAACATATAGGAATTAAACTACCCCAAAATAATTGAGATACTGTATGACGCTTGATTTTAAGGGATGCCCAGTATACTAATAAAACAATAATAACTCCTAAAAGAGCCTTTAATCCAATAAAATAAACTAAAATTGAAATAGGACCTACTATTCCACATGCATGTCCACTTGCACGAATCTTTAATATTCTATTAAACAATACAATTCCTATACCAGATATAAAATATACTAAATAAATAATTAATAATTCTTTAGATACATTAAAATATAAAGCAAATACAATACTAAACAAATATCCTAAAACTCCCATTATAATAGCTAAATTACGCTGTCCTTCTCTACCTTTAAAACAAAACTTAGGTATAAAAGGTTGTAATGGATAAGCCGATATTGGTAATACTGTAAGAAATATAATTGATGCAATATAATCAAAATATCCAATAAATATATCCGGACATAATCTATAAAGAATACTTAAAGCACATAATGCCATAATCGGTGCAATTGTAAGAATTCTAATTATTTTTGCATATACATCTATTTTTTTCATTTACTTCACCCCAATAAATTTATAAATCATACAACTTCAATAATTTGACGGTCAACCGACCGATAACTCTTAAAAAATTACTCTAAATTAGATAAAAGATATGATTTACATATAATAAAAATGTCGCTCTAACTCACCACTAAAGTGACGAGTGTACGAGCGATCTTCATCAGCCGATTCAATGACTTAATTCTATCATTATAAAATCAAAAAATCAATATTACCCATATAAATAGACACATCCTTCTTACTCATTATATTAAAACCTTTGGAATTTTTGATTTTTTTAGACACTTCATAAAGAGTCTCATATTTAATTAGTTCAGAACTATAAAATCTATAAAGTTGAAAATTTAGTAATTCATCTGTATGAAACTCATAATAACCAACTAGTAATTCAAATTTTTAAAAAATCTATATCAACCAACCTTCATTAATAATATAGCCACCTAAATCTCCACCTTCTGGTCCCATCTCAATAATCCATTCAGCTTTCTGTATAAGAAACGGATTATGCTCTATTACTATAACAGTAGCTCCTTTATTAGTTAGTTCTTTTAATACATGTATTAAATTTTTTACATCCTCATCATGAAGACCAATTGTAGGTTCATCCAAAATATATAATACATCTTTTGTTTTACCTAGGCATAATTCTTTTGCAAGTTTTATTCTTTGTGCTTCTCCACCTGAAAGAGTCGTTGCATTTTGACCTAATTTTATATAAGATACTCCTACTTTATCCAACATATCAAGTATAGAAAAAATCTTTTTCTCTTCTTTGAATATTTCTTTTACATCATTAATTTCAAGTTTTAATAAATCTGAAATAGTATATCCTTTATATTTCACTTCTAAAACTTTATCTCTATATCTTTCTCCATTACACTTTGAACATGTAGTATAAATATCTGACATAAAGTGCATAGGAACAACTATGTGACCAGTTCCTTTACATTTTGGACATTGTCCTTTTTTACTATTGAAGCTAAAATGTTCCTTAGTCAATTTCTTATTCTTTGAATCGTCTAAATTAGCATAAAAATCTCTTATCAAATCAAACACTCCTGAGTAAGTTCCAGGATTAGATCGCGGAGTTCTTCCAATTGCATTTTGACTAACATAATAAACCTCTTTTAAATTTTCTATTCCAATGATTTCTTCATAATCCCCGGTAGTATCAATACTTTTCCCTAGTGCCTTTGAAATAGAGGGATATAAAGTTTTAGATACTAAGCTACTCTTCCCTGAACCACTTACACCAATAACACAAATTAATTTTGAAAGTGGTATAGTAATATCAATATTTTTTAGATTATTAGTAGTTGCACCTTTTAATGTTAATTTTCTATCCATATTAATAATTTTACTCTTAGGCTTAAAATTAAATTTGTCAGTACCTTTCTTCTGTTCAGTTAGTTTTGATAATTTTTGATCAATATTCACTTCTTCAGCTCGTATTAATTCACCACCATATTTTCCTGCTCTTGGCCCTATCTCCACTATATAATCTGCCATGTCAATAAATTCTTTTTTATGTTCTACCATAATAACTGTATTCTTAAGTTTCTTCAAATCTTTAATACTTTTCATAAGAAAACTATAATCTCTTGGATGAAGTCCTTTAGATGGCTCATCCATTATATAAAGAATATTTGTTAACCCTGAACCAAATTGAATCGCAAGCTTCAATCTTTGAGCTTCTCCACCAGAAAGAGAAGGAATACTTCTATCTAAACTTAAATATCCTAACCCAACTTGTTCTATTTTCCTTAATCGATACAAAAGTTTCATGAAAATAGCTTTTGATTTTTTTCTCTCATCATCACTTAATGAATTGTATATTCTATGACACCAATCACTTAAATTTGTAATATTCATAGACGCAACTTCTGGATATCTTGTCATTCCAATTTGTACTAACCGTCCTTCTTCCATCAAACGTTCTCCATTGCAACGACTACATTTCCTTTTTACAATAAAACGTTCAAGGTGCTTTATAGATTTATCTGCATTATTATCTTTTAAAAGACGATGAATAGTATTCACTACTCCCTCAACAGGTCTTGTTATAGTTCCTTTTCTACCATTAGAATTTTCATAATTTAAACTAACTTTTCTATTACCTGTACCATAAAAAAGTTGTTCTTTAAATTTAGCAGAAAGTTCCTTAAAAGGTACTTCTAAATCCTCTTTCATATCATCAGCTAGTGCAAGTACCTCTCCTTTCATCCAATTTGCATTAGGATTCTCCCTATATTTTCTTAATTTTCCCCACCAAACTGAAGCCCCATCTAAAATTGATTTTTGTGGATTACTTACTATTAAATTAACATCAATCTGCATTTCTTCTCCTAACCCTTTACAAACAGGGCACATATAATCAGGATTATTATAACTAAATAAAGATGGTGTCAATTGAAAATAAATAGTACCGCATTTACTACAAACATTATTATCAGGAACAAATTCATGACAATTAGGACATATTCTTTTACCAATAGTAGCATATAATAATTTTAAATAATCCGCTGTTCCAGATACTGATCCAACTGTTGATCTTGGATTCATCCCTAGGTTCTTCTGATCAATAGCAATAGCTGGTTGTAGACCAGTTATTTTTTCTACATTTGAATCATTAATGTTATTATCTATGGGTAAATTTGAAAAAAACAAATCAATAAATTGTTTTTGACTCTCACGATATATAGTATCAAATGCAAGACTTGATTTCCCACTACCACTTACCCCTGTAAACACTATAATTTTCTCTTTAGGTATTTTTACTGAAACATTCTTTAAATTATGAATTGAAGCATTCTCTACTAAAATTTCATTAACATTCATCTTTTCTAGTTCCAATTCATCTTTCGGTTCAAGCTCTTGTATATAAATTTTTTCTTCATCCATAATATTTTCTGATTCACTGTAATTTGATTCAATATTTCCTTTAGATTCTTTAAATACTTTATAATCAGTCCAATGTTCTACCCACTTTGGCACCTTAACATCATTAAATGTATCAACAACGTTATAAGACATAATCTGAAGTATCCTTGAATTCTCAAATCCATCAAATCCACAAATCTTTAAAAAATGATTATACTTATCCACAAATTCTACCTTTACAACTGTAGATGCAATAGGATTTGGTCTTACAGGTGATCTTGTAGCAAAAACTCCACATCTTGGTGCATTTTCATAAGGAGGTTTACACATATAATTCTTTCGAAATTCTTTTTTATCAAATCTATGAAACCACCAGAGCACTCTTATATAATCCCCTGCTTTTATCTTTTCTAACTCTGACTCTATTTTCTTACTTGTCAAAAACTCAGATTCATGAAACTGTATTACACCTACATTATTAATAAATAGATATTCTCCTATAGAATCCCCATTAAAAGGAATCAAAATAGCTTCTTGTTTTTTAAAAATATCTTTTATATTTTCTTCACATGGAAAATATGGCTTTATATCTATAATCTCACCTTTTATATTATTTTTTTCAATTAAAATTTGACCATTTTTTTCATCTACCATATGCATTTTTGTTCCATAACAAAAAAGTTCATCACTATCTTTAGTAAAAACAAGGCAATGACTAAAATCATCTAGTTTTATCATAGCCTTTTCTAAACCTTTTTTAAAATTGATTTTTATAATATCTTCTCTTTCTTCACTAACTTTGCTTATAATTTTATGATCTCCAATAAATTCAAATTCTATTTTTTTCATGATTCCTCCTCATTTTAAAGAGGAGTTATTGGTATAAATATATCTACAATCTTCTCCTCTTTATTTTCATAGCATCCTTGAGGTGGATAATATTCAAAACACATTCGATCATCTGGTATATATCCACTTTGTGGAAGCCATTTTGATAACATATAATTCCAAGCAAGCTTATACTCATCTGATTTTAAAAGAAATCTTCCTACTACATATTTTCCTCCTTCTAAAATCATACTTCCAAATTCACCATCTACTTGTATATCTTCATTGATAGACATACAAACACTTATTCTTAATTGTTCTTCCATTGTTAAATCATCAAAATCATGATATACAACAAACCATTTTGAATCATTTCTTATATATTTTTTTGAATTAGTAAAAGAATATAATTTTAAAAATAATTCTTCAAAAAGTTTGCCATTACCTTCATAAGGACCAGTATGTCTTATATAAATCACTCTTGTATCCTTTATTGGTTTAACATATAACCTTATAGGTCTAGTATACCTAATCTTTGAATCATACACTTTTCCATTTATGCTAAAATCCTTTTCTTTTACATTATTAATCATCTGCATATTTTCAAATTGATTTAAACTTCTATATTTACTTGCACTCATACCAAATTTTTCTCTAAAAGCTTTTGCAAAAGATGCTTGATTAGAAAAACCAACGGATAATGCAATATCTTGAATGGATCTTTTATTGTTAGCAAGTAACAAAAATGTAGCTTTCTCAAGGCGCAATCTCTTAATATAACTATAAAGACTCTCACCAGTCATATACCGATAAATCCTTTGAAAATGAAATTTAGAAAAATTAGCAATTTTAGCAAGTTGCTCTATACTTAACTCTTCATCTATATTTTTTTCAATATAATCTTGTACTTTATTAATTTTAGAAATATAAACTAATTTTGATTCATTACATTTAGAATTCATAATATCTCCCTATCATATCTATTTCGTATTCATTTATCTAATCATTCAATATAAATATATAAAATTCCTTCAAACACTAAAAGTTTAAAATTAATACCATAAAAATATTATTCTTACAATATCTTTAACAATACACCTTAAGTAAATAATAATTTTACAAAACTAGACATCAAAAGAGAAGATATATATTTTTTATTATGCTAAACTCTAATTTAAGGAGGTGAGGATATGGAATGGCTTAAACAATTAAGCCAAGCAATCGATTATATAGAAGAAAATCTAGAAAATGATATCTCTTATGATAAAGCTGCAAAAATTGCTTGTTGTTCAACCTATTATTTTCAGCGAATGTTTTCTTATGTAACTGGTGTTCCAATATCCGAATATATTCGTCGTAGAAGAATGACAAAAGCAGCTTTTGAATTACAAACAAGTAATTCTAAAATCATGGATATAGGCTCAAAATATGGATATGATTCACCTACATCTTTTAATCGTGCATTTCAAAAAGTACATGGTGTTGCTCCAACTGTTGCACGCATGGAAGGAAGTATATTAAATTCTTATCCACGAATTAGTTTTTCTATTAATGTCACTGGAGGTACAAATATGAAATATAGAATAGAAACAAAAGGTCCTATTCGAATTGTTGGAGTCAGGATTGCATTACAAGAAGACCAAGAACAAAATTTCAAAGTAGTCCCTAAATTTTGGAATAAAACAATAAAAAGCAATTTAATTTCAGAAATTAGAAAATTAACAAATCAAATTCCACATGGGATTTTAGGTATTACAGTCTATGAAAATTTTGAAAAAATCTACTACTATATTTCAGCTTCTACAAATAAACCTGCTCCAAAAAATTTCTTTGAATATGAGATCCCAGCAGCTACATGGGTCATTTTTGAATGCGATGGGCCATTTCAAAACTCTATTCAAACTATATTCAAACGATTCCTTACAGAATGGCTTCCTTTTTCTGGTTATGATTATGCTGGATTACCAGATATAGAAGTTTATCCTACGAACAACTCAAAATCAAAAGATGGACATTCAGAAGTCTGGATAGCAATTAAAAATGTAAAACAATCTAAACATATGGAGGTAAAGTAAATGAATTATAATATTGAAATAAAAAATACTGAGCCTATTACTGTAGCAACTATGAGCTATAATGGTCCTATAACCGAGGCAACTAAATTTTTCCCAAAAATATTTAAAGCAATCAAAGGCAAATCAAATGGTGCTCCTTTTTTCTGCTACCATGAATTTAATGAAAAAACTGGCATTGGTAAAATAGAATTATGTGTTCCTACATCTGAAGTTCCGAATGCTAATGGTATAACACTAAAAAATTTGTCACCCAAAAAAGTAGTATGCCTTACACATATTGGTCCTTATGATACTCTACCAATGGCCTATGAAACTATGCACTGTTATATACAGGAACATAATTTATCTGTTAAAAGACCATGGAGAGAAGTATTTATAAAAGGTCCAGGAATGATTCTAAAAGGTAACCCAAATAAATATATTACAGAGATTCTATACCCACTAAAAGAGGAGAAATAAAATGCTTGCAATTGAAATCAATAGATTAATTAAACAATACAAAAATGGCGTTAAAGCACTAGATAATGTAAATCTAAAAGTAAATGAAGGAGAGATTTTTTCTTTATTAGGACCAAACGGTGCAGGAAAATCTTCTTTAATTAATATATTAACAACGTATTATAACCCTACATCTGGAAATGTAACAATACTAGGAAAAGATTTATCTAAAAACTCAACTTGGATTCGCACACAAATTGCTTGTGTTGCACAACGTATATCTATTGATGAGCATCTATCCCTTATGGAAAATATGCTTTTCCAAAGTAAGTTATATAAAGTAAATCCAGAAATCGCGAAAAAAAGAATAGATTCTTTGATTAATAATTTCGAACTTTCAAAGTATTTAAAATATCCTACAGCATCCTATTCAGGTGGAATAAAACGCAGACTAGACATCGCCATGAATATGATATCAATGCCTAAAATATTATTTTTAGATGAACCTACAATTGGAATGGATGTTAATTCTCGTAAAGCTATGTGGAAAATGCTTTTAAAAATTAGAAATGAATATAAAACAACCATTTTCCTTACAACTCATTATCTTGAAGAAGCTGAACAACTAAGTGATAGTATTTGCATTATGAAAAATGGTAAAGTATTGACTCAAGGAACATCTAAAAAATTAAAGAACTATATCAATCCCAATATGATTCGTATAACATTTCCTAGTATTGAACAAGCAAAAAAATGCAAATATACTATTGATAAAATAGGACTCACTAAATTTACCAATATACAAGATAATTCTATTCTTACAAATGTAATTAACCGTAGAACAGCTTTTACATCTATCAATAAATGGCTTTTGGAACAGAATATAGAATTTGATTCAATTGAAATTATAGAACCTAGTCTTGAAGACGTTTTTTTAACATTAACATCTTCAAAAGAAAGTGAAGAGGAGGAATGGAAATGATAAATATTTTATGGCGTAACATAAAATGGCGTATTCAAAACCCTATTGCCATTATTATACCATTATTACAACCACTTATTTGGCTTGTTTTGTACAGTGCTGTTGCAAACCAAACATTACAAGATACAGGAATCACTAATTATACTGCTTTCATTCTGCCAGGCATCATAATACTCGTTACATTTGGTGCCTGTTGCAGTAGTGGTATGATTAATTTCATCATGAAATCTAATGGTAGTTTTTTCAGAATCTTAATTGCACCTATAAGTAGAACATCAATTGTATTAGGACAAATATTGGAAGCAATATTAATATCCTTCATAGAAGTAATAATTTTATTTCTAGTAAGTCTTTTTTACTCAGTAACAATAGCATCGGGTACTACAGGAATTGCCTTCATGGTATTATTAATCTTTATAACAGCTTTTTTCATGTCAAGTCTTGCCTATACTATTAGTCTTTTTCTACCTAATGAAGTTATCTATGAAACCATTATGACTGCAATTGTGCTTCCTATCTTTTTTTTAAGCTCAGCTCTTTTTCCTCCAGAAAACTTATCTGGAGGGTTAGCAATAGCCGTAACACTTAATCCATTTACACATATCATTAACAGTTTACGTAGTCTAATATTTGAAAAATCAATCTTATTAGAAAACATTTTACCTGTTATTGGGCTATTTATAATTCTCTGTTGTGGTAGCTTTGCATTAGCAATATGGAAACTAAAAAAAGAAACTGCTAACTAATTAATATACAAAAACGAAACAAAAAACATAATTAATGATTTTATATCTACAAAATTTATCATAATAAAGGCGTTTTTGGCTTGATATCGAGCCAAAAACGCCTTTAAAACTCAACCTAAAATAAGTTTAACAAGCAATAATTTCCTTAATTAAAAACTCATTACCACCCAACAAATCCCATTCTTCACTTTCGCAATCAGGACATTTCTTTTGAGCTTCAATTAAATTAAATACTTTGTTACAGTTTTTGCATATAGCATTACATGGTAATATCTCTATTTTAAGCTTTGTATCCTGCAATAATGTGCCATCAACTGCAGCTGGATAACATGCTTCAACATACTTAGGAACCATCGAAGAAAGTTCACCAATTTGAAGAACTAATGTATCAATTTCTACTATTCTATTCTTTTTTGCAAAACTTTCAACTTTTTTAACAACTTCTATTATAACTCCTAATTCATGCAAATGAACTCACCTCTACTCATCTAAATTAAAATACTTATACTTTTAATTATATATATGAAAATTTAATCTGTTATATCAGCAGCCTTTTGATATTGTTTTGTATCATTCCAAATTTCATCTTTTAAAGGATTAAAACGATTCTTTATAATTCTATATACTTGCCAAATTGCAAGAATAACATTTAGACCTAAAGATACTAAAGATATAGTCCAATTAGCTGCAGGGTTATAACTTACACTAACATTAAAAGTACTTCCTGTTGCAAAAAAGTATGGGAAAGTCATTACCCACATCATCCAAAATGACAATGTATGTGCACGATTTTCCATCCAAGTTCCCTTTGCCCAAAATAAAGCAGGAATAATTGGTGCTATATTTAATGCTACACCTGAATATAAGGCATTACCTGGTGCACAAGAATATACATATGCAATATTCCAAACAGCATAAGCTATAATATACATAATAGTCTGATCTGACCATATCATATCTTTATGTTTACCTTTAGTTCTATAAATACCAGACCATCCACAAATCAATAACATATTAATTATACCTGCAATAGCATTTGCATAATTCCAACCACCAGAAATATAATACATATCATCAACTATTCCATTAAATCCAGATAAACCAACCTGTAATTCTCGTATCGCCGCTTCTAAAATATTTATAGCTAAAATAGCTGGAACAAGACAAATATACCATTTATGCTTTTCATGATAATCTGTGAGTCTTATAACCATAAAAATTATACTACCTGTAAGAGCAGAATACACCTTGACCCAAGTAAACCAAGATGTAATCTCACTTTCCTTCATTAGCCAAATTGGAGTAAGTATCGCTGGTAAAATAATGAACATAGCAATACTCTTCCATTTACCTAAACGTACAAATTCATTCAACCCTATAAGAATTCCTAAAACTGCTAACCACATGACTACATCATACCAATGAATTGCTTCGAAAAAGAACATAAAATAACACTCCTTCCATTTTATTTATTGAAACTAATCTTACTTAATAAATTTACGAAAAGATGTCTTTACCTTTTTAACTGCAATTCTTCCTTTACGTTTTATAGCATATTTCATAATAGTAGGTTTTAATTCACTCAACTCTACACTAGAAGCATCATATTTTCTCACCAGTGAAATTGCATCAAACTTACATTTAGTCACACAAGAACCACATCCCACACATAAATATTCATCTACAACTGTAGCACCACAACCAAGACAACGTTCTGTTTCCTTTTTTACTTGTTCTTCTGTAAAAGTAGTACGTAAATCTCTAAAGGTATCCTTTGATTTGTTTCCATCAATATGACTCAATTTTTGCCTTGGAAGACGATCATATCCTTCAAGATTAAGATTATCTTTATCAAGTCCAGTATATTCTCTTCTGGTACGGCCTAGAATTAAACTTTGACCAGGCTGAACATAGCGATGAATAGAAATAGCACCTTCTTTACCTAAAGCAATAGCATCAATAGCAAATTTAGGACCAGTTAATACATCTCCACCAGTAAATATATCAGGCTCATCAGTTTGATAGGTAAGAGAATCTGCTTTAATAGTCTTATTGGAGTTTAATTCTATTTTAGTATCTGCAATTAGATTACCCCATTCTACTGATTGACCTACTGAAATCAATATATTATTTGCTTTAACAACTATACTTTCATTTTCATCAAATTTAGGATTAAATCTTTTATTTTCATCAAACACACTAATACATTTTTTAAATTCTATTCCAGTAACACGTCCATCCTCTGTAAGAATTCTCTTAGGTCCCCAGGAGTTATTAATATCAATTCCTTCTGTTAAAGCCTCTTCAATTTCTTCCTCAAGAGCCGGCATTTCTTTCCTACTTTCCAAACAATACATATCTACTTCTGATTTACTAATTCGTATAGCAGTTCGAGCAACATCAACAGCAACATTTCCACCACCAATAACAATAGTTGATCCTTCCATTTTTATATCTTTATTAAGATTAACCTTACCTAAGAAATCAACACCAGTAATAGCTCCCTCAGCTTCTTCCCCATCAATACCAAGATACCTACCTGTTTGGGCACCAATTGCTATATAAAAGGCTTCAAATCCCTCCTTTCTTAAATCATTAATAGTCACATCTTTACCTACTTCAACGCCTGTCTTAAACTTAACGCCTAATTCTTTCAAAACATCAATTTCTGCATTAACTACATCTTTTTCTAATCTGTAGGATGGAATTCCTAATGTCAACATACCTCCAAGTACTTCTTGTTTTTCAAACACCATTACATCATAACCATCAATAGCTAAATAATAAGCACAAGAAAGTCCACAAGGTCCTGCACCGATAATAGCAATTTTATTTCCATATCCATGTTTAATTTTGGGTAAATAACGATGATCGATGTTCAAATCTTGTTCTGCAATAAATTTCTTAATGTCATCAATAGCAATAGGATCATCAATATCTGTTCTAGTACATTCAGATTCACAGTTTCTAGGACAGATACGTCCACATACTGCCGGAAATGGATTCTCTTGTTTAATAAGCTCAAGAGCTTCAGTATATCTTCCTTGAGAAGCTAATTTAATATAACCCTGAATTCCAATATGAGCAGGACATTCTGCCTTACAAGGACTTGTTCCAGTATCAACAACAACTTTTCTATTAGTTCTATAATCGGGATTCCACTTATCTGGTCCCCATTCTGTATCATAGGGTAAAGGACGTTCTTCCTCTACTATAGGTATTTTAGTACATATCTTCTGACCTAATCTCAATGCATTAACAGGACAATTTTCAACACATTCTCCACAAGCAACGCATTTATCTTTATCTACCTGAGAAGCATAATTTGAACGAACCATATCAGAATTCAAAAACATTTCAGCACTTCTTAAAGATAAACATGAACAACCACAACAATTACAAATTGCATGAGTTTTTCCAGGGCCATCTGTATTTGGTATCTGATGTATTAAACCATTATCTTCAGCTTTTTTTATAATTTCAAAAGCTTCTTCTCGAGTAATTTCTCGCCCTCTATCTGTACGAATATAGTATTCAGCAGCATGCCCCATTTGAATACACATATCTTCCTTCAAGTGTCCACACCCTTCTCCCATAGCTTCCCTTGCTGTACGACAAGAACAATCCGAAACTGAAAAAATTTCATTCTCATTAAGATATTTAGAAACTTCTTCATAAGATGCTTTTCTTGTCTCTCCCATAATAGATTCTTCTATAGGAATAACACGCATTAATCCTACACCTACTGGAAAATTACCTGCTGTCCCTGGCCCCCTTACTCTTCCATATGCTTCAAATGCTTCAGCAATTTGTGGATACTTTTTAACATTTTCCTTATTATTAACCATCATTTCCATATGTCCTGGAATCCAAATATCATGCCAATATTTATCGACACCATCAATCTCATTAACAAAACAAACACCAGCGACTGCCAATTCCCATAAAAGTTTCTCTGTTTCCTCTACAGATTTACCACATAAATCAGCAATTTCTTCTGAACTCTTTGGCTTACGTAATTCAAGACAAAGTGCTACTTCTGCCATTTCCTCTGTAACTACGGGTTCTAAAATTCTATATTCTGGATCTTCTGGTTTAATTTCTGATCTTGAACCACGTTTTGTTCTACTAATCTTATTTGCAAGATCCAATACCCTTTCTTTTACCATAATATACACCTCTAAAATATAATTTTACTTCAGTCTATTTTTCTTTCTACTTTTTCACTTGAGTACGTATCCAATCAACCCACTCATTAATACCTTCACCAGTTTTAGCGGATATTGGGATAATTTTAATATTTGGATTCAATTTTTTTGCACGCTTTTTAACTGCATCTAAATCAAAATCAAAATAATCAATTGTATCTATCTTATTAATTAATAAAACATTAACCATTGAAAACATCAATGGATATTTTAGAGGTTTATCGTCTCCCTCTGGTACACTTAAAATCATTGCATTTTTTGATGCTCCAGTATCAAACTCTGCTGGACATACTAAATTTCCTACATTTTCTAAAATAGCAAAATCAATTTCCTTTGTTCCCAATTCTAATAATCCCTGCTTAGTCATATCTGCATCAAGATGACACATTCCACCTGTATGCAATTGAATTACTTCTACACCAGTCTGAACAACAGCATGAGCATCAACATCTGAATCAATATCAGCTTCTAAAACTCCAATCCTCATTTCATCCTTTAAAGCTTCAATTGTTCTTAAAACAGTTGTAGTCTTACCTGATCCTGGAGATGACATCAAATTCAGTAAAAAAACGTTTTCTTTTTCTAGTTTCTCTCTAAGTAAATTAGCTTGTCGCTCATTATCTTCAAAAACACTTTCCTTAATCTCAATAACTTTAAATTTATCCATATACTTTCCTCCTTAATTTATTCCAATTTTTCTTTTATTTTTTTATACAATTTAACATCATAAATAATTTTGTTGCTTTGTTATTTTTTTATCGTTTTCAGTATATTCCAAAATTTTACTGATGTCAAAATAATATAATTGTTTAATTTTCAAGCTCTATACCATTTTATGTTTCATGTATAGTTTACAATTTTAAGACAATCTAAATCTGTATAATAACCTACAAAAAAGTCTTATCTAGAAAAAAAGTGTAAACTATACTTAAAAATAAAAAAGTTACTTTAAATGATTAAAAATCATCCAAGCAACTTATACTCATTAAAAATATTTATCTATTAAATAATTGGAGTATCGAATACAATTTTCCATTGAAACCGTACTCATAATTTCACCTGCTAAAAAAATATTATTTTTACCCTGCATCGATTCCATTTTTTCATAAAATCCCTTTTGTAATACATACGAATCAACATATGGACCTTGTTTCCAATTTTTAAACTGGTATAACTTCGGATCTTCAATTCCCAACTTTATCAAATCATTTTCTAATAATTTAAAAGATTCTAAACTAGAAAGTTTAGGATGATTATAAGCATAAACAGTTAATAATCCTTCATCTTTGACTGAATCCCAACGAGAATTCCATATAATAAGGTGACCTCTTCTTTCTCTAGATAAATTTTCTAATACACATCCACATCCTTTTGGGAGATTCTTCCCGATAAAAGCATAGACAGTATAATCTTGATATTTAATACATTCCAAAAAATCTTTCATTTCATTATCATCAAAAAGATCAATAAATTGTTCAATGGGAGATGTAATGATAACACGATCAAATTCAAGTTCCTCAAACTCTGTACAAACATATAATGTATTATGATTTGACAAATTAATATTTTTTACATTTTGTCCTAATCTTAAATCTTTAATACTTTGACCTAAAGTCTTAACTAGAGATGTCATTCCATATTTCCGTGTAAAAAATTCAGGCAACTCTATAAAAGACATTACAGTATCATAACTTAATATACGTAACACATAAATCGCTGGGACTTCATCTATATCTCCCAATCCATAGCTAGTAAAATGATGCATATAAATATTCTTTAAAACACTAAATTGATGAATATCACACCATTTTGAAAACGGTAACATTAATGGTGACTCAATATTTTTAATATTAATCTTCTCTAAAGATTTATAATCATCCAAAACATCGGGTAAACGATTAATTTCTTCAAGAAAATCCCCTAATGACTCCTTCGGAATTTGCATGATTTTATTACCATTTGTATCATAATTTACTCGACACAAAATTGGACCATCAATCTTTATATTTAATGTTTTTATAAGATATTGTAAATTCTTTTGAACAGGCAAACCAAAAAGTGCACCCAACTCATAGGATTTACCCTTATACCAAATAGTATACAGTTTACCACCTATTCTGTTTTCTCTTTCAAAAACAGTAACATTTTTATAACCTTTTTTTTGTAAATTTGATGCCATAACAAGACCAGAAATTCCACCACCAATTACTGCAACTCTACAATCTACTTTATTCATTTTCATCAACCCATTTCTTTTGATTAAACAAAGCTAAAAACCAAAGAGGCAGCATATCAAAATCTACATTATTTTCAATAGCTCTTTCAAGAATAATCTCTGCTGGCGTTTTTCCTTCATTGCAACCTTCTGAAATAATTTTAGAAAAATTGTAATGCCTTAAAAACTTATAAAAAGTTCTTTCCAACTTAGTAAAAGAATTTATATTTATATTAATTCCTATTTTATTATAAAATTCTTTGACTAAGAACTCATTAAATTCATTCATAGAATTCAATAAAGAACCTTCTTCTCTTTCAAAAAAACTATGTTTAATATTTAATTTCTCAATAATTTCTTTATATTTATTACCTTTAACAAAATAAGGAATAAATTCTTTTGTTTTTTTAGTAATCAAATAATCCATTTTTAAATTAAATATCTTAAGTAAATACATAATCTTAATCTCAAAGAAATACCAAATATCTATATCTTGCTTTTTATTGTACAACTTCACAACACCCAATTTAGAATAAACATCATACAAACTATATTGATAAACTTTTCCAATTCCATCAAATCTTCCAATAAAATCAATACGCTGAATCACAAAATGACATGGATAAATTGGTTCTTTATCCTTATCAAAAGGTAATTTAGATTGTTTTTTCTCTTTTTTCACATTTAAATTAGAAAACTTGTTTTTAGAATATGTAATTCTTTGAGCTTTTCTTGATAAATTATGTCGTTTTAAAACATTATAAATTCCAGATTCTCCAATTTCAAAACCTTCTGATTTCAATTCATAATAAATTCTTTTCGGACCATCAGCTGGGAATCGCTCAACATAGGCTAAAATTTCATTCTCAATAGTTTTACTTACCTTATTTGGCATTTTAGGTTTTTTAGGTTCTTTATTCTGTAATCCAGTAATTCCATATTTCTGATAATCTCTATACCAATTATAAAATGTCGTTCTCGAAATACCACAGACTTTACATGTTTGGGAAACGTTATTTTCTTTCAAAGCATGTTTTAAAATCATATATCTAGTATACGCATTAAAACCTTCTGATCTCATAATAAAGCTCCCCCTTTAATATCATTTATTTTTTAATAAAGAACTATAATCTTTTATGAAAAAATAAATAATTCCAGTTAATTTTATTATATCACAAATTCCATTTTTAACCACGAGCCTTTCTCTATACACATTTACATCCATTTCTAAAATATCTTATTATTAAAAAGCAATCTAGTCTTAATTTATGATTTGAATAAAAATAGATAGAAGTATTTTTTTAGTATACCTCTATCTATTCTCCTAATCTACAAATCAAGAGGTCTATTTTGCCATTCTTTAATTCTAGGTATTATTTTGTCAGTTATTTTACTTACCATTTCGGCAGATACTTCTATTCTGTAGATATGATTTAGTTGATCACAAATATCTTTGGTTGACATACCCCTTGCATAAAGTGATATAATCTTCTCCTCAATTCCTGATATATTCCGCACATTTTTAGATACGACTTCAGGCTCAAATTCGCTATTTCTATCCCTTGGAACTTTTATGTCCATGTCTTCAAATGCAGTCTTTACCTTCTTTTCTGTATGTCCATTTCTTCTATTGTCTGTATTTTTATTTAATCTGTCACCTTTTTCATATACCAGTTCCACATCAAACTCTACTTCTAACATTTCCTGTAAGGCATCTTTAAAGATATCTTTTAGATAGGAATGAAGATTCCCTGCTGTCTTTAAATTTCCATCTTTAATCATTTCTCTAAATATTTCTTTTGGTAAAGTTGGCATAATAAAACTCCTCTCTGGTTTCAATTTTATTGTTAATTGTTGCCAGAAAGGAGTCTCATTTTTCACTTAAGCACAGATTTATTTACACTACCTGATATAGACTAATACACTCATTATATAACTCTTTTGAAGAAAAACTGATTTTAAATCTGCTACATTCTTAAGTAAATTGTTTAATTTAAATTTTTCAGCTTTCTTTTTTATAAATTCATATCCAATTATAAGATTCTAAAATACTAATTGAGTTAATTAAATATTAAAATTATAATTAACCAAAAATATAAATATAATTAAATCTTATCTAAATCATTATTAATATATATTCTTACTATTACCATAAAGTAATTTATTCTATAGATACTGTGTTTTGAGATTTATTATAAGTATCTGTAAGTTGCTGTGAAGGTGAATTATAAGGATTTTCCCAACCTTTTTTTACTGCAAGTTTCATTAAGACTGTATGTTCTCCAACTACTTCATTCAAACTTGAGCCATACATTGCTCTTAACTCAGGCGTTGAACTTGCTAAAGTCGCATTCATATATGCATTAGATGCTCCCTTAGCTGATGCAAGCATATTATTTACTATTACTTCATCATTAATATCTGTCATGTTTTTTACCCTATTTCCTAAAAAGTTAGTCATCATTTCATCTCCCCTGTTTCTGTTATTCTATTTTCGTTGATAAACTGCTGTATTCCTTTAATTCTACCTTCCATTGCTAAAATACCAGCCTCAGCTTGTTTCTTTAAGTCTTCATCACTTATTACTCCTTGCATAACCCTAGATACTGCTAATCCATCTTTTTCAGCCTTTAATAAATTTGTTAATGATAACATTTCTGCATCTGAAAGTTTTCTCATATTTTTACCTCCTAATCATTTTTTCACCATTATTATATGCATTTATTTATATATTAAACATTTAATTTATATTAATAATTAATTATATTATTTTATGCTATTATCCTATTTTTTTATTAAATATAGAAGGTTAATATATTTACTTTGATTCTTATCAAAACCTCTACTTAAAAATATTTAATAAAAAATCTACTCATTAAAAAAACTCATTTTATATTTATACAATAAAATGAGTTTTTAACTGCTTCCAAAATATTCAATTCATTATTTTTTTATTATATTAATATTTACAATTCAATTATTAAACATCAATCTGACATTCAATATATCTTTTTTCTGATTTAACCACTAATTTTATCAGATCTTCATAGATTTTTTGCAATAGGTATCTTTCCGCTTCAAAACCTTCCTTAGTATCATTAGAAGTCATTTTAGATTCTACTTCACCTATGATGTCAACTATTTTACCTAAAATCTCCGCATAATCATTACCCACAATCTTTCCTCCTTATCTTTGCATATATACTATAAGTAACTTTTGTTACTTATAGTATATATGCATTTAAATGCGAAATATGTCAAACTGTGTAATGATTATGATTTATTTCTCTCTATAAATATTGCTGTCTATGCTTTAAAATATCTTCTAATATATCTGTAACTAATTCAATTTCATTTGGAGTTAAATTTTTAAGTTTATTATATAAAGCTTTTAAATTATCTGGTTCATCAATTTCATCTAAACTATCTTTTAGCAAATACTCAGGAGAAACCCTAAGTGCATTACACAACTTTACAAATACTGGAATACTTGGATATTTAGCTGCACTTTCAATTTGTCTTACAAATGATGGCTCTATTTTACATACTTCAGCTAATTTATTAGACGTCATATTTCTTAACTTTCTAATTTCCTTCAATCTTTTTCCAAACATAACTTTATTAATTTCCATAATATCACCCGTTTCTTATAGTTTCATTAGTTACTATAAGATTATATGATTGCCTTTTGCCTTAATAGCATCCTTAAGAAACTTAAGTAACTATTAGTAACTTTTATGGAGTCTACTAATTACTTCTTAAATTCTTCATTATCTCATTAAACATAAAATAAATAAGGATAATATTTCATCATTATTACTTCTAAATTACAATTTTGAAATTAAATCTATTAATTATCCTTTCATAATAAAAACTTAATTATACTAAAAAAGAAGCTTTTCAGCTCCTTCTAATAAATAATATCTATATTTTTTATAATCACACATTAAATACTAATAAATTACCTTTGCATAGGCAGAGTGATTATGAATACTTTCATAACTCTCTACTTCAACCTCATAATTTTTTATATTTTTAAATTTATCTAATTTAAGTTTTACATCTCTACACACATCCTCAACAAATTTAGGATGATCAAAAGCATATTCGGTTACATATTTTTCATCTGGTCTTTTTAACATAGCATAAATAGGAGATGACGAGGATTCCTCTGCTATTTTCACTAAATCTTCAATCCAAATAAATTTATCAGTTCTAATAGTCAAAGCCACATTTGCCCTTTGATTATGAGCACTATAATTTGAAATTTCCTTAGAACATGGACAAAGTGTTGTAATTGGAATATTTACAGTCATCTCAGATATAAAATTATCATCTTTAAGCCATGCCTTATAGTCTACTCCCACATCTAAATATGATATCTTTTTAGATACTGGAGCTTCTTTTTGAATAAAATAATCAAATTTAAGATTTATATAACTATTCTTAGCTTCTAATCTATCTCGTATAATTTTAAGAGTATTATCCATATTATTAAAATCTAATCTATTATTATCTTGTATCACATCAACAAATCTCGACATATGTGTCCCTTTTTGACTTTCATCTAAATCAACAGACATACCAATTACAGCCTTTGTTGTTTCCCATGTTCCATCTTTTTTCTTGATATCTATAAAAAAATTTAATTTTTTTATACCTACTTCATTTAAATAAACATTTCTATAATCTTTTTGCTCTTGTACATCTTTCATTAGTATTCTCCATTATATATTATCCCTGAATTTTTTGTTTCCCAAACTTCAATTTCATGCAAATTCACATTTTCTCTCTCAATTAATTTTTCTAGTTTATTCCAGATATATTCTGCTATGTTTTCAGCGGTAGGTTGTTCAATAAAATCATTAATATACCCATGATCAAATTCTACCAATATATTTTCTTTAACCAATTTCTTAAGATCAACAAAATCATAAATCATATCCTCATTATCTTTTCTACCTTTTAATTTAACTACTAATTTATATGTGTGACCATGTAATTTTTCACATTTACCCTTATAATTAATCAAATTATGAGCTGCATCAAATTCAAATTCTTTGACTAATATCATATTGTACCTCCTATTTTAAATAAGAAAATATTTTATTATCCACTATATTCCTTTGACTTTTTTCCAAATATCTAAAGCTATCAATATATCTTTAACATCATGAATTCTTAAAAATGAAACCTTTTTCTCATAAAAATATAATGATAAAGCAACAGTAGGGCTTAACCTCTCTTCTACATTTAATGAATACAAATCTTGCATAAAACTTTTTCTTGCATAAGATAACAGAATAGGAAAAGGACCTTCATTTAATTCATCAATTCTTTGAAACATTTCCAATGTCTCTTCAGTATTCTTACCATATGGCAATCCTATTCCAGGATCAAATATAATTCTTTTAGTACTTATATCATGATCTAAACACCAATTCCATATTTCTTTTTCCCTTTCTTGTAACGCTTGTATGATAGGTTTATTATGATTTTTATAATCCATAACAACAAAACCAATTGGATAATTTTTTAATGCTTTAATAGTTTCAAAGTGAAACTCATTAGGTTGAAGAATATTCATTATTTTTGCTCCCTCATCTGCACAAAGTTTCATAAGTTCTATTTCATCAGTATCAATAGATATAAGTAATTTTGTATGTTTAGTTAGCTCTTTTAACACAGGCTTTAAAATTTGCCATTGTTCTTCTACTGTTTTCTCCTTTCTACCAGGAAAGAAAGACTGCGCACCTAATTCAATAATATCTACACCTAATTTCTCCAATTCTTCACATCTTTTTAATGCTTTTTCAACAGTATTATAGCGTCCTCCATCATAATAAGAATCATCTGTTATATTTACAATGCCAACTAAATGAGTCTTGTTCGAAGAAATATTAAACTCTCCTTCACGATTAATCATATTAATTCCCTCCCTTTAATTTTTCCTATTCATCAAGACCCAGTAGAATTATATTGTTTTAACCCTTTCACCCATAACATATAAGAAACCACTGTCCATAGCATAATTAACAAAGGAGATAGAGCATAAAATATAGAATTTTCCTTTTCAAAAAGATACTGCATAGGATAATAATTAAAAAAGGCAAATGGTAGTATATAGGTTAAAAATAACTGAAATTTTTGATGAAATATATCTGCTGGATATTGAAAAATATCTTTACCACTATCAGAAAAAAGACTTGCCAACTTGCTCTCTCCTAAAGTCCAAAAACTCCACCCAGCAAAAAATAAAAAAATAGTAAAAAACAAAACTATACCCATGGTAATAGTCAATGCATAAAATCATAGAATGTACCTCCACAATTTTCCTGATTTATTATATTAATTTATTTTTTGAATTAAATCTCAATTAAAAATATAAAAATATGTAATTAATCCTTAGATAATTTTTCTAAAAGTTGTTCATAAAGTGTTATCATAGTTACATTAAAAACAGGATGAATACAATTAGCATTTAATTCTACCATTGGCTCTAATACAAATAAACGGTTTTGTATCTCTTTATGAGGTACAATTAATAATGGTGATTCTATAATTTCATCACCATAAAACAAAATATCTAAATCTATAGTTCGTGGTCCCCAATGCTCTTCACGTTCTCTTCCCAACATATTTTCAATCTTTTGCATTCGTTCTAATAATTCAAATGGAGACAAGTCAGTTTCTACCTCAACAACTTGATTTAAAAAGAGTGGTTGATTGACATAACCATAAGGCAATGTTTCTCTAATTTTAGAACACTTTAATATAGTTATGCCTTCCTCTTTCATAAATTGTTGTGCCTTCTTTAAAAACTTTTCTCTTTCCCCTAGATTACTTCCTAATCCAATATATGCTATCATATCTAAATCCCCTTTTAAAAACATTTTTACTTAAAATAAATCAAAATAAAAGAATGTATAGCATTATGTCTTTTATATTTTTATGTACAAATGTACAAATTAAATAAACATATCATTTCTAAAAGAATTGGTGAATTCACATAAATTTAAGAATTTTGTATAATTATTACAAACTCATTATAACATAAATTTTTTAAATATTTTAATAAAATTATTAATAATTTTATTAACACAATTAAACAACTTCTATGTTTTTAAACTCACTTTAAAATAATTTATCTAAATAAAAATCCCTTAAACTTAGAATTTAAGGGAACAATATCTATTTTTCAACTTTATTTAAATTCTTTTTTTAAGATAGTAGATAACTTTTCACTTAGTATTTTTAATCCTCTATCATTTCGCTGTAAATAAAGATTTGGTTCTATTAACTCTAATTCAAGCAACAAAGGCTTATTGTTATTATCATAAACATAATCAACTCGCATATATAGGGGCTTTTCTTCTAATACATCATAAACTTTTTGTAAAAATAATAAATCTTTTTCTGTAGCAGTTATTTCATTATAAGTACCTCCCCAATGCTTATGAACCAAAAACCCGCCTTCAGCTGGTTTTTTTTGCATAGTAAAAACAGGTACACCTTCAATAACAACAGTTGATCGTTCCCCTGAAGTTTCAATTGATTCTATATAAGGCTGTATCATTACTGACTTGCTTTCAACAATTTTCTTAATAGTTTCTTGAATTCCTTTAAAATCATCACTCTTATATCTATATGTATCTCTACCACTTGCACTGACAACTGGCTTAATAATAACTTGCTGAGAATCAAAATTTATAGATTGCTTATGAAAATCTGATTCAGAATTGATAAATATGGTTGGAACAACCGACACCCCTCTTTTCTGCAAATCCTTCAGATAAAATTTATTACTATTTTCCTTTATAGTCCTATAAGGATTTAATAATAAACATTTACTCTCTATAAAATTCATTCGTTTTAAAAATTCATCTAATCTTTGATCATAATCCCAACAAGATCTTATAATAGCTATTTTAAAAGCAGAAAAATCAATGCTTTCATCATCCCAAGCTACTATTTGCGATGTATGCCCTAACATCATTAATGCTTTTTTTAATGCAATATCATCAGGATTAGATTGTTTACAATATTTTTCACTCACTAAGATGGCGACATCTATCATATTAAACCTCCTTATATCAATATACTATCTTAAATTTATATATACCTATGCTCCCTAAGAAATTTCTCTGATTTTTTCATATTTTTTGCATGCAACACTAGCATATCGATTGATTCTTATTAATTGGGGCTTTTTTTCTAAACATTCTATTGTACTATTCGGGCAACGCTCCGCAAACACACATCCCTTTGCTTTTTTAGACTTTTTCCCTATTCTTTTATTCACTTCAATTCTTTTATTAAAATTTTTAATAGAAAATACTGAATCTAAAAGCATCTGAGTATATGGATGTTTTGCTTCTCTAACAAGATTCCATCCTTCTAGCACCTCAACTATTTCTCCTAAATACATAACATATATCTTATCACATACACTTTCTGCTAAAGCTAAATCATGAGTTATAAATATATATGAAAAATTTATCTTTTTCTTTAAATCTAAGAAAAGATTTATGATTTGCTTTTGAATTGATACATCAAGAGCAGATGTACATTCATCGGATATAATAATGTTCGGTTCGAGACCAATAGCTCTAGCTATAACTACTCTTTGAAGTTCACCACCACTTAATTCATTCGGATACTTTTCTATATAATCTTCACTAAGTCCAACCTTATTTAACAATAATTCAGCATATCCATATGCTTTCTTTTTGTTCATTATTTTAAAATTAATAAAAGGTTCAATTAAATATCTACCTATTTTCATTCTTGGACTAAATGTAGCCAATGGGTCTTGAAGTATCATCTGTACATTTCTATAATACTTTTTAACAGATTGTTTAGAAATATCTGTTATATCCTCTCCTTTATAAATTATCCTACCTTCTGAGGAACTTGTTAAATGAGCTATTATTCTAGCAAGAGTACTTTTACCACAACCACTTTCTCCAACAATGCCAATACATTCTCCCTTTGCTAAATTAATATTAACATTATTGATAGCTTTAAAATTTTTGCCTCTATTATCTTTAAAAATTTTTTGAATATTTTCCAATTGAAGAATTATCTCTTTCTCCATCACTACCATCCTTTCAGTTCAGGTATTGTTTGTAATAACCCTTTGGTATATAGAGATTTAGGTTCTAAAATTACTTTCGATTTATTATCGTATTCTACTACTTCACCATCATGCATAATCATAATTCTATCTGCCATATATGCAGCAAAACCTATATTATGTGTAACAATTACAATACTAGTATCAAATGTATTCCTAAGATCCATCAATTCGTTGGCTATCTGAGTCTGTGTTATTACATCAAGGGCACTTGTTGGTTCATCTGCTAAAATAAGTTTTGGCTCCATAGCAATAGCCATAGCAATAGCAACTCTTTGTTTCATTCCACCACTTAACTGATAAGGATAGGAATTCATAATCCTATCCCCATCATCAAACCCCATTTTTCCTAAAATATTATTAGCTTTTTTTACTGCTTGAATTTTGGATGTATCCCTATGACTTCTAATATTTTCTATAAATTGCTTACCTATTTTCCTAATAGGATTTAGATAAGAACCAGGATTTTGAAAAATCATAGATATTTCATTACCACGAAGCTTCCTCCACTGCTCTTTATGATATTTCTGAATATTTTTACCACAAAATATCATTTCTCCAGAGATTATCTTAGCACCAGGAGAAAGTAGATTGATAATACTTCTTACTAACGTGGTTTTTCCACTTCCACTTTCACCTACTATACTAATAATCTCTTTATAATTTATATCCATATCTATATTTTTAACAGCATAATTTTTATTGTCATATTGGATAGTGAGATCTTTTACTTCCAGTAATTTTTCCATTAATTTTTCAGCCTCCATTCTAACCGTGAACTTCAAAAATAATTATTTCATCTTAATCCTGTCATCAATATAATATATTTCTGATATAAATCTGTGTACTCCATCTACATTATTTCTGGTTACCACTGTACCCTCTTGATAGTATAAGAATAAAGAAGCTACATCCTCCATAAGAATTTCTGATCCTTTTATTCCTAATTTATCCCTTCCATCTTTATCAAAAGTATTCTTTAATTCATCACAAACCTTATCAAGTTCTGGATTGCTATAATTCCCATCATTTCCTGAACTTCCTGTTTTATAGCTGGATTCAAGAAAATATTGAGGATCTGATGTTGGTGCAGAAGTCCATCTTTCCCATAATAAATCAAAATCTCCTGCTTCCACCATATTAGCATAATTCTCAACCTGAATAACTTCAACATCTATGCCTATTTCCTTATATTGAGACTGCATAGATGCACCTATATCTTTAGCATCATTTCCATGATTAGTTCTAGAAACAAATTTCAACACAATATTTTCACCATCCATTTCTCTAATACCATCTCCATTAGTATCAATAAACCCTGCCTTATCCAACAACTCATTTGCTTTATCAGGATCATAAGGATAAATATCATTCCCCGTATAGCCAAAAGAAAGCTTGTCATTAAATGGTCCTTTTGCGGCTACTCCATTTACTATTTGTGTAGCATATGTCTCTTTATCTATACCATGAGCAAGAGCCTGTCTAAATTCTAAACTCTTCATATATGGTTTATCCATATTAAATCTCAATAGAAATACTCGCAAATTTGGTCCCTTCTGTACTATAAAATCATCATTATCCTGAAATAAGCTTAAATCTTTACTATCTATTTGAGTAGCAAAATCAATTTCACCAGATTGTAATGCCATACTTCTAGTGTCAGCATCCTGTATATATTTTACATTAACAACATCCACACCAATATCACCACTCCAATGTTCTTCATGCTTTTCAAGAGTTAAACCCAAATCTGGATTAAATTCAGCCACTTTAAAAGCACCGGTAGCAATAGGTTTATATTTAAAGTTTTCATCATTTGCTACAGATGCATCTACTATAACATATACAGGATCTGCTAACTTATTAAGCAAAGTAGGAGATGGTACTTCTGTTTTAATAGTTAATTTTTGACCTTCTGCTTTTATTGATTCCACAGAGAATTTTACATCATCTCTATCAGATATTTCCAAGACTCTCTCTATAGAATCTTTAACAGCCTTAGCATCTACAGGCTTCCCATTATGAAATTTTACACCTTTTCTTATATCAAAAACTACAGTTTTATCATCAATCTGCTCATAAGATTCCGCAATCACAGGCTTCAACTTCATATTCTCATCAAATTGCACAAGATTTTCACCTATACCACAGCGAGTCAATGTCCATCCATTCCATCCTTCTGTAGGCTCTATATTACTATCTAACCAAAACAAAGCCATATTTAAAGTCTTCTTTGCGTCTTTGATTGCATCTCCACTAATATCCTTTGCTTCTTGAGATTGATCTTGTTGACTACAAGCAATGAATACAAAACACATAAATAAAATTAATATACTAATTAATATCTTTTTCATTTTTACACCCCTTAAATATTTTATTTATATATGCTTAGGGTCAAGTAAATTTCTTACACTATCCCCTAAAGTATTGAATACAGCTACAACAATAAATATTGCTGCTCCAGGATATATCAATAACCAAGGAGCCGTTTGTATATAAGATCTACCTTCATTCAACATATTTCCCCATTCAGGTGTTGGAGGTTGTACACCTAAACCTAAAAATGATAGGCCAGCAAGAGCTAACATCATTCCCCCTATATCTAACGCCAACTGGACAATCAAAGGTGATATAATATTAGGAAAAATATAATGAGTAATAATCTTTATATTACTTGCCCCAATCATTGTTGCTGCGTGTATATACTCTTTATCTTTAACTGCCATAACCAAAACCCTTGTTAGCCTAGCATACTTTGTCCACCAAATAACAGATAAAGCTAATAAAGTATTTTTCATACCAGGACCTAATATTCCCACAATAGCAATAGCAAAAACTATATCTGGAAAGGATAGTACCGCATCTGCTATTCTCATGATTATAGTATCTATAATGCCACCTGACATGCCAGCAATAGTACCAATAATTAAGCCTGAGATGAAAACAATACTTAAAAGTAAAAAAGTAGTTCCCAAAGAAACCCTAGCACCATAAATAACTCTGGAATATATACATCTTCCTACCTGATCAGTACCAAAGGGATATTCGCTACAAGGCTTTTGTAATACATTCTCAAAATCAGTAACTAAAGGATCATGAGATATTAGTAAAGGGGATATAATCGCTAATATAATCATAAAAATAGCTATAAATAGCATTATCAAAAAAATCATTTTTTTCTTTTTTATATTCCCCATTTATTTTTCTCCTTTCAATCTAATTTTAGGATTAAGAATTTGAGTTATAATATCTACAATAAAATTGATAGTAACATAAATTAAAGTCATAAGAATAACATAAGATTGCAATAAAGGATAATCCCTATAAGTTATAGCCTCTAAAGCCATAGAGCCTAATCCCGGCCAAGAAAAAATATTTTCTACTATCACACTTCCTCCTAAAATTAAAGCTATAGATAATCCCAAAAGCGTAATAATTCCTAAAAGAGCATTAGGTAAAATATATTTCATCATTATATAACTCTCCCTTATACCCTTAGCTCTAGCTCCTATAACATAATCTTGAGAATACTGTTCTAATATTGCCTCTCTTATTTGTCTTATATATCTTCCCATTAATGGTATAGCTAAAGTTATAGCCGGAAGAATAACACTTTTGAAAGATGTTTGATTAGTTATTTCAAACCAACGAAGTTTCACAGCAAATATATAAATTAGCATAAGACCTAGCCAAAAAGCAGGAATAGATATTCCTATGATAGAAATACTTCTAATTAAATAATCTAATATTGTATTCTTTTTAACTGCTGATAACACACCAAATATAAATGAAAAAAATATCAAGAAAAATAATGCAACAACAGCTAATCTCATAGTCATAAAAATCCTTTGAGGTAAAATATCAAGCACTGGTTCCCTAGTAGAATAAGAATATCCAAAATCCCCCTTCAATAGACCTTTAATCCAATTTCCATACTGAACTATAAATGAATCATTTAACCCCATATCTTCCCTTGTTCTTTCCAATAATTCTTCAGTAGGAACAACATCATGAGCCGTAAGCATCATCTCAGCAGGATCACTTGGACTGATATACACAAGAACAAATGTTATAAAGGATGTTAAAATCATAACACTAATTAATTGTAAGATTCTCTTTAATAAATAATTTCTCCTAATCTCCATTCACCATTTAATCCTCCTATTTTACATTTAAGTTTTCTATATTAATTTTCCCCTGTTTTAAAATTATGGATTAAAAAAACACACCCTTGATGGAGTGTGTTCTTCATTCATATAGAAATCAAAACCATTAAACCTCCCACCGAAGTTCTATGCAGATAAGTTAAAGGCAGGTCTCCTGGCTCACAATCATCCTACTATTCACCCTTCCCATGTCAAAACAGTGGTTTGTGAATTTCGTCATGCTTACAGTAGCGGGGGCTGCAAAGGTCTTACACCTTTTTCCCTATTATCTCTTTCGAGCACCTCTCACTTCTTTATTTAATTATCTGATAAATAACTATGTACCTAATTAAATACTTTATCAGTTAGCAAAAAAATTGTCAATATTATTTTTTCTAATTTAATTTACTAATGAACTATATTAGTAATACCCTAAAATAGAATATTAATGACTTAAAATCTAGCTAAAATAAAGACAGCCTAAAAAATGAAATCTCATCTTCTAAGCTATCATTAAGATTATATTATACACAATATAGATAAGTTCATTAATTTGATGGTTTAAAGAAAAATAACAACAGTTTTTCTAATTTTATATCCATATAGCTCTACAAACTTTTCCCAATGAACACTAAATATTACGAATTAACTAAACTTCGCCTTATTCTCATT